>JASFUX010000350.1:0-3003 GCA_050050115.1 Maricaulaceae bacterium | reverse complement strand
GCAGCGGCGCGCTCGGCGGCGGCGACGTTGGCGGCGGCGAGGATGCGCTCGGCGGCGGTGAGGGCCTGACGTCGCTCAACGCCCAGGCAATCGAAAGCGCCGGCGCGGGCGAGATTTTCAACCATCCGCTTGTTGACTTGGCGCGGATCGATCCGCCGGCCGAAATCCATCAAGTCCTTGAACGGACCGCCGGCCTTGCGCACCTCCACCACGTGCTCCATCGCCGACAGGCCGACGTTGCGGATCCCGCCCAAGGCGTAGCGCACCGCCTCGCCTTCGACGGAAAAGTCCGCTTCGGAGGCGTTGATGTCCGGCGGCAAGAGCTCGATCTTCATCCGCCGTATCTCTTGGACGAAGACGGCGAGTTTGTCGGTGTTCTGAATGTCAAGCGACATCAGCGCCGCCATGAAGGCGACCGGCCGGTTCGCCTTGAGGTAGGCGGTCTGATAGGCGATCACCGCGTAGGCGGCCGCGTGGCTCTTGTTGAAGCCGTAGCCGGCGAACTCCTCGACGAGGTCGAAGATGTGCGACGCCTTCGCCTTCGACACGCCCCGCTCGGCCGCGCCTTCCATGAAGCGCGTCTTCTGCTTGCGCATCTCCTCGGGCTTTTTCTTGCCCATGGCGCGCCTCAAGATGTCCGCCTCGCCCAGCGAATAGCCCGAGAGCGTCTGGGCAATCTGCATCACCTGCTCCTGGTAGATGATGACGCCGTAGGTCTCCTTGAGGATCGGCTCGATCAACTGGTGCAGATAATCCGGCTTGGCGAGACCCTTTTTGCGCTCGACGTAGGTGTCGATGTTCTTCATCGGACCCGGACGATAGAGCGAGATGAGCGCGATCAGATCCTCGATCTGGTCGGGCTTCATCTTCTTGAGCGTGTCGCGCATGCCCGAACTTTCCAGCTGGAACACGCCGATCGACGCGCCCGAGGAGAGCAGCTCGTAGGACGCAGGATCGCCTTCGGGAATGGCGGCGAGATCGAGCTCCTCACCGGCCTGCCTGAGATAGCCAAGCGCGCGGTCGAGCACCGTGAGGGTCTTGAGGCCCAAGAAGTCAAACTTGACCAGCCCCGCGCGCTCCACCCAGGTCATGTTGAACTGGGTGGCCGGAAGATCAGAGCGCGGATCCTGGTAGAGCGGCGTCAGCTCGACCAGCGGGCGATCGCCGATGACGACGCCGGCGGCGTGGGTCGAAGCGTTGCGATAGAGCCCTTCGAGCTTCAACGCTGTATCGATCAGCCGACCGACCTCTTCGTCCCGGGCGCGCTCTTGAGCGAAACGGGGCTCGGCGGCGACGGCGTCGGCGAGCTTGATCTGCTGGCCGGGCGCGTTCGGGACCATCTTGGCGAGCCGGTCGACCTGACCAAACGGCAGCTGCATGACCCGGCCGACGTCGCGCAGCACGGCGCGGGCTTGCAGCGTGCCGAAGGTGATGATCTGCGCGACCCGGTCGGCGCCGTATTTCGCTTTGACGTATTCGATGACCTCGCCACGCCGCTCCTGACAGAAGTCGATGTCGAAGTCGGGCATCGAAATCCGCTCGGGGTTCAGGAACCGCTCGAACAGCAGGCCATAACGCAGCGGATCGAGGTCGGTGATCGTCAGCGACCAGGCGACCACCGAGCCCGCGCCCGAGCCGCGGCCCGGCCCCACCGGCACGCCGTGCGACTTCGCCCATTTGATGAAGTCCGACACGATCAAGAAGTAGCCGGGAAAACCCATCTGAGTGATGACTTCAAGTTCGAGGTCGAGGCGATCCCAGTAGGCTTGCTCTTCGGCGGCAAGCTCGACGGCTTCAAGCCGCGCCTTGAGACCCTCCTTGGCCTGAGCGGCCAGCTCGGCGGCCTCGTCGCGCCCGCCCTCGCCTGAAAAGCGCGGCAGGATCGGGTCGCGGGTCAGCGGACGATAGAAGCAGCGCCGCGCCGCGTCGGCGGTGTTGGCGATCGCCTCGGGCAGGTCGGCGAAGGCGGCGGACATCTCCTCGGCGGTGGCGAAATGATGCCGTTCGGTGACCTTTCGCCGCTCGTCGACGTTGATGTAGCTGCTCTGTGCAATGCACATCAGCGCGTCGTGCGCCTCATGCATGTCGCGGGTCGAGAAGTAGGGCTCGTTGGTCGCAAGCAAGGGCGCGCCGAGGCGATAGGCCTCGCTGACCAACATTTCTTCGGCGACGGCTTCGTCCGGCACGCCGTGACGCTGCAGCTCGACGTAGAACCTGTCTCCAAACGCGTCGCGCAGACGCTCAAGGCAGACGCCAGCCTCCTCATGCCGGCCAGCAACGATCAAGCGATTGACCGCGCCGTCCGGGCCGCCGCTTAGACACAAGAGTCCGTCCGGCTCGGCCAGCACCGCCTCGAACGGGACATGCGGCTCTTCCGATGGATCGACTTCGAGGAAGGCCATGCTCGAGAGCGCCATCAGCCGCGCGTAGCCCGCCTCGCTTTGCGCAAGCAGCGCGACCGTCCCGTCCGGCTCGCGCCGTGTCGCGCCGAGCGGCGGCTCGCCGAGCCGCACCTTGAGCGTCACACCAATGATCGGCTGCACCCCGGCTTCGGCCAGGGTCTCGGAGAACTCGAGCGCGCCGAAGAGGTTGTTGGTGTCCGTCAGCGCCAATGCCGGCGCCTCATGCTCAAGGCACAGGCGCTTCAGATCCGGGACCACCATCGCGCCTTCGAGCAGCGAATAGGCGGACCGGCAGCGCAAATGAACGAAAGGCGCGCGCGACATGGCGAGCTGCTCCGAGAGCATAGGGGCTGTTCCAGCTGTTCTTATTATGTTCGACCGCGTCGCGCCGGCGGGTCAAGCCGGTTCAGGCCGACGCCTGGGGAAGCGTCGCGCGTTCCAAAAGGCCGTCTCTGAGGCTCATCACCCGGTCCATGTACTGGGTGAGCTCGTAGTTGTGCGTCGCGATCAGGGCGGCGACGCCCTCGCCTTTCGCCAGCTGCACCAGCGCGTCAAAGACGTCCGCCGAGGTGCGCGGGTCGAGGTTCCCTGTGGGCTCGTC
>JASFUX010000349.1:0-3006 GCA_050050115.1 Maricaulaceae bacterium | reverse complement strand
GACCGCTTCCTCCTCGCTCCATCCCTTGGCGTGGATGCCGGTGTCGACGACGAGGCGCACCGCGCGCCATAGCTCACCGGCGAGCTGGCCGAACTCCGAGTAAGGGTCTTCGTAGAAGCCCATCTCCTTGGCCAGCTCCTCCGAATAGAGGCCCCAGCCTTCCGAATAGGCCGAGTAGCCGTAGACCGTGCGGAACGTCGGCACGTCTTCGAGCTCCCGCGCAATCGAGATCTGCAGGTGATGGCCGGGCAGGCCCTCGTGATAGCTGACCCGCTCGAGGTGATAGGTCGGCATCGCCCGCATGTCGGAGAGATGCGAGTAGAAGGTCCCCGGCCGCGAGCCGTCCGGCGCGGCGGCCCGATAATGCGCCGCGCCGCCGTCCTCTTCGCGGAACGCTTCGACGCGGCGGACCTCCAGCGGCGCTTCGGGCAGAAGGCCGAAGTAATCCGGCAGGCGCGCCTCCATCGTGCGGATGATGTTCTCGGCGCGGGCGAGATATTCGGCGCGGCCTTCGTCCGTATTCGGCAGATAGAACTGGTCGTCGGTGCGCGTGAAGATGAAGAACTCGGCCAGGCTGCCTTCAAAGCCGACCTCGTCCTTGATCGCTTCCATCTGGGCTTGAATGCGTGCGACCTCCGAAAGGCCCAGCTCGTGCACCTCGTCCGCGGTCATGTCGGTCGTCGTGTTGAGCGCGAGCGCAGTTTCGTACCAGGCCTCGCCGTCCGGATAGGCGATCGCGCCGACGACGCCTGACGGGGCGTTGTCGATGTCCGCCTGCGCCCACCGGATCACCCGCTCATATGCCGGACCAGCGAAATCAAGCAGCGCAGCTTCAGCCTCGCTCAGCAGCGCGTCCGCTTCGGCGTCATCGATCTCGCCGGCGTCGTAGAGCGCGTTGATCTTCTCTTTGGCGTCGGCGAACAGCGGTGAATTCACTTCGGTTTCGGTGAAGGGCAGGCCGTCAAGCAGGCCGCGCGCTTCCGCGATCGTGCGTTCATAATCGAAGCGAGGCATGCGTATGCCGTCTTCGGCGGCCAGCTGCGCGCGTTCGAGCGACTGGTCGAGCGCCGGGCCAAGCGCGCGCAGACGGGCGTTGTAGTCCTCCATGTCCGCGGCGTCATCGACGCGGTGGTTGTTGATCAGGAACGTCGGGATCGAGGAGTGCTCGCCGTAGCGTCCGAAGACGAAGTCGTGGCGGCGAAACTGCGCCGCGCGCTCGGCGCGTTCGAGCGCGTAGCGCCAGATCTCGTAGGACAGGCGCGCGTCGTCATTGAGCGAGGCGACATCGAAACGCGCCTCCATCTCGGCGACGCTTTCGCGTCGCCATTCGAGTTGAGCGTCCGCGGCCGCTTCGCTGCGGTCGTCGAGCTGGTCGTAGTTCGTCTTGCGACCCAGAGAGGTCTGGAATTCCGGCGAGAAGGCGAGCTGCTCCTCGAACTCGGCGTCGAGGTAGGCCGTCAGCGCGCGGCTTTCGGCGTCGATGCGCATGCTCGCGCAGCCTGAGAGAAGAATGAGGGCTCCGATGGTCGTCGTCCCCGCAATCGTCAGCGCGCGCATGTGCCTGTCTCCTCGCGTCAACCCGCTCGTTGGTCGACCTAGCACGATGAGCGTGAGATGAAAGCGCGGAGAATGGCGCGAACGCCCGATCGCCCCCGAGGGAGGACTGAATGGAATACCGCTGTTTCGATGTGAAGCTCGAGGGCCGGGTCGCGCACATCGTGCTGAACCGTCCGGAGAAGCGGAACGCCATGATCCCGGAGTTCTGGGACGAGCTGCCGAAGATCGTGCAAGACCTCGACGAGAACGCCAAGGCGCGGGCGATCGTCATCTCGTCGACCGGGCCGCACTTTTGCTCGGGCATCGACGTGAGCATTTTTGGCGCGAACGAGCAAAAGCAGCAAAGCGCTGAGCGCGACGACGCCAAGGCCGGCCGCACGCGCGGCGCGCGCTTCTACAGCGATGTGCGTCGCATGCAGAATACGTTCTCTGCGCTGGAGAACTGTCGCCTGCCTGTGCTGGCGGCCGTTCAGGGCGGCGTGATCGGCGGCGGCGTCGACTTGGTCACCGCGTGCGACATGCGCTACGCGACCGAAGACGCGTTTCTGACGATCTTCGAGATCAATATCGGGATGACCGCCGACGTGGGCACGTTTCCCCGATTGGTGAAGCTCATCCCCGAAGGGATCGTGCGCGAGCTGGCCTATACGGGCCGGCGGATGCCTGCGATGGAGGCGCAGCAGGTCGGATTGATCAATCGCGTCTATCCTGACCAGGCCACGATGCTGGAGGGTGTCTTCGAGATCGCCGAGGAGATCGCTTCGAAGGCGCCGCTGGCGGTCTACGGATCAAAGCGCATCATCAACTATGCGCGCGATCACTCCACCGTTGACGGGCTCGACTACATCAGCATCTGGAACGCGTCCATGCTCCAGCGCGATGAGATCGCCGAGGCTATGGCCGCGAACCAGGACAAGCGTGCGGGCGAATTCGCCGATCTGCCCAAGGTGCGCAAGAACCAGAGCGACGAAATCTCGTAGCGACGAAATTTCCTAGCGCAGGGAGCGCCAGCTACTCCGCTGGTTCGCTGGCGCGCCGCCCTTTACCCGCTTGCGTGACGTCGTGCTCGCCTTCGCCGGGCTCGGCGACCGGTTCGGCCTTGGGCGTGAAGTGGTCGCGCAAGGGCTCGTGCGGGATCAGCAGCGTCGTCGCGGCGGCGAGCGCGGTGATGAGGATGCCCGCGAGGAACAGTACGGTCATGGTCGAGGCGAACGCCTCCTGGACCGCAGGCGGCACGGTGATCGGCCCGCCGCCTTCGGTGACCGTGAGGGCGCGCAGCTGGCCGAGGTCGATATTCACGCCCGGCATGACGCGGGCGAACTGCACGCTGAGCTCATGAATGAGCAAGGCGCCGAAGATCGCCACGCCGATGGTCGAGCCGATCTGGCGGAAGAACTGCACCGTGCTCGTCGCGACGCCGAGCTGCTTCGGCGGAGCGGAGTTCTGCAC
>JASFUX010000348.1:0-3027 GCA_050050115.1 Maricaulaceae bacterium | reverse complement strand
CAAAGCGACGCGCGCGATCTCTTCGGGCTGGCCGGCGCGTTGCAAGGGGTTGAGCTGGCCGAGCTTGGTCGTCGTACCGCGCTCGGCCGCGCGGTCGAAGATCGGCTTGGTCATGCCGGTCTCGATCAGGCCCGGGCAGATCGCGTTGACGCGCACGCCGGTCCCGGTCAGCTGCTGGGCGGCGACCGCGGCGAGGTTCATCACCCCGGCCTTGGACGCCGAATAGGCCGGCCCGCCCGCGCCCGAGCGGATGCCCGCGACCGATGCGGTGCAGACGATGGCGCCGCCGCCGCGCTCTGCGATCTTCGGCGCGCCGTATTTGATCGCCAGGAACGGGCCGATCAGGTTGACGCGCAGAAGCTCGCTCCAGTCCTCCGCCGTCTGATCGAAGATGCCTTTGAGCCCGCCCGAGACCCCCGCGTTCGCGTAGATCACGTCGAGCCCGCCGTTGCGCGCGACGGCCTTTTCGACGAGGGGTTGCACGTCCGCATCCGAGCCTGCGTCCGCCTTGACCGCTTCGGCGTCTCCGCCGGCGGCGGTGATTTGGGCGACGGTCTCATCGACGCCGTCGGTGACGTCCGCAGCGAGAACCGACGCGCCTTCCGCGGCGAACAGCTTTGCGGCGGCGCGGCCGATGCCGCTGCCTGCGCCGGTGACGATGACGGACTTGCCTTCAAAGCGTTTCATCGTCGCCGCCTACGCCGTCGTGCCGCCGTCGATGACGATGGTCTGTCCGGTGAGGAATGCACCTGCCGGAGCGGCCAGCATTACCGCCGCGCCGGCGATCTCGTGCGGCTCGCCGATGCGCCGCAAGGCCGCAGTGGAGGTCGTGCGCTTCAGCGTCTCGGGGTTCTCCCACAGCGCGCGGGCGAAGTCTGTGCGCACGAGGCCCGGCGCGATGGTGTTCACCCGCACGTTGTCGGGTCCGAATTCATGCGCGAGGTTGCGCGCCAGCTGCATGTCCGCCGCTTTGGAGATGGCGTAGGCGCCCAGGACCGTCGTACCTCTCAGCCCGCCGATCGAGGAGATGATGGTGATCGAGCCGTCTTTGCGCTCGCGCATCTCCGGGGCGATCATTTGGATCAGCCAGTTGTTGGCCATGATGTTGTTGGTCAGGATCTTCTGGAACGCCTCGTCGGGCAGCTCGCTCATCGGCCCGTAGAAGGGGTTGGACGCGGCGTTGCAGACGAGTGCGTCGATCTTGCCGAAGGTCTTGCGCGAGAAGTCGACCAGCTCCTGCAAATCGTCCTTCGACGAGATGTTCGCCGCGCAGGCCGCCGCTGTTCCCGAGCCATGCTTGTCGTTGATCGCGTCGACCACCTCGCGGCAGGCGTCGATCTTCCGGCTGGAGATCACCACCTTGGCGCCGGCGTCGGCCATGGCCTCGGCGATCGCCCGGCCGATCCCGCGCGACGAGCCGGTGATGACGGCGGTTTTTCCGGTTAAGTCGAATAAAGACATGCGCTTTTCCCCGAGGTCACCCAATACCCTTGCAGTGTTGGGGAGGGCATAGCGGGGCGGGGGCGTCAGGTCTAGCGGGAGCGGGGCTGCGGAAGCCGGCGCTCCGTCTGGGGACGGCGGGGCTTCGCGCCGTTCAAACGCTTGCGCGCGCGATTGATCTCCCTATGTTGGCGGCTCCGCCCGCTGATTCTCGCGGGCGGGCGCGCCTATAGCTCAGTTGGTAGAGCAGCTGACTCTTAATCAGCGGGTCCAAGGTTCGAATCCTTGTGGGCGCACCATTCCCGTCCCAAACTGCTAACCTTGCCCATCGCCGTACGCCGGGTGAGTAAGAGTTTTGAGGGAGGGGACGTCACCGTGAAAAAGCTGTTCGCCGCGGCCGGGGTCGCCGCACTTTTCGCTGCGCCGGCCCTCGCCGAGCCCGAATACCTCGTCATCGAGATGCAGATCGACGTCGACGCGCCGGCCGCCGAAGCCTGGGCGCAGGTCAACGGGTTCTGCGACATCGGCGTCTGGATGGACATCGAGTGCGAGATCACCGCGGGCTCGGGCGGGGTCGGCACGGTGCGCACCTTCGCCAGCGGCGCGACTGAGGTGATCGTCGGGCGCACGGATCTTTCCTACGGCTATGCGCTGCCGCCGATCGAGGGGCGGGTCTACAACCTCTATCACGGCTACCTCGAGGCGCGGCCGCTGACCGAGACGACCTCGCGGCTGATCTACACGGTGATGTACGACGTCTCGATGCTCGACGAAGAAGAGCGGGAGGCCGGCGCCGAACGCCGCCGCAACGCCTTCACCGGCGCGCTCGAAACTATGAAAGCGCAGATCGAAGCCGACTAGGCGGCAAGCGCGGCGGAGACGTTTTGCATCGGGTCGGGCGTGCAATTTCGGTCGCCGGCGTGCACGCTCAAGGGTGAGGAGGAGCCCATGAGCCGGCGCGTCAAAGACGCTTCGTCGTCGCCCCCGCCCGTCGCCCAAAAACCCATTGTCGGCGGCGGCGCGAAGAAGGTGCTCTATACGCTCGCGACCGTGCAGCGCATCGGCGTTGGGCGCGCGAGCAAGGCGCTGACGTCTAAGAACGCCTGCAAAGCGTGCGGGCTCGGCATGGGCGGGCAGGCGGGCGGCATGACCGACGAGCAGGGAACCTTTCCCGCCGTCTGCAACAAGTCCGTTCAGGCGCAGTCGACCGACATTCAACCGGCGATCCCCAAGGAAATCTTCGATCATCCGCTCTCGGAGCTTGCCGAGCTGGACGGCCATGAGCTCGAACACCTGGGTCGCCTCGGCGCGCCGATCTGGAAATCGGCGGGCGCGGATCGCTTTGAAGAGATCGGTTGGGAGGCGGCGCTCGATCTCGCCGCCGACCGGCTGCGCGCGACCGATCCGGACCGGACGTTCTTCTATTCCTCCGGCCGCTCATCGAACGAAGCGGGGTTTCTCTTCCAGTTGCTGGCGCGGGTCTATGGGACCAACAACGTCACCAACTGCTCCTACTACTGCCATCAGGCGACGTCGGTGGCGCTCGGCGAGACGATCGGGACCGGAACCTCGACGGTCGAACTGGCG
>JASFUX010000347.1:0-3031 GCA_050050115.1 Maricaulaceae bacterium | reverse complement strand
CCAGACCATCGCGCCGATCAGCGCCAGCGCGAATGGAAAGAAGATGGGTATTCGAAACATGCTCGCTCCCGCTTCTCTGGTCCCTATTCGGCTGCGTCGGCCCTGGGCGCCAAGTCGCCCAGGTTCGGCGCCGACTGATCAAGCACCCCGCCCTCGCGGATCGGCAGGATGCAGCGCGCCAGTCCGGTGGCGTCAACGGTTTCGACAAAGACGCCGCACACGGTCGCCGGACCCTCGGCGGGCGTGCCGCGACCGGCGGGGATGCGCGTGGTGAACTTCTGCAACGGGATCTCCTTGGCCATGCCGACGACCGAGTCGTAGTCCCCGCACATGCCCGCATCCGTCTGATAGGCGGTCCCGTGCGGCAGGACCTGCCAGTCCGCCGTCGGCACGTGGGTGTGGCTACCAATCACGAGGCTCGCCCGGCCGTCGCAGAAGTGGCCCATGGCGTACTTCTCAGAACTCGCCTCGGCGTGCACGTCGACGATCACCGCGTCCGCCCCCTCGCCCAAGGGGCACGCCGCCAGCTCGCGCTCGACCGCAGCGAACGGGCAATCGAGGGCGTCCATGAACAGCCGGCCCATCGTCAGGACGACCAGCACGCGGCGTCCGTCGGCGGTCTCGTAAAGGTTCGCGCCCTTGCCCGGCGCGCCGCAGCCTAGGGGGTAGTTCGCCGGCCGCAGCAGGCGCGGCTCGCGCTCGATGTAGGAAAGCGCCTCGCGCTGATCCCAGGCGTGGTTGCCCAAGGTGATGCAGTCGACGCCGGCGTCGTAAAGCTCGTTCGCCGTGGCCTCGGTGATCCCGAAGCCGCCGGCCGCGTTCTCGGCATTGGCGACGACAAAGTCGAGCCCCAGCCGCGCCCGCAGCTCAGGCAGCCGGGCGGCCAGGCCCTGCCGGCCCGAACGGCCCATCACGTCGCCGAAATACCCGATGCGCATGCGTCAGCTCTCCTTGGTGCGGAGAGGTTCTAGCGGGTTGAGGCGGTGAGAGTAAGGCGGAGGCGTCGCTTAAGCTGCGCCGCTAAGTGCACGGCGCGGTGATGCAGACGATGTCGTCGTCATCGTCGTCCGTCAGCTCGACGATTCCCCAGATCGCGAGCGCGACGCCAGCGCCAAGCAAAACTTTACCGCGCGTCGTCGAAAACAGGCCGCCCTCTCCGTCATCCGCGGCGGAGAACGTCTCGAGGTCGCCGAAACTTGTTCGGCGTTCCCCGTCGAACGAGAACGAGAACACGTCGAGGCTTGGCGCCTGCGAACCGTTCAGCCGATGATCAACGGTCAAAGACAAAGTCTTCGCCTCGCGCGCCATCTCCTGCCGGCTCGTCAGCGGCACCGACCAACGCAGCCCAATGCGCGCCTCGTCTTCTGGTTCATACTGAGCGGTGAAATCCTGCGCCGAGGACAAGCTCGAAGCAACGAGCGCCGCAGCCCCGGCCAAGCACGATGCGAGTCTCATGAGTTCCCCCCGAACTCTGTGGTCAGTGCAAACAAACTAATTGATTAAGATGAAATGGTCGAGCGTGATCAGCGTCGGCGACGCCGGCCGCAGTGCTTGAAGACCGTCTCCAAGACGTTTGTTGCGTGCAAAGAGCGAACTCCCGCTCGCTGCATCTCCGCCCGCTCCCGCCGCCCCGGTCTGCGCGCCATCGTCATGACGGTCTTGCCGTAGCTTTGCAACGATGTATACTTGGCAATGCAAAGTTCATGAGGTCGCCGTGCGAGACCTAGAGCGCGCCATCGCCGACATCACCAGCATTCGCAGCCAGCTCGCGGCGGGCGCGCTGTTTCGCTGCTTCGGCCCCGACGTCATCGCCCTGACCGGCGTTCTCGCCGTGGCGACCGCAACGGCTCAGTCGATCTGGCCCGGGACGCTTGCGCGCGAGCCCTGGGTGTTCATCGCCTGCTGGGTCGGCGTCGCGGTGATTTGCGTCACCCTGATCGCCGCGGAGATGATGCGCTCGCGCCGACGCAACGGCGCGCTCGGGGACGCGATGATCGCCATCGCCGTTGAGCGCTTCATGCCGTCGGGCGTCGCGGGCGCGGCGCTGACGGTCGTCATCCTCCGGTTCGCGCCCGACGCCGCGTGGATGCTGCCCGGCGTCTGGCAGATCCTCGTCGCGATGGGTCTGTTCGCGGCTGCGCGGAACCTGCCTCAAGCCACCCTGGCCGTCGGGCTCTGGTATCTGGCGGCCGGCCTCGTCGCGCTCGCAGTCGCGAGCGGCGACCGCGCGCTGGCGCCATGGCTCATGGGCGCGCCGTTCGCCGTCGGACAGCTGATGTTCGCCGGCGTCTTAAGGCTCGCGTCAGAGGTTGGTCATGAAGAAGTCTGAGCCGATCTACGCCTACGAGGGCCTCGACCGCGTCATCCACGAGAAGGCGCGGCTGGGCGTGATGACATCGCTGATGGCGCATCCGAAGGGCCTGTCGTTCACCGACCTCAAGGCGCTGTGCGCGCTCACGGACGGGAACTTGAGCCGCCACCTCCAGGTGCTCGAAGAGGCCGGCTTCGTCGAGGTGCGCAAGGGCTACGACGGCAAGCGACCGCAGACGACCTGCCGCTTGTCGGCGGAAGGCCGGCGGCGTTTCCTCGACTATGTCTCCGTACTCGAACAAGTCGTCCGCGATGCGGCCGAGGCGACCGGGGACGCCAAGAGCCGGTCTCTGCGCGGAGCGCGATTGAAGCCGGCGTAAAAAAATTTGGCGCTTAACTTTGCAAGGCAAAGCTCACGGCGTTGTCGAAAATTTGAACGGGAGGAAGCGGTGAAGACGAACCAAATCTACTACGCGCTCGGCTTCGGCCTTGCCGGCGCGTCGACCTTGTTTCTGGTCGTGGTGATCGGCGCGGTCGGCCTTATCGGGGTTGAAGGCGACCTCTTCGACGCAGCGTACGGCGCGGTCATCGCAGTGGGCGTTCTCGGCGCGATGGCGGCGCGCTTCGCGCCGCTCGGCATGGCGCGCACCTTGTTCGCCATGGGCCTCGCGCAAGCCGTGATCGCCGCGATCGCGCTCATCGTCGGCAAGCAGCAATCACC
>JASFUX010000346.1:0-3052 GCA_050050115.1 Maricaulaceae bacterium | reverse complement strand
TGCTCGATCGCGGCGCGCATCATGCCGCGCGCTTCGGCCGCGCCCGATTGCCGCGAGCCGGCGACCTCGGCCACCGCCTCGAAATAGTCCTCGCCAGTGTTGAACCGCTTGACCCGCACCCGGGTCTCGCCCTCGACCAGCACCTTCACGGTGCCGTCGGGCAGCTTGAGCAGCTGCAGGACGCTCGCGAGCACACCGACATTGTAGACGTCGTCGGGTTCAGGGTCGTCGGTGGAAGGGTCGCGCTGGGTGACCAGCACGATCTTGCGATCGCCCTCCATCACCCGCTCGAGCGCGCGGACGGATTTCTCGCGGCCGACGAACAGCGGCACGATCATGTGCGGAAAAACCACGATGTCCCGTAACGGCAACACCGGGAGCGTATAGGTTTCGGCCATCAAGCGCCTCCTCATCACCGCACGCTCATGCTCTTCATTGCGCTGATCGCGCAGGAGAACCACGAACTCGTTTTACTTGAGATTCTCTACGAGCGAGCCGTGCAGCTGTATTTTCAGCCCTCTTGGGCTGTCTTTCTTGTGTAGATGTGGAGAGCGTGCGACAGCGCTTCAAGCGAACAAGGTTGGCGCGCTTGAATCAGATTGTATTTCAAAAGCCTGGAGCTGCCCTGACGCGAGAGACGCCCGCTAGGATGCGGTCGCCCCTCCGCCGCGCCGCTCGGCGTAGATGTAAAGCGGCTTGGCGCGCCCTTCGACCACCTCGGCGTTGACCACCACCTCCTCGACGCCGTCGAGGCCCGGCAGCTCGAACATGGTCTCAAGCAGCACGCTTTCGAGGATCGAGCGCAGGCCGCGCGCCCCGGTCTTCCGGGCGATGGCCTTGCGCGCCGTGGCGCGCAGCGCATCCTCGGAGAAGGTCAGCGCGACGTTCTCCATGTCGAACAGGCGCTGATACTGCTTGACCAGGGCGTTCTTCGGCTCGGTGAGAATCTTCACCAGCGCCGTCTCGTCGAGATCTTCGAGCGTCGCGATCACCGGAAGGCGGCCGACGAACTCGGGGATCAGGCCAAACTTCAAAAGGTCCTCAGGCTCCACCCCACGGAGGATGTCGCCGGTGCGACGGTCGTCCGGTTCGGAGACATCGGCGCCGAAGCCCATAGAGGTGCCCTTGCCGCGCTGGGAGATGACCTTCTCCAGCCCAGCAAACGCGCCGCCGACGATGAACAGGATGTTGGTCGTATCCACCTGCAGGAACTCCTGCTGGGGATGCTTGCGACCGCCCTGAGGCGGCACCGACGCGACGGTGCCCTCCATAATCTTCAACAACGCTTGCTGGACGCCCTCGCCCGAGACGTCGCGGGTGATCGAGGGGTTGTCCGACTTGCGCGAAATCTTGTCGACCTCGTCGATGTAGACGATGCCGCGCTGAGCCCGTTCGACGTTGTAGTCGGCCGACTGCAGCAGCTTTAGAATGATGTTCTCGACGTCCTCGCCGACGTAGCCGGCTTCGGTCAGCGTCGTCGCGTCGGCCATGGTGAACGGCACGTCGAGGATCCGCGCCAGCGTCTGGGCCAGCAGCGTTTTGCCGCACCCAGTCGGGCCGATCAGCAGGATGTTGGACTTCGCCAGCTCGACGTCGGCCGCGCCGCCGCCGTGATTGAGGCGCTTGTAGTGGTTATGGACAGCCACCGAGAGGACGCGCTTGGCGTGCTCCTGACCAATCACATAATCGTCGAGCACGTCCATGATTTCTTGGGGCGTCGGCACGCCGTCCTTGGAGCGCACCAGCGAGGTCTTGGTCTCCTCGCGAATGATGTCCATGCACAGCTCGACGCATTCGTCGCAGATGAACACCGTCGGTCCGGCGATCAGCTTGCGAACCTCGTGCTGGCTCTTACCGCAAAAGGAGCAGTAAAGCGTGCTCTTGCCGTCTCCAGTGGTACTCGTCGTCGTCGGCATACCTGCTCCCGTCGAGCTGCTCGAGCCTGTCAGTTCGCCCGTCGTTGAGGCGTGTGCAAGCTCCAGACCGTTTCGTCCTGCCGCCCCGCTTGAAAGATCATTCGATCACACCGACCGAATAGGGATCAAGTTCCCATGATTTCGTTAATGATCGTTCACTCATGCGCCTTCCGCGCCCTCGGCCCGCGGTTCATAAACGTGATCGACGATCCCGAAATCGCGCGCCTCCTCGGCCGACATGAAGAAGTCCCGATCGAGCGTCTTTTCGACCGTTTCGTAGTCCTTGCCGCTGTGATGAACGTAAATCTCGTTCAAGCGGCGCTTAACCTTCTGAATGTCCTCGGCGTGCCGCTGAATGTCCGACGCCTGGCCGCGGAAGCCGCCTGAGGGCTGGTGAACCATGATCCGGGCGTTGGGCAGCGCCACGCGCATGCCCGCCTCGCCCGCGGTCAGCAGCAGCGAGCCCATCGAGGCCGCCTGGCCGATACACACCGTCTTCACCGGCGAGCGGATGTACTGCATCGTGTCATAGATCGACAGGCCCGACGTCACCACGCCGCCGGGGCTGTTGATGTACATGGAGATTTCCTTCTTCGGGTTCTCCGACTCCAAAAACAGAAGCTGCGCGACCACGAGGCTGGCCATGCCGTCCTCGACCGGGCCCGTTAGGAATATGATCCGCTCTTTCAGCAGCCGCGAGAAGATGTCGTAGGCGCGCTCGCCGCGGCTGGTTTGCTCGACCACCATCGGCACGAGCTGAAGGGCGGTTTCCATCGAATCGCTCATGATCATTCGCCTTAAGGAAGTTCGTTTGGAAAACGGCGTCCGGGCCGGAGAGTCCGAACTTGGCGCACGCCGACGCTGTTCCAGATATTCGGTGTAACGCGCCTGAGCGCAAGGCCCCGCCGCGCCGTTCGACGCGACGGGCGTATTAGCAGGCCGCCGGGTTAATCTTCGGCAAACAGGGCGTCGCGATCCATCGGCTCGTCTTCAACGTCGGCGAGCTCCAGGATGAAATCGACCACCTTCTCTTCATAGAGCGGCGCGCGCAGCTGGGCGCGGGCTTGCGGGTTCTGCGAGAAGTATTGCGCGACCTGCTGCTCCTGGCCGGGATGGCGGCGCGCCTCGGCGTTGAT
>JASFUX010000345.1:0-3066 GCA_050050115.1 Maricaulaceae bacterium | reverse complement strand
CGAGTTTCTGGAAAGCGTCGTAAACGCGGAGTCCGCAAAGGAACATTTCTTGAAGACTACGGGAGCTGAGCCAACTACCGACGCATACGATCCAAGCGCCGGTGTTGTTCCTATTCCCGATGAGTTCGACCGGTTGGTGCGCTCCTATTTTGAAAAATTGACGCTTGCACTTCACTATAGGCACCAAAGCTCGCCTGCGCCGAAGTCGTCTTCCCTTCTCGTCCATTGGTTCACGAACCAAACCATCGTCGATGGAGGTCTTCCACGAGAGTTCAACCGGATGTTCCCGGAATCCGTCGAATTGCGGCGTGGTGCGGAGACAGTTGAAGGGCAATTCGACTATCGATGGGGACACAACGAGACGGAGGAATTATTTGGATGCATCATTGCATTCGGCGATGCGTTCGGAGCGATTTGCGCAACAAAACGCGGCTCTCTACCGACAACTGATCTTCCATGGCGTTCTTTGCAACAAAGGCTCTCAGATCGAGCTGATACAGAGAAGGCGACATAGTTCGGTGCGCAGCTGCGATGCAATCTACCTCGCCCCATCAACTCCTCACCGAACGCCTCCTTCTACGTCGCTGGCGCGAGGACGACCTCGACCCGTATTTCGACATGCACGCCGATCCGGAGGTCGCGCGGCATCTGCTGCCGCCGCCCGACCGCGAGACCGCCGCGGCGCAGATCGACATGTTCGAGGCCTGCTTCGAAACGCACGGCGTCGGCTTTTGGGCGCTCGAACGGCGGGATGAGCCCGGCTTCATCGGCTTCACCGGCTTGTTCGTTCCCCAGATCGATGCGCACTTCACCCCATGCGTCGAGGTCGGCTGGCGTCTGGCGCGGCCCTTCTGGGGGCGGGGCTACGCCACCGAGGCGGCGCGCGCTGCGATGGCGGACGGTTTTGCGCGGCGCGGGCTCGACGAGATCGTCGCCATGACCTCGGTGATGAACGCCCGCTCCCAGGCGGTGATGCAGCGCCTCGGCATGACCCGCGATCCGGCGGACGACTTCGCACACCCCCGCGTGCCTGACGGCGATCCGCTCAAGCCGCACGTGCTCTACCGGATCACCGCAAGTCAGTTCGCCGCGGCGCTCAAACCCGCGTGAAGACCGCGCGAGGTCGGTTCCGCCGCCCGGCGGCAAGGGCTAGTCAGACGACAAGCTCAACGGAGGTTCTTCCCATGTCGCTCGTTCATTCCACGCTTCGGCTCGCGGTCGCCGCCGGCGCTTCGCTGTCGCTCGGCGCAGCGGCGCTCGCTCAAGAGAGCGATGACGCCGAGATGATGATGGCGCCCGCGATCGGACCGGCGATCGGCGCGAACATCGCCGAGACGCTCGCCGCGCAGGACCAGACCGGCGCGGAGCGGACCTTCACCGACCTGACCGGCTACAACGGCGCCGTGGTGATGGTCTCGCGCTCGCTCGACTGGTGCCCGTTCTGCAAGGCCCAGGCGATGCAGATCGAACAGCGCGTCGACGAGATCTTCGACGCCGGCTACGCGATGGTCGTGGTCACCACCGACGACGTCGACAAGCTCGCCCGCTACGCCGCGCAGAACGAGACGCGGATGACGCTGCTCGCCGATCCCGACAGCGAGATCGTCATGGCGCTCGACCTGCTGGATCCGTCGTTTGCGGAGGGCAGCCGCTCTTACGGCCTGCCGTATCCGACGACGCTGATCCTGAGCCCCGAAGGCGAGGTCCGGGCGTCCTTGTTCGAAGAAGAGCTCGTCGGCCAGAACGGCGCCTATCGCGAGCGCATCGAGGCGCAGGACGTGATCGACGCGATCACGATGAGCGGTCCGGAGTCCTGATCGAGACGTTTGACGGCGGCGCTTGATTAATCAGCGCCGGCGGTCGACATGAGAGAAGGAGGCGCTGCTTCGCGCCTCCTTTTTCATCTCATGGAGCTTGGCATGACCACGCCGCCCCGCCTTGAAACCGAACGCCTGATCCTGCGCGGCTTCGAGCCCGAGAGGGACTTCGCGCCGTTCTGCGAGATGATGGGCGATGAGGAGACCGCGCACTTTATCGGCGGGGTGATGGAGCCGGCCGTGGTCTGGCGGATGATGGCGGCGATGATCGGCCACTGGACGATCCGCGGCTACTCCTTCTTCGTCGTCGAGGAGAAGGCGAGCGGGGATTTCGCCGGCCGCGTCGGGCCCTGGTATCCCGAAGGTTGGCTCCAGCCTGAGGTCGGCTGGGGGATCGTGCGCAGCAAGTGGGGGAAGGGCTACGCGGTGGAGGCCGCGACGGCTTGCCTCGATTGGGTGTTCGACGAGCTGGGCTGGGACGAAGTGGTCCACCTGATCGATCCGGCCAACGCCAACTCCCAGAGCGTGGCGAAGAAGCTCGGCTCGCGGGTGACGGGGCGGTTCGAGAACCTTCGTCCGTGGGGGATCGACACAGACGTCTGGAGCCAGACCGCGGCCGACTGGCGGGCGCGGCGCGCCGGCTAGGACCAGCCCGCTTCGCGCACCGCCCGCGCATAGGTGCGGCTGACCGGCGCCTCGAGCCCGTTCTTCAGCTTCAGCGTCATCCGGCCTTCGGCGCGATCCACTTCGGCGACGGCGTCGCGCGCCACCCACCATGAGCGGTGCACGCGCAAACCGTCCAGAGGCGCAAGCTCGCGCTCAGCGTCCGACAGGCGCAGGAGGATCAGGTCGTCGCCGGCCGAGGTGTGCACGCGCAGATAGTGGTCCTCGGCCTGCACGGCGAGCACTTGCGCGCCCTTGAGCTTCGACGGCAGCCGGTCGAGGAACGGCGCGCGGCCGGGCGCCGCGCCGTCCGCTGCGGGTGCGCCTTTCTGCGCGCGAACGAGCAGGATTTGGATGCCGGTGACCGCGAGCGAGATCAGCAAGACGTAGAAAACGACGACGCCGACGTTCGCGACGGTGGGCCGCCATCCGCCGGCCCAGATTTCGACCGCGATCACCGCGACGACGACCGGCGCGGCCGCCGCCGCCGACGAAAAGACCCATTTGCCGGGCTCGGGCCAGCTCGGGCAGCGCCGGGCGAGCAACCGGTTCGCCAGCAGGCCGCCGACGGAGCCGATCGATATCA
>JASFUX010000344.1:0-3091 GCA_050050115.1 Maricaulaceae bacterium | reverse complement strand
GTTTCCGAGGTCGTGTCGGATGCGCCGCACGAGGCGACCGCGAGCGCCGCGCACACGGCCGCGAACGCACTCAGCCGACCGGTCTCGATCATCCCCCGAGGTGCTCGCGCAAGAACGCGATCGTGCGCGCGTTCGCCTCGCCGGCCGCCGCGGCGTCGTAATGCGCGCCGCCTTCCCGAGCAAAAGCGTGGTCCTGATCGGGATAGCTGTGCAGCGTGATGTTGGGGCGGTTCTTCAGCCCCTCTTTCATCGCCTCCTGCGCCTCGGGCGGCACGAACTGGTCCTTGCCCGCGATGTGCAGCATCAGCGGCGCCTCGATCCGGTCGGCTTCGGCGAGCCGGTCCTGGATGCCCACCCCGTAGTAGCCGACCGCGGCGTCGACATCGGTGCGCGCCGCTGTCAGGTAGGCCAGCAGCCCGCCGAGGCAGAAGCCCATCGCGCCCACCTCTCCGCGGCACTCGGGCCGCGAGCGCATGGTCGTGATCGCCGAGCCGATGTCGGCGACCGCCTTGTCGACGTCGACCGTCTGGAAGAGCTCGAACGCGCGGCCCCATTCCTCCTCGGTGTGATCAGTCAGGATGATGTTGTGCTCGATCCGCCAGAACAGGTCCGGGCATAGCGCCGAGAAGCCCTCCTTGGCGAGCATGTCGCAGATGCGGCGCATCTCGGTGTTCACCCCGAAAATCTCCTGGATGACGATCACGCCGGGCCCGGATCCCGAAAGACCGGGCCGCGCGAGATAGCCGGTGAATTCGCCGTCGGGCGTCGGGATGGTGATGGTGCGTCCGCTCATCTTCAGAGCCTCGCTGATGCTGGAAAGAGGTCGCGCGCAACCTACTCCTCACGCCCCCGACGGGCAACGCACCCTCCTAAGACGGTCCATCTGGGCGCGGACCGCCGGACGCGGTATCACTTCCATGACGTCGCGCGGGCGCCCGCGCGCAGCACGAAGGAAGTCGCCATGAAGGTCACCATGAACGTCGAGTGCACGCCCGAAGAAGCGCGCGCCTTTCTCGGCCTGCCGGACGTGACCATGCTCAACGAGATGATGGTCGCCAAGGTCGCCGCCCAAGCGGAGTCGAACATGGACGCGATGAACCCGACCGAGCTGATGAACACCTGGATGAAGTTCGGCGGCATGATGCGCGAGCAGTTCATGGAGGCGATGACCACCGCCGCGGCCTCGGCCTCCAAGCGCGACGACGACTGACCGATGCGGCGATGAGCGAGCCGCGCTCCACCATCTTCGCGCTCGCCTCAGGCGCCGGTCGCGCGGGCGTCGCGGTCTTCCGCGTCTCCGGACCGGACGCCGGCAAGGTGCTCGACAAGCTCGCCGGCGAGCGCCCTGAGCCGCGCCGCGCGACCCTCAAATCGCTCCATGCGCCCGGCTCAAATGAGGCCTTCGACCAAGGCTTGGTCCTCTGGTTTCCCGGACCCGACAGCTTCACCGGCGAAGATGTCGCCGAGCTGCATCTGCACGGCGGACGCGCTGTCGCCGCAGCTGCGACAACCGCCCTTCTGACCGCCGGTGCGACGCCTGCTGGTCCCGGCGAGTTCACGCGGCGCGCCTTCGAGAACGGCAAGTTCGACCTCACGCAGGCCGAGGCGATCGCCGACCTGGTCGAGGCCGAGACCGAAGCTCAGCGCGCTCAGGCCGCTCGTCAGCTCGAGGGCGAGCTTGGCCGGATCTGCGATCGCTGGCGCTCCGCGCTGATCGACATCATCGCCCAGGTCGAGGCTGACATCGACTTCCCGGACGAAGGCGACGTTGCAGCCGCCGCCGGCGACGGCCTGGCCGATCGGACGGCCGCAGCGCTCGCGTCTCTCGAAGCGGATATGACTGCGAGCCTCGACGACAATCATCGCGGCGAGCGAGTTCGAGAAGGTTTGCGCGTCGCCATCATCGGCGCGCCGAACGTCGGCAAGTCGGCGTTTCTCAATCGCCTGGTCGCGCGCGAGGCCGCCATCGTCCACCACGTCCCGGGCACCACCCGCGACGTGGTCGAGGCGCACCTGTCGCTCGGCGGCCAGCTCGTGAACGTCTCCGATACCGCCGGGTTGCGTCAGACGTCCGATCCGATCGAAGCCGAGGGCGTCCGCCGGGCTCGCGCCCGCGCCCAGGAAGCCGACCTCCGGATCGCCGTCGCCGACGCGACCCGGCCCGACACCGCGCTGGCGTTCATCGACCTGCTTCAGGACGGCGACGTGGTCTGGGTTAACAAGACCGACCTCGCCTCAGCGATCACCACCGCCTCGACCATCCAGAGCCGGCTCGAAGCGTTGCACGTGGAACGTCAGGCCGACGTGCGCGCCGGTTCGGCGAAGTCCGGCGCGGGCTTTGACGCGCTGGTCGCGCTGCTCGCCGGTCGCGTCGCGGTCGATCCGGGCCCGGTCGAGGCCGCGCCGCTGACCCGCGCCCGCCACCGCGAGGCCCTGACTCGCGCCCGCGACGCCCTGCGGCGGGCCCGGCCCAAGCTGGCGACGAGCGCCGAGCTGGCCGGTGAAGACCTGCGCCTCGCCGCCCGCGCGCTCGGCGAGATCACCGGCCGCGTCGACGTCGAAGACGTGCTCGACCGGGTGTTCGCGAGCTTTTGCATCGGCAAGTGACGCGCAAGCGGCTGGTAAGAAACGCTTAAGCTGTCGCACGTGAAACGGCCCCGCCGCCCGAGCGCCTTCAACCAGCCCCTTCGCCGCGCTATATCAGCCGCCCCGACAACGGGTTCGGGAATGCGGATTGAGGAGCGCACCGTTCCATGTGGGACGTCATCGTCATTGGCGGCGGGCACGCCGGATGTGAAGCGGCCGCCGCGTCGGCGCGGGTCGGCGCGCGCACGCTGCTGCTCACCCACAAGGCCGCGACCATCGGCGAGATGTCCTGCAACCCGGCGATCGGCGGGCTCGGCAAGGGTCATCTGGTCCGCGAGGTCGACGCCCTCGACGGCGTCATGGGCCGGGTCGCCGACGCCAGCGGGATCCAGTTTCGGCTGCTCAATCGCTCCAAGGGCCCGGCCGTGCGCGGCCCCCGGACCCAGTCCGACCGCAGCCTCTACAAGGCGGCGATGCAAGCCGAGCTTGGTTCCACGTGCAACCT
>JASFUX010000343.1:0-3094 GCA_050050115.1 Maricaulaceae bacterium | reverse complement strand
CGGTGATCCTGGAACTGGCCGAGCCGCGCGTGCGCGCCGGCGTCTGGGAGCACACCCGGTTCCGCGAGGCGCCGCGCGAGCGGATCCAGCGCACCGGGCTGGCCGCGATGGTCACCGTCTACGGCGCGCGCTCGGTCGCGCAAGCGCTGATCACCCGGGTGAACCGCATGCACGCGCGCGTACGCGGAACGACGCCCGAGGGCGAACCCTACGCGGCGGACGATCCAGAGCTGCTGACCTGGGTGCACGCCACGGCGGCGTTCGGCTTCGTCGAGGCCTACAGCGCCTACGTCGCGCCGCTGAGCCGCGCCGAGCGTGACCGTTTCTATGCTGAGGGCCGGGAAGCCGCCCAGCTCTACGGCGCCGTCAATGCGCCAACGAGCCAGGTCGAGATGGACGTTCTCTTCGACGTCACGCTCCCGCGCCTCGCGCCCTCGCCGGTCGTGTTCGAATTTCTGAACGTCGTGCGCGCCGCACCGATCCTGCCGCCGCTCGCGCGCGGCCTTCAGGCGCCGATGATCAAAGCCGCGGTCTCGATCACGCCCGCGGTGGTGCGGCGAACGCTCGGTCTCGGCTCTCAGTGGACGGCGAATGCGCTCGACCGCGCGCTCGTCAGGTTTGCAGCGCGCGCGGCCGATCAGATCGTGCTCGATGCAAGTCCTGCGGCGCTCGCGTGCCGACGACTTGGCCTGCCCGCGGACTGGCTCTGGCGACGCCGCCCCTAGCGATGGCCTTCGCGCCAGCGCTCCATCGCCTGGGAGATGGCGAAGGTCTCGCGGTACTTCGGGGAGTCCGAGGGCCGCGGCGCGCGGTCGGTGGTCAGCGCCATGATTTCGGCGAGCTTGTTGTGCGCCGCGCCGGGCTGGCCGGCGCCGATGTAGGCGTGCAGCTCGACGAGGACGTCCGAGAGCGGGTCCCGCGCGCGGATGACGAAGTAGGGCTCGTCCTCGGCGAGGTCGTGATAGCACTCGAACTCGGACGGATTGGCCTTCGAGCCCAGGGGAGCTTTCGTCGGCGCGTCGGTCGATTGAGTCATGGCGTCGGCTTCCTTCAAGCGTGATGGCGCACGCTAGCCGGATTCGCCTCCCGTCAAGAGCGCCGCGACGCCTCAGGCTGCGCCTTTTTCAGCCTCATCGTTCGCTACAGGCGCCTCGGCGCTCGCTTCTTTCGCGCCTTCAGGCGCTGCGAACTTGACGTAGCCGCGCTCGATCATCCGCCTCAGGGCCTCATAAACGGCGGTGAACTCTTCATAGGCGGCGTGCAGGTTTGAAAGTCGCTCGACATCCGCCGGGCTCGCCGCTTTGCCTTGATCGGCGATCTCGAGCGCCGCGGCGACCCAGCGCGCACGCGCCTGGGCCGCAGCGACGGCGAGGCGCTGCAAGCGCTGCTCCGAGATCGCGCCCAGCGCCGCCGCCATCACCTCTTTGTTGGAGACGAACGCGGTGTAGTCGATCTTTTCGAGAAGACCGCGCAGGCGCTTTTGCATTTGCGGATCAAGATCGGGCGCGGGTTCGAAGTGGTCGCCCGTAATGCGCATGTAGCGGGTCGCCATGGGCGGCATCCTTGTCCAAGAGCTTTGTACGCAAAGCCCGACCCGAAGCGGCGCGCGCGGCGCTTCGGCGCGACGCTGATGATGCCGCCGGACGGTTAAGGCGAAGTTAGGGGTAAGACGGGCGGGGCCTGCCAAGGATCGATCGAGCGACGCCTTGACGCGGCCTGATCGCTAGACGCCGCCTTCGAACGCCATGACGGCGACGCCGTTCGGGTCCGTCAGATAGAGATAGGTCGTTCCCCACGGCCGCTCGACCGGACCGCGCACGTCCGTGCGCGTCTCGGCGAACGCCTTGAACGCGGCGGCGTCCGGAATGCGGAACTGCAGGGCGAGGCCGGAGAAGTCGAACGTCGTCTCGCCGCGGTAGATTTCCAGGAACGCCTCGGCCTCGCGGTCGGAAAAGCCGAGGATCACGCCGGCGTCGTCCGGATGGTCCCACTCCTCGACCACCTCGAGACCGAAGAGATCGACATAGAACGCCTTGGTCTCGGCGACCTTCGGCGTGGTGATCTTGGTCTTCAGGCTGACTGGGCGGATGGGGTCGGGCATGTCGCGGCCTGTGTTCGCTTTGCAGAGACGAAGCATAGGGTGCGACATGCTGCGATGAAATGCACCACCGGCGTTCGCCGGCCGTCGGCAAAGCGTCCGCCTAGTTGTCCAGGAAGCTCCGCAGCTTCCGCGACCGACTCGGATGCTTCAGCTTCCGCAGCGCCTTCGCTTCGATTTGCCGAATGCGTTCCCGCGTCACCGAGAACTGCTGACCGACCTCTTCGAGGGTGTGGTCGGTGTTCATGCCGATGCCGAAGCGCATGCGCAGCACGCGCTCTTCACGTGGGGTCAATGACGCCAGCACGCGCGTCGTGGTTTCGCGCAGGTTCGACTGGATCGCCGCGTCGATCGGCAGGACAGCGTTCTTGTCCTCGATGAAGTCGCCGAGGTGTGAGTCCTCTTCGTCGCCGATCGGGGTCTCCAAGGAGATCGGCTCCTTGGCGATCTTCATCACCTTGCGGACCTTCTCGAGCGGCATGGCGAGCTTTTCGGCCAGCTCCTCGGGCGTCGGCTCGCGGCCAATCTCGTGGAGCATCTGCCGGGAGGTCCGCACCAGCTTGTTGATCGTCTCAATCATGTGCACGGGAATGCGGATCGTGCGCGCCTGGTCAGCGATCGAGCGGGTGATCGCCTGGCGAATCCACCAGGTGGCGTAGGTCGAGAACTTGTAGCCGCGGCGGTACTCGAACTTGTCGACGGCCTTCATCAGGCCGATGTTGCCTTCCTGGATGAGGTCGAGGAACTGCAGGCCGCGGTTGGTGTACTTCTTGGCGATCGAGATCACGAGACGCAAGTTCGCCTCGACCATCTCCTTCTTCGCCTGACGCGCCTCGCGCTCGCCCTTTTGCACTGTACTGACGATCCGGCGAAAATCGTCGATCGGCAGGCCGGCTTCCTGGGAGAGCTCCGCGATCGCTTCGCGCAGCGCATCGACCTGGCCGCGCTCCTTGTCGACGAACTTCGCCCACTGCTTGGACTCTTCCTTGACCGCGT
>JASFUX010000342.1:0-3096 GCA_050050115.1 Maricaulaceae bacterium | reverse complement strand
AGCCGCGCGCCGGCTGACCTTCAAAGACTGCGCCGAGCGATACATCGCCGCGCATGAACCGAGTTGGGCCAACCCCAAGCATCGCCAACAATGGCGCAATACGCTTAGCTCCTACGCCTATCCCGAGATCGGCGATCTCGACGTCACGGCGGTCGGGGTCGGCGACGTGATGCGGGTGATCGAGCCCCTGTGGGCGAGCAAGACCGAGACGGCGAGCCGGTTGCGCGGGCGGATCGAGGCGATCCTCGCCTGGGCGATCGTGCGCGGACACCGCGAGGGCCCGAACCCGGCCCTCTGGCGCGGCCATCTCGACGCGCTTCTGCCGCCGCGAGGACGCATCCGGCCAGTGCGCCACCACGCTGCGCTCGACTGGCGACGCGTGCCCGAGTTCATGGCCGCCCTGCGCGCCCGCCCGGCGATGTCGGCGCGGGCCTTGGAGTTCACCATCCTGACCGCGGCGCGTTCGTCTGAAGTCCGGCTCGCGCGCTGGGGCGAGATCGACCTCGCCGACAAGCTTTGGATCGTGCCGGCTGCACGCACCAAGATGCGTCGCGAACATCGGGTTCCTCTCGCCGATCGCACGCTTGAGCTCCTCGGCGCGCTTCGCGACGACGAGACGCCAGACGACGCGTTGATCTTCCCAAGCGCCAAGCCGGACCGGCCGTTCAGTGACGCGGTCTATCGCGCTCTCTATGCCCGCATGGGCGTGGAAGGCGTCACCACGCACGGGTTCCGCTCGGCGTTCCGGGACTGGTGTGGCGAGGCGACCAATCATCCACGCGAGGTCGCCGAGCACGCGCTCGCGCACAAGGCCGGCGACGCGGTCGAGCTGGCCTATCGCCGCGGCGACGCGCTCGCCAAGCGCCGCAAGCTGATGGCTGATTGGGTGGCCTATTGTGGGGGAGGGTGAGGCGCTGAGAGGCTGTACGAGCGCGCGCGCAGCTCTGCGTCTGGCTGCCTCACTCCCGCTCCTCCAGCCGTCGCAATTTCCAGGCGGCGACCTCGTCCTCGGCCCACCGCGAGGCGCAGCCGATCTTGACCGGCGCGGGGAAAGGATCGCGGTCGTCTTTCATCAGCCGGTAGATCATCGTCCGCCGCAGGCCGACCGAAGCCATCACCTCGGCGATGCGCAGGAACCGGCCCGGCCGGCCGCGCGCCTCAGGCCCGCCTGTCTCCATCCGAGAATGGACGGCGTCATCGACCATGACTACATCGTCCCTCATCCCGCCACGGCCTCGCCCAGCCTGTCCCGGAGCCGCCTGCGCGCGTCCCGGTCGGCCGCGCGGGGCCGGGGCGGACAAGGCCGAAGAGCGAAGCGCGCCTTGTCCGCCCCGGACGCGTGCGGCAGGGATGGCCGCGCAGGGGGCGTGAGGGACAGGCCTGTCCTGGTGAGCCTCGCCCGCCGGAGGCGCATGTTCACGAGCCTCATCGCGACGCCTCGCTCTCGACCGCGTGTGCGCCGTTGCGCGCTCCGTTCACGAACGCATCCTCGCTGAAGACCGCCTCGGCGAGCGCTTCGCCCAGAAGCGTCCGTCCAGGCGCGAAGCGCTGGGCGACCAGCTCAAGCAGGGTGTCATAGCGTCGCTCGGCCAAGGCGCGCGCGCTGGCGCGATCGGCGTCGGGAATGGGCGGCGCGAGGTAGAAGGCGAGCCGTGCGAACTGCCCCGTCAGCTCCAGATGCGCCTGGCCGTCGCGCTCCATGCGCGCGAGCTGACGGCCGATGCGGTCCAGCCGTTCGATGATGCGCGCGTCGCGCTGATCGTCGGCGGCGAAGGAGAAGAAAGCGTCGAGCGCTGCTTCGACGACTTGGCTTTGCGAGCAACCCGGCCGCTGGCCGGCCGCGGCGACCTTGGCCTGCAGATCGGAACGCACATAGGCGACAAGACGCGGCTTCATCGAAAACCTCCAATGAAGCCAGCATTGGGAGTGCAAACCGTCGCGTCAAAGCGCGGGCGCAGCTGCGCTAAGCTAGCGCGTTCCCGGCACGGAGTAATCCGTGCAACGCCGAGAGACGAGAAGAGACGCGAAGGTACAAACGTGGACGGACGAGTAGTTTCTTGCTGCGACACTCTGCCGCATACAGGTCAAAGACTGAGCCCGCGTTGCCGCCCCAGCGTCCATTCGATCCCGCCGCCGGGCAGAAGGCGCGCGGAGATCAGCCGGCCGCGGGCGCGCTCGAGATCCTCGCGCCAGGGCACGAGCGAGAAATCCCGCGCCCGCTCGATCACCGCGAACTTGCCGTTCGCCAAGAGCGCGGTGCGCGTAAAGGTCCCATCGACTCTGCCGCTGTCCGGAGCGGGAACATAGTCCTTGCCCAGCGTATGGCTGAACTTGCGCCCAGCGTCTGCAAGCTCGCGTCGGCGCAGATGCGCGAGCGCCGCGGCGTCGAGCCGCCGCCAGGGCATGTCGTCCTCGAGAAGCCCGCGCTCGACGAGCATGACGCGCCGCGCCGCCAGCGCCTTCTCGACCTCGCGCCCAAAGCCCGCCCGCAACGGCCGCTCACCCCCGCTGGCGAGCCTCTCATCGAGCCAGGTCGCGCCGGGCGACTGCGTCTGCGCTTCCAGGGTCAAGGCCGAGAGGATGGCGACCCGCACCGGCGCGCGGGCGGCGCGGGCGCGCTCATAGTCGCGCACGCGGTCGAGATGGTCGGGCGCGATCGTCCAAGTGTCGTCCGCATGCCGCATGACGAGACCCGCGCGCCGCAGCGCTTCGAGACGGCGGAGATGCGTCTCGATGTGGCGATAGCTGACGCCGGGTTCGGCGCGCATGTGCTGCGCGACGCCGTAGAGCCCGCCTTCCTTGGCCGCGACCGCGGCGATCGTGCGGTCGGCGGCGCGCGGCGCGGTCGAGACGGGTTCGACCCTGACGATCAGACCCGCGCGCAGGTTCGGGTCGCCGCCCGCGCCGAGGTCGACATGGCGCACCCGGCCATCGGCGCCATCGAGGACCAGATAGCCGCGGTCTGTGAACTCGTCGGAAACCCCGGTCTTGACCACCCGGCCGGTGACCGCGCGATCCGTCTCCGGATCGAACAGCGCGTCAAGTCCAGGTCGCCGTTCGATTCCGGCCTCTCTCAACGCTCGGCCAAGCCGCTCG
>JASFUX010000341.1:0-3100 GCA_050050115.1 Maricaulaceae bacterium | reverse complement strand
ATTCGCTTCCGCGAGGAAGTCGTCGCGCGGCGGACCAAGCACGACCTCAAGAAGGCGCGTGAGCGGGCGCACGTCTTGGTCGGCCTCGCCGTGGCGGTCGCCAACATCGACGAAGTGATCGAAACCATCCGCCGCGCGCCCGATCCGGCGACGGCGCGCGAGCGTTTGCGGGATCGCGATTGGCCGGCCAAAGACATGGCGCCGCTGATCACCCTCGTCGCCGATCCGCGCTCGGTGCTGTCCGAAGGCGGCACGATCCGTCTGACCGACGAGCAGGCGCGCGCGATCCTCGCGTTGCAGCTTCAACGCCTGACCGCCCTCGGCGCGACCGAGATCGGCGACGAAGCCAAGGGGCTCGCCGAGAAGATCAAGGACTATCTCGACATCCTGCGCAGCCGGCCACGGGTGATGGAGATCATCAAAACCGAGCTCATGGAGGTGAAGGACAAGTTCGCCGTTCCGCGGCGTACGGAGTTCCTCGAGGCCGAGTTCGAGATCGACGACGAGTCCCTCATCCCGCGCGAGGACATGGTCGTCTCGATGACTCGCGGCGGCTACGTCAAGCGTACCGCGCTGACCGAGTACCGGTCCCAGCGCCGCGGCGGCAAAGGCCGCGCCGGGATGGCGACCAAGGAAGAGGACGTGGTCACCCGCGTCTTCGTCGCCTCCACGCATGCGCCGCTGCTGTGCTTCTCCTCGGCGGGAATGGTCTACAAGCTCAAGGTCTGGCGGCTGCCTCAAGGTGATCCGAGGACCCGCGGCAAGGCGTTCGTGAACCTTCTGCCGCTCGAGCAGGGCGAATGGATCACCAACGTCATGGCGCTGCCCGAGGACGAAGCGAGCTGGGCCGAGCTCGACGTGGTGTTCGCGACCAAGTCCGGCAACATTCGCCGCAACAAGCTCTCCGACTTCGTCAACGTCAATCGCGCCGGCAAGATCGCGATGAAGTGCGAGGAAGGCGACGGCATCGTCGGCGTGCAGACCTGCGCGCCCGAGGACGACGTGCTGCTGACCACCGCGAACGGCATGTGCATCCGCTTCAAGGTCGGCGACGTGCGCGTCTTCGCCGGACGCACCTCGACCGGGGTGCGCGGGATCAGGCTCGACAAGGATGACGAGGTCATCTCGATGGCCGTCCTGCGCCACCTTGACGTCGAAAGCGCCGAGGCGAGGGCCTATCTCAAGCACGCCACGGCGATGCGCCGCGCGGCGGGCGAAGACGGCGAAGACCTCGCCGACGCCGGCGCGGAGGACGAGGCCGACGCAGCGCTCAGCCCCGAGCGGATCGCTGAGATGGGCGCGGCCGAGCAGTTCTTGATCACGATCGCCGATGACGGCTTCGGCAAGCGCTCCTCTTCGTTCGACTACAGAACGACCGGCCGCGGCGGCAAGGGCCTGATCGCGCACAACCTCTCCAAGGGCGTTCGTTTGGTGGGCTCGTTCCCTGTCGAGGACGGCGACGAGATCCTGATCGTCACCAACGGCGGCCAGCTGATACGCTCGCCGATCGCCAACGTGCGCATCGCGGGCCGAAGCACGCGGGGCGTAACGCTCATTCGCTTGAACGAAGGCGAGCGCGTGGTCTCGGTGGATCGCGTCGCCGAAGCGGGCGAAGATGAGGGCGACGACGACGCCTGAGGCGTTCGGACGAGGACAACGCCATGGACCTGCCGATCAATCTTTCGCTTTGGCTTGCCTTTCTGGCGGCGAGCGCGGCCTTGATCGCAACGCCCGGACCGATCGTCACTCTCGTGGTGGCTCAAGCGGCGATCCATGGCCGCCGCGTCGGCTTCGCGACGGTGCTCGGAACCACGATCGCGAGCGCGGTCCAGCTGGCGCTGGTAATTCTGGGGCTCGCGGCGCTCGTGGCGGCTTTTTCGGGTCTTTTCGAGATCGTCCGCTGGCTTGGCGCGGCTTATCTGATCTTTCTCGGGGTTCAAGCTTGGCGGCGCGCCGGACGGCCAAGCGAGGAAGAGGCGATCCCGCTCGCTGCGCGCGCTGGAGCGGGTTTCCGGCGGGGGCTCCTCGTGGCGCTGTCGAATCCCAAGACGCTGCTGTTTCACTCCGCCTTCCTGCCGCTGTTCGTCGACCCGAGCTCGCCGGCCGCACCTCAGTTCGCCGTCCTCGGCGTCAGCTTCATCGTCGTCGCCTTCTGCCTCGACATGGTCTGGATGCTGACGGCGGCGGGCCTCGCCGCGCGGCTTTCGAACGGGCGGGCGCGCGCCTTTATCGAGCGCATCTCGGGCGGCGTGCTGATCGCAGGCGGTCTCGCACTTGCGTCTCGACGGGCCTAGCGAAGGAGGGCCGGCATGGTCAAACGCATCGGGCTTTACCCCGGCACCTTCGATCCGATCACGAATGGTCACCTCGACATCATCGAGCGCGCGGCCAAGCTGGTCGATCGCCTGGTCATCGGCGTGGCGATCAACAAGGACAAGGGGCCGCTCTTCTCGCTCGACGAACGCGTTGAGATGACCCGCGACGAGTGCGCGCGGTTCGAATCGCTGGCCGAGATCGTCGTTGAGCCGTTCGACAGCCTGCTCATTCATTTCGCTGAGAAGGTCGGCGCGACCTTGATTGTTCGCGGCCTGCGCGCCGTGTCCGACTTTGAATACGAGTTCCAGATGACCGGGATGAATCAGCGCCTTAATCCGGACATCGAGACGGTCTTCTTTATGGCCGACCCGCGCCACCAGGCGATCGCCTCGCGGCTCGTCAAGGAGATCGCCAGGCTGGGCGGGGAGACGTCCGCCTTCGTGCCCCCGGGCGTGCAGCGGCGTCTTGAGGACAAGTTCAAGTGATCCTCGCCTCAAGGCGAGCGATCGCCGAAAGGGCCCAAGTTGGATGGCCATAGGTGGGAGGCCGAAGTTGAAGGTCAGCAAGCACATTCTTATGGCGCTCGGCGCCGCCGCGGTTGCGGCGGCGGGCGCCTGCGCCCAGGACGCCCCAGTCGATCCGCAGGCCGATCCTGAGAACTGGCGCGAGGTCGATCCAGCGCGGTTGATCGTCATGGACACCACCAAGGGGCGGGTCCTGATCGAGACGGCTCCCGAGTTCGCGCCGAACCACGTCTCGCGCTTCACCACGCTGATACGGACAG
>JASFUX010000340.1:0-3130 GCA_050050115.1 Maricaulaceae bacterium | reverse complement strand
CGTTTAACGGCGCGGCCATCAGCGCATCGCCGTGCCGCGCGGAGACCTCGACGAAGTAGCCGAGCACGTTGTTGTGCTTGACCTTGAGCGCGGAGATCTTGGTTTGATCCGCGTACATCGATTGCAGCTTGGCGATCACCCGCCGGCTGTCGTCGCGCAGCCGCCGCGCTTCATCGAGGCTCGGGTCGACGCCTTCAGCGATGAAGCCGCCGTCGCGCGCGTAGAGCGGCAGCTCGGGAACAAGCGCGCGCGCGAGGTCTTCAAGAAGCGTCTTCAAGGCCGGACGCTTGGCCAGCGACAGCGCGTCAGCGGCGGTTGCGAGAACTGCCGGCGGCGTGTCGACGGCGTTCTCGAACAGCACCGCGGCGCAATGCTCAGCCGCCTTCAAGGCGCGCGCGAGTGCGGCGAGATCGCGCGGCCCGCCCCGTTGCAGCAGTAGCCGCGCCAAGGCGCGGGCCGCGTCGCCCGAGCCGGCGAGCTTGGCGCGCAGCTCATCGCGCAGCTGGTCGCGCTCGAACAGAAACTCCACGCCGTCGGCGCGCGCGGCGATCGCTTGGGCGTCGGCGAGCGGCCGGGCGACGCGCGCCGCAAGCAGCCGCGCGCCCGGGCCCGTCAGAGTGCGGTCGATCGCATGCAGCAGCGAGCCTTTGCGTTCGCCGGACAGGGTGCGCTCGATCTCCAGGCTCGCCCGGGTCGCCGGATCGATAGCGAGGTGCGCGCTTTGCGCGGCGCTCTTGGGCGGGGCGAGCCGGGGCGGCGCGCCGGCTTGAGTCAGCTCGAGATAGTCAAGCAGCGCGCCCGCCGCGGCGAGCTCGGACGGGGCGAAGTCGCCGAAGCCGTCGAGCGAGTCGACGCCGAAGAGCGCTTTTAGTCGCCGCGCGCCGGCCTTGGCGTCGAACTTCGCCCGCGCCCAGGCGGTCAGCGCCCCGCCTGCGCGCTCGAGCGCGCCTTCCGCGTCGTCGGCCTTGAGAACGCCATCAGGCGCGAGCAGTTCCTTGGGCCCGAGCGCGGCGATCTCCTCGGCGAGGCGGGCGGCCGGCGCGGTTGCGGTTTCAAACGCGCCGGTGGTCACGTCCGCCCAGGCGAGGCCGACCTCTCCGTTGGGCTCCTCCGGTGAGACCGCGGCGATCCAGGCGGCTTGGCGGGCGTCGAGGAGGTTGTCCTCGGTCACCGTGCCGGGCGTGACCACGCGGACGATCTCGCGGCGGACGACCGACTTCGCGCCGCGCTTTTTGGCTTCCTTCGGGTCCTCGGTCTGTTCGCAAACCGCGACGCGGAAGCCCTTGGAGATCAGGCGCGCCAGATAGGTCTCGGCGGTCGCGGCCGGAACGCCGCACATCGGGATGTCCTCGCCGCGGTGCTTGCCGCGCTTGGTCAGCGCGATGTCGAGCGCCTCGGCGGCCTTCTCGGCGTCTTCGAAGAACAGTTCGTAGAAGTCGCCCATGCGATAGAACAGCAGCGCTTCGCCGGCCTGATCCTTGGTGGCGAGGTACTGGGCCATCATCGGCGTGACGTCGCCGCCCGCCGTTCTCTTCGGATCTGCAGCGCTTTGCACCGCATTCTTCGAGTCTGCGGCGCTTTGCGCCGCGGGTCTGGACGACGCGGAAGGCGGCTCGCGAGTGGTCTGGCTCATGCGCGCCAGCCTACGCTGCTGCGGCGCCGAAGAGGTAGCGGGTTTTGCCTTGCGCCTGTGGGCGCGAGCCCCGGTGCGGCGGGGATGTCACGGGGCGGCGGCGGGCGCGCCTTCCGGCATGTGACGGCGCAGCATGAGAAGCGCGACTGAAAGCGCCAGAGCAGGCACGCCGAACCCAGCGGTGAGCAAGAAGAACCAGACGTAGCCGACAGCGTCCGCCAGCACGCCGGAAAAGCCCGCGAGGACCTTGGAGTAGATCGCGTAGAGCGACGCGAAGAGGGCGTATTGAGTGGCCGTGAAAGCAGTGTTGGTCAGGCTCGACATGTAGGCGATCAAGATGCCTCCGGCGAAGCCGCCCGCGATGTTGTCCAAAGAGTTCGCTATGACGAAACGCCAAACCTCCGCCTCCCCAGCGGCGAGCCAGGCGAAGGACGCGTTGGTGATGATCGTGATGACCGCGCCGGCGACAAGACAGTTGAAGAGACCATAGCGAATTGCACAGGCGCCCGCCGCGAGCGCGCCGGCAATGCCGACGAAGATGCCGAACAAGCCGGTCACCCAGCCGATGGTCTCGAGCGTGAAGCCGACCTCGACGTACATCGGCTTGGCCATCACGCCCATGGTGAAATCGCTGATCCGGTAGAGCGCGATCATCGCGAACACGAGGACAGCCATCCAGCCAAGCCGCTTGAAGAACTCCAGGAACGGGCCGGCGGCGGGGTGGGTGAGTAGCGGGGAGTCCGCCGGCAACCGTTTCACGTAGGGCACGCAAGCGATCGCCAGCGCAAAAGGCAGCGCGGCCACGATGACGGGGATGGCGTAGAAGTAGTTTCCTATCGGAGCGAGCAGACGGCCGACCGGCGTCAGAAGATAGGGTGCGATGAAGAACGCCGCGACAACTGCGGCGACGATCGCGGCGACCGTCGCGCCGCCGCGCATGAGATTTCGTCTCAGATCGTCTGTACGCGGCCAGGGGCTTTCGCCCGCCTCTTCTCGGGATGGTTCGCCGGCCCAGATTACCGTCGACGAGCCGATGAGAACGAACGCGGCCATGACCCAGTACGCCGCCGTCCAAGCGTGCGGCGTATAGATGTCGGCGCCTGCGGCATCGTTCGGAGAAAGCAGCCCCGCAACCAGCAACGCGCCGGTCTGCGCCGTCATTAGTCCGAGCCGATAGCCGAACTGATAGACCGCCGCCATTGAAGCTTGAGCGTCCGAGCCCGGCGCGGCTTCGATCCGCCATGCGTCGATGCCGACGTCTTGAGTGGCGGACGAGAACGCGATCAAAAGCGCGAACATGACCATCGGCAGCAGGCTGACCAAGGGGTCGCTGAGCCCGACGCCGATCATGCCGGTGATCATCCCGGCCTGGGCGAGCAAGATCCACGATCGACGCTGGCCGAAGATCTGATGAAGACCAGGCAGGCGGACCCGGTCGACCATGGGCGCCCAAAGGAACTTCAGCGTGTAGAACAGTCCGAGCCAGACGAAGAAGCC
>JASFUX010000339.1:0-3215 GCA_050050115.1 Maricaulaceae bacterium | reverse complement strand
CGCGACGGCTTAATGAGAGACCGCGGAAAACCCTGGACTTCCAGACCCCGGCCGCGCGATTTAACGCCTGCGTTGCATCGACCCCTTGAGGCCGCAGCCAAAAGCGGACATTCGTAATGTTTGGCGCTGTTTGTTTGTCTTCCGACGTGTCTGTTCCAACCGCTCGCGGGGAGGCGACGCCAAAAAAAGATCGACGGAGGAGCATGCTCTAGCGCCGTCGCCTCCTCGGTGACGCATGCGCGCGAAAGCTCCCCCGCAAACGAGAGAGCGTCGCCAATTGAGCGCACCCCTACCCGATCATCGACTTGATCCGCTCGGCAATCTCCTTTGAGCCGAAGGGTTTGGACATGAAGGAGACCTCGCGCTCGTTCGACAGGAGGTCGTTGAACGACTCCTTGGAGAAGCCCGAGCAAAACAGCACCTTGGCGTCGCCGAGATACTCGCGGGCGCGGCGCACCAGCGTCGGGCCGTCCATCTCGGGCATCTTCACGTCCGTGATCAGAAGATCGTAGCGGCCCGGGTTTTCTTCGAGCACTTCGAGCGCCTCCTCGCCGTCCTCGGCGAGATCCACCTCGTAGCCGAGCTTGCGGATGCGCCGGGCGGTGAGATCGCGAAGCCCCGCCTCATCCTCGACGTAGAGGATGCGGCCGCCGCCGGAGTGATCTTTCGCCTTGGGCTGGGCGGCGAGCCGCTCGGCCTCGCGGAGGGCTTCAAGCTCCTCGGACGCGGGCTCATAGGCGGGCAGATAGATCGAGAAGGTCGTTCCCTCGCCTTCGACCGAGTCGGCGATCACCCGGCCGCCCGATTGGCGCACGATGCCGTCGACCATGGCGAGCCCCAGCCCCGTGCCCTTGCCGACGGGCTTGGTGGTGAAGAACGGCTGGAAGATCTTCTCGAGCGTCGCCTTGGACATGCCGCAGCCGGTGTCTGAGACCTCGATCACCGCGTACTGGCCTTCCTCGACGCCCTCGAGCCCGCGGGCGATCAGCGCCTCGTGCGTGCCGACCGAGGTCCGCAAGGTCAGCGTGCCCTTGCCTTTATCCTTCATCGCGTCGCGTGCGTTGGTCGCCAGATTCAAGATCGCCGCCTCGAGCTGGCCGATGTCGACTTTGATGTACGGCAGCTCGCGCGCGTAGACGGTCTCGATCTTGTAGGACTCCTCGATGAAGTGCCGCAGCAGGATCGAGAACTCCGACATGGTCTTTGAAAGATCGCACAGCTCGGTCTGCATGGTCTGCCCGCGCGCAAACGCGAGCAGCATGCGCACCAGCGAGGCGCCGCGGGCGACCGTGGCGTTGATCTTCTGCAGCGGCATATAGGACGGATCGCCCACCGGATGCATGTCGAGCAGCTCGTCCGTCGACAGACGGATAATGTTCAGGAAGTTGTTGATGTCGTGCGCGATGCCGCCGGCGAGGTCGCCGATCGCGCGCATCCGCCGCTCCTTGTAGAAGCGCTGCTCGAAGCTCTTTTGCGCGGAGATGTCGATCACGTAGGCGGCCTTGCGCCCCGAGCGCTCGGGCGCGAAGTAGACGTGGACCACCCGCTCCTCGTCGACGTTGGCGACGCGCTGATCCGAGGCTTGGGCGTCGCCTTCGCGCTGCTTCAAGACCAGCTCGACCGGTTCGGCGGCGCCGGAGCCGGCGTTCTTCAATGCCTGGCGCGCGCTGTCGTTCATCGCGAAGAGATCGGCGAAGGCCTTGCCCGGCGCGGCTGCGCCGCCGGTGAGGTCAAGCAGCGCCGGGTTGGCGTCCTCGATGATGGCGCTCAAGAGATCGCCGCCTTCGAGCCGCGCGACGCCGAACGGCGCGTTGGCGAACATCGCGTCGAGCATGCCGCCGAGTTCGCCCGCGCTCGGCGCGGCGAGCGCCTGGGCGACGCCCGCGGGCGCGCCCGACGCGGTGAGCCCGAAGACCACCGAGCGCGAGCTGGCCGAGCCCTCGCCCGCAGGCCAGGAGGTGACGACCACTGCGGCGGTCTCGATGCCGTCGCGGGCTTTCAACACAACCTCGGCCCGGCTCGCCGGCGCGCCGGGAATGCGCGAACGGCCGATCGCCCGCTCGGCGTCGCCGGAGATGAAGTCGGAGATCGTCAGCTTGCGGACGGGCCCTTCGACGCCGAGCCAGGACTTCAGCGTCTCGTTCATGTAGAGGACCTTGCCCTCGCTCGAGGCGGAGAAGAAGCCGATCGGCGCCTGGTCGAGCAGCGGCTCCTCGTGACCTGATCCATCCTCGGCCGCGGCCTTGACGCGCAGGCGCTCGTGCGCGCGCCAGAGCGCGCCGCCGCCGGGCATGGGCGTGACCTCGAGGTCGAAGGCGCGCGCCGCGCCGTCAGCGCCCAAAGGCGCGGGCAGCAGCCGCTCGATCAGCGCCTCGCCTTTCGCCGCGGCGCGCGACAGACGGTAGATCGGCGCCGAGACCCCGGGGCTCGCGCCGAACACTCGGTCAAAGCCGGGCGGCCGACCGCTGTCGCCGAGCTGGCCGCAGTCGGCCGCCAGCGCTTCGTAGGCCTCGTTGGCGAACCGCGGCGCGCCGTTGTGGTCGGTGATCAGCGCCGGATCGGGAAACGTCTCGAAGGCGGTCACGCTGGCGCGGGCCTTGAGGCGGCGGTCGTCGGCTTCGGCGTTGATCGGACCCAGCGACCGTCCCGAGGCCTCGCCCCGGGCGATGGTGAAGATCAACAGCATGCCGGCCGCGGCGATGCCCGAAAGCAGCACCACGCCGCCCGCGCCCGAGGCTTCAGGCGTCAGCGCGGCGACGACGGCGGCGACCACGGTGATCGCGGCGGCGGTCAGCTGCATCCAGCGCCGGGTCCAGCCCGGCCGGCCGCGCGCCTTGCGTCTCGGTTTCGGGCGCGGACGTCCGCCTTCCGATCCCACGGTGTCGGTCATGCCCAAGGCCTCCCCGAATGCGGCGACGGCCGATCCCAGCTCGGCGCAGCCCCGGGCGAACGGCCCATGGGCGCGCGCGAACGTACGAATCGGCGCGTGTTTCTATCGCGGCGAATCAGCCGCTGTCGGGGCCATTCTAACGTGGCCGGCGGCGGCGTCGCGCCGCGAGGGTGAAGACGTACCCAATTATTTTCGCCACGGCCTGGTAGTGCTCGGGCGGTATGGGCTGATCGAGCTCGACCGTTGCGAAAAGGCCGCGGGCCAAGGGCGGATCTTCGACGATCGGCACTTTGTGTTCCTCGGCGACCTCGCGGATCTTCAGCGC
>JASFUX010000338.1:0-3219 GCA_050050115.1 Maricaulaceae bacterium | reverse complement strand
AGCTTCGTCGGTGAAGAGATCGTCCAGTCCGACCGGCCCGAGCTGTCGGGCGCCAAGCGGGTCGTGTCCGGCGGCCGGGCGCTCGCCTCGTCGGAGAACTTCACCCAGTACATCGAGCCGCTCGCCGACCAGATCGGCGCGGCCGTGGGCGCTTCGCGCGCCGCGGTGGACGCGGGCTACATCTCCAACGACCACCAGGTCGGACAGACCGGCAAGGTCGTCGCGCCCGAGCTCTACATGGCGATCGGCATCTCCGGCGCGATCCAGCACCTCGCGGGGATGAAGGACTCCAAGGTGATCGTCGCGATCAACAAAGACGAAGAAGCGCCGATCTTCCAGATCGCCGACTTCGGCCTTGTCGGCGACCTCTTCAAGGTGATCCCCGAGCTGCAAGACGAGCTGGACAAGGCCGGCTACGCGAAGAAGTAGCCAGTCAGTCCTGTCAGGTCTCGGCGAGAATCTCGCCCAGAGCCTCGGTCAGCCGGCCAAGCTCCGTCTCCGAGCCGACGGTGATCCGGAGGAACGCGGAGATTCGCGGTGCATCGAAATGCCGGACAAGCACACCGCGCTCGCGCAGGGCCGTCGCCAACGCTTGGCCGGCGTGATCCGGGTGACGCGCAAAGACGAAGTTGGCGCTTGAAGGCAGCACCTCGAACCCGAGCCGCGTTAACTCGGCGGTCAGCGTGACGCGGTTGCGCATCAACGCGGCGCGCGTCTTCTGGAAGTAAGATTCGTCCTCGAGCGCGGCGATCGCACCGGCTTCCGCGAGCCGTCCGAGCGGGTAGGAGTTGAAGCTGTCTTTCACCCGCGTCAGCGCCTCGATCAGCTCGGCGTCGCCAATCGCGTAGCCTACGCGGAGACCGGCGAGCGCCCGCGATTTCGACATCGTCTGGACTACGAGCAGGTTCGGATGCTCGCCAATCAAAGGGATGGCAGTTTCCGCGCCGAAGTCCACGTAAGCCTCGTCGATCACTACCGCTGATTCGCCGCGTCCGCGCGCCAGTCGCGCAATCTCCGCACGCGGAAGGGCGACGCCCGTCGGCGCATTCGGGTTGGCGATGATCAGCGGGCCGTCGCGTTCCAGGTAGTCGTCGACGCACACGCGCATTTCCGCGTCGAGCGGAACCATTTCCCAGTCGATCCCCAGAAGCCGGCAATAGACCGGATAGAAGGAGTAGGTCACGTCCGGGAACCGCAGAGGCGCAGTCTGCTTGAGCAGCGCCGCGAACGCGTGCGCGAGAACCTCGTCCGAGCCGTTGCCGACGAAGACCTGATCCGGCGCGACTTTGTGATAGTCGGCAAGCGCGCCGCGCAAGCGGGTCGACTGCGGGTCCGGATAGAGGCGCAACGATTCATCGGCCGCCGCCCGGATCGCCTCGACCGCTTTCGGCGACGGCGGGAACGGGCATTCGTTGGTGTTCAGCTTCACCAAGCCCGGCGCCTGCGGCTGCTCGCCCGGCGCGTACGGAGACAAACCCCGAGCAAGCGCAGACCAATACCGGCTCACAGAATCCTCCTCGCCCCTTTCGGCCCGTGCGGCGGCGCATGGAGCGTTCGGCAGGCCCTCTCGGTCAAGCCGGATCCTCAATGCCGGCCCAACGTCGTTCTGGCCGTCGCTTCCTGCCGGGCCCGCCTGTGCCCGCGTAGTCACGGTTCCGTCATTGCGGCGCCGAAGAGGGCTGGCGCGCGACCGCGTTAGTGATAGCCTTCGCGGTTGCAACAATAATAAGCTGGCAGGCAAACATGGCAGAACTTCAAACGATTGGCGTGATCGGCGCCGGTCAGATGGGCTCCGGCATCGCCCAGGTGTGCGCTGCAGCAGGCTATGAGGCGCGCCTCCACGACATCGACGCCGCGGCCATCGGCGCCGCGCTCGAAACCATCTCCAAGAGCCTCGACAAGCTGGAGGCCAAAGGCCGGATCGAAAGCGCTGCGAACGTGCTCGCGCGGATCAAGCCGGCCGAAAAGATCACCGACCTCGCTGAATGCGATCTCGTGGTCGAAGCGGCGACCGAGAACGAAGAGATCAAGCGGAAGATCTTCGCGTCCTTGAAGGACGTTCTGAAGCCTGACGCCTATCTCGCTTCGAACACGTCCTCGCTGTCGATCACCCGCCTCGCCGCGGCGACCGACCGGCCCGAGCGGTTCATCGGTCTGCATTTCATGAATCCGGTGCCGATCATGAAGCTGGTCGAGCTGATCCGCGGCATCCAGACGTCCGACGAGACGTTCGAGATGGCGGCGAAGCTAGCCGAGACGGTCGGCAAGGTCGCCGCGGTGTCGGAGGACTATCCGGCCTTCATCGTCAACCGCATCCTGATGCCGATGATCAACGAGGCCTGCTACGCGCTCTATGAAGGCGTCGGCACCGTCTCCTCGATCGACACGGCGATGAAGCTCGGCGCGAACCATCCGATGGGCCCGCTGGAGCTGGCCGACTTCATCGGCCTCGACACCTGCTTTTCGATCATGCGTGTGCTGCACGAAGATCTCGCCGACACCAAGTACCGCCCGTGCCCGCTCTTGGCGAAATACGTCGAGGCGGGCTGGCTCGGCCGGAAGACGGGGCGGGGTTTTTACGACTATCGCGACGGAGAGCCGAAGCCGACGCGGTAGAATGCGCGGCTCAGCCGCTACTCCACCGCCCGTCCCGCCTCCTTCCACGCCTTGACCCCGCCGTCGAGGGCGGCGGCGCGGGTGAAGCCGAGCTCGCGCAAGGTCGCGGCCGCCAGCGTGGAGATTTTGCCGTACTCGCAGCACGTCAAGATGCGGACGGTCGGATCGGGGAAGATCTCGTTGACCCTGAGCTCCAGCTGGCCGCGCGGCAGCGACACGGCGCCGGGGATGTGCCCCGCCTCGTAGGCGTCCTTCTCTCGCACGTCGAGCACGACGAGGTCGTTGTCGCCCGCCTCGATGCGCCGCGCCAGCTCGTCGAACGAGACGAACGGCACCGCGGCGGCGGCCTCGGCGAGCATCCGCGCGATCGAGCGCTTGCCGGTCATGTTGACTCGCAAAGCCTCGGTCAGGTGCGTCGGCAGCATCGGATTGTGCTCGGCCATCATCGCGACGAACTCGGCGCGATCGGTCTTCTGCAGCCGCGGATTGTTCGCGATCTCCGCGCCGATCGTCGACGAGACCGGGCCCTTGTAGACGTGCGCGGGCCAACCCTCCGTCGTCGGATCGAGACGGAGGAGCTTGCCGAAGATCGAATCGTACAGC
>JASFUX010000337.1:0-3255 GCA_050050115.1 Maricaulaceae bacterium | reverse complement strand
ATTCAACTCAACAAAAACCGGTCGAGCGGGAGGCTCGACACCGCTCTGAAACCGCCATCGGAGCCACGATCCGGAACGGGGGGTTTCTCGTTTCAAAGGCCCCCTGCTTGCTCTTCTAACGACTGATATGTCGGTCTCGCTTCCGCCGCGATCGTCCTTGGACGGCGCGGTTTGCTTGGCCGCGCGACCGACACGGCGAGCCCAGAGGCGAGCGGCGGAGGTTGCGCGGGGGCAGAGGGGAGGGGGATGGCGAGATAAAAGAGACCGGCGCCAAGGCGCGCGCCGGTCAGGTCTGCACATCAACCAAGCGTCAGACGCTTGTGGGAGCGTTGGCGTCGCGCTTTCGGCCCAAGGCGCTGATTCTTTGAGTCAACCTTTGGCGTCAGGGTCGTCTTGCGCGGGCCAGCGCTGACTTTTTGCAGTTCACGCGGTGTACGCCTTGGAACGCGGGAGTACGCCATGGAACACTGCAACCCTCTCCAGCACTCCTAGGCGCGAAACGCTTGTGCGATCGCCGATTGCGGGAACGCGCTCGCATACGCACGCTGACGCGATGATTGCTGCACGGACGTTCCCATGAGACCCCGCATCAGCGCCCGCGTGCCCGCGCGCTTGCACGCCCAGCTCACCGGCGCGGCGGGGCGCTCGTCGGCGAGCCAGTCGGCGATCATCGTCGAGGCGCTCGAAAGCTTCCTCGCCGACCGGCCCGACGCGGGCCGGCTCGCCGCGCTTGAACGCCGGCTCGATCGGATCAGCCGCCAGCTCGACCGCATCGAGCGCGACGGCGTAGTGTTCGAGGAAGTCCTCTCTCTGTTCGCACGCGCCTACATGACGTGGACGCCGAGACTCCCAACCGAAGCTTTCGCCGAAGCGCGGAGGCTCGGCGCGGACCGCTGGGCGGACTTCGAGGACCGTCTGCGGGCAAGCCTCGCCAACGGCCGCAGTGGTCGCTTTGCAGCGTTGCGCGCGGTCATGCCGGACACGCTCGATGCGGAGGACGTCATCGAGGAAGCGAGCTTCTTCGGCGAGGCGGAGAAATGAGCGAGTTTCCCGACGACGATCTCCGCCTGCGTCTCGGCCGCGCTCGCGCCGCCGGCTCGACCCGGCCCAAGACCTTTCTTTCGCGCGTCGTCGCCGAGAGCCGGAAGGCCGGTCCAGGAACAGGTCGATCACGGGGCGTTCGCGCGAAAGGCTTGGCCTATGGCTTTCGCGGCGGTCGGCGAGTCATCGTCAAGGCGCGGATCGTCAAGCTCGGCGGCAAGGGCCTGAAGGCGCAGCTGGCCCATCTCGCCTACATCAAGCGTGACGGGGTTGAGCGCGACGGCTCGCCGGGCCGGCTCTATGACGCGGCGATCGAAGACGCCGAGGGCCGCGGCTTCGCCGAGCGCTGCCGCGAGGACCGCCATCAGTTCCGCTTCATCGTCTCGCCCGAGGACGGCGGCGAGCTGGCGTCACTACGCCCCTTCGTCCGCGGGCTCATGGAACAGGCCGAGCGCGATTTGGGCACGCGCCTCGACTGGGTCGCCGTCGATCACTACGACACCGGCCATCCGCACACGCACGTCGTGCTGCGCGGCGTCTGCGACGATGGCCGTGATCTGGTGATCCCGCGCGCCTACATCTCCCACGGTCTGCGCGAACGCGCCGGCGCGCTTCTCACCTTGGAGCTCGGGCCTGAAACCGAGCTCGATGTCTGGCGCCGGCGGACGAACGAGATCGGACAGGAGCGCGTCACGCGTCTCGATCGCAAGCTGCGCGACCTTGAGCGCAACCAAGTGGTTCGTCTCGACGGCGTGCGCGCTGACCGGCATCTGCTCTCCGGCCGGCTGCAGACCCTGGAAAAGCTCGCGCTCGCAGTGCGGGAAGGACCGGCGGTTTGGCGATTGTCATCCAGGTTGGAGTCGACCCTTAACGACCTCGCCAGGCAAGGCGACCAGTTCGCGATCCTGCGTCGTCAGCTCAATAAGCATGGACTTCAACGCCCGCTCGACGCCGGCGTCTGGAGTTCTCCTGGCGATCCTGAGGGCCGCATCATCGCGCTCGGCGTCGCCGAACCTGACGGCTTTGTCGAACGCGCCTACGCGATCGTCGACGGGCTCGACGGCCGGGCGCGCTATGTCGACCTCGGCGCTGACGGATCGATCGGCGGTCTCCGGGCGGGCGACATCGTCGCGGTGCGCGCCGCATCGGGCGAGGCGCGCGCCGCCGACCGGACGATCGCTGCGGTCGCGGAAGCGTCGGGCGGAGTCTACAGCGAGGCGGCGCATCGCGCCCATGATCCCAGAGCGCGCGAGGCGTTTGTTCGCGCGCACGTCCGGCGGCTCGAGGCTTTGCGGCGTAGTGGACTGGTTGAGCGACGTTCTGATGGAACGTGGCCGATCAATTCGAATTTCGTAGAGGAAGTCGACGCGTTCGAACGTGAGCGCGCCGCACGCGCTCCCGCGCGGCTCGAGCTGCTCACCCGAGAAAGCCTGGACGTTCAAACGGTGCGCAACGGCGCGACCTGGCTGGACCATCGGCTCGCCGGCGACGGCGAGAGGGCGCTGGATTCGACAGGACTCGGCGGCGAGGCGCGGCGAGCGATGGCGGCGCGCCGGGCTTGGCTGGCGCGCGAAGGCCTATTGCCGGACGCCGAGCCGGGCCGGCGTCTGTCCTCCGACAGTCTGGCCGAACTGAACCGTCGCAGCGTGGCCGAGCTTGGCCGGCGGCTCGAGGGTGAGCTGGGCCGCGTCTACCGACCGGCGCGGGACGGCGAAAGGATCGAAGGGATCTACAGGCGCGCCGAGTTCGCTGGCGTCGCCAAGGTCGCGGTTATCGAGCGCGGGAAGGAGTTTTCGCTCGTCCCTTGGCGCGAGGCGCTTGAACGCGCCCGCGGCGCGCGGGTCTCCGGCGTGCTGATGGGCGACACGGTGTCTTGGGATTTTTCCCGCAAGCGAGGGCTGGGGATCACATGAGTGGCGCGCAGAGAGGCTAAGGCGCCGAATGCAGCGGCTGGCTTTCATCCGCGAGGCTGGCGGCGGGGCGGGCTCGCTTCAAGGGGCTTCGCCCGCTGGCGCGGCGGCCCCGGCGTGCGCCGGGACCGCCCTTGACCCGAGCCCGCCCCGCCGCCGTTGGGCTGGTATGAAAGCGAAGGGTCGGACTGGCCGGAGTTGTGGTGTGAACTGAGGAGTGGTGAGGAGCGCGGCATGGAGGATGGATTCCGGGTGGAGGCTGAGCAGGGGAGCGTTGCAAGCGCGGGCGCTTCAGCCGCGCCCG
>JASFUX010000336.1:0-3281 GCA_050050115.1 Maricaulaceae bacterium | reverse complement strand
CGGCCTGATCGACACCCACATCGCCGTCGCGCTGGCGCATTGCCTGTTCAACGTGCCGCTCGCAGTGTGGATCCTCGAAGGCTTCATGCGGTCGATCCCGCGTGAGATCGACGAGACCGCCTACATTGACGGCTATTCGTTCCCGCACTTTTTCGTGCGCATCTTCACGCCGCTGATCGCCAGCGGGATCGGCGTCGCGGCCTTCTTCTGCTTCATGTTCTCTTGGGTCGAGCTCTTGATCGCGCGCACCCTGACGACCACCGAAGCCAAGCCGATCGCCGCAGTGATGACCCGCACTGTGTCGGCTTCGGGGCTCGACTGGGGCGTGCTCGCCGCGGCGGGCGTGCTCACCATCATCCCCGGCACGCTGGTGATCTATTTCGTGCGCAACCACATCGCGCGCGGCTTCGCGATGGGCCGGGTTTAGGAGGCGCCGATGGATCTCTCATGGATGGCCTGGTCCTTGCCGACGGCGATCTTCTTCATCGCCATCGCCATGATCCTGACCGGCATGGGCGTGCTCCACGTCCTCGCGCCCAGCCGGCCGCGCGTCGGCGTATTAGGATTCGCTACCCAGCGGGGCGATCGGCTCTTTGTCTCACTCCTGGGCAGCGGCTACATTCACCTCGCTTGGCTCGGCCTGACCGAGGCCTCGCTCTGGTTCGCCATGGCCATCTCGGCGGTCTTCGCCGCCTTGGTGTTCCGTTTCGTCTGACCTGACGTCCGCATCCGATCTCGAGGGGTTCGATCCAATGAAGCAACTCAGACACTTCGCGCCTGTCGCGCTCGCGATCAGCGCGCTCGCCGCATGCGGACAGCCCGACAGCGCCGGCGACACCGACACCGCGACCGCCACAGCGCCCGCGGGCGGACCCTCCGGCATGGAAGCGGCGCGCGCTTTCCTTGATGCGGAGATCGGCGATCTCTCCTCGCTCAGCCGCGCCGAGCAGGAAGCCGAGATGCAGTGGTTCATAGACGCCGCTGAACCGTTGCGCGGGATGCGCATTCGCGTCGTGTCCGAAACGATCACCACGCACGAATACGAGTCCCAGGTGCTCGCCCCCGCCTTCACCGCGATCACCGGCATCGAAGTCGTCCACGACCTCATCGGCGAAGGCGACGTGGTCGAGCGCCTGCAAACCCAGATGCAGTCGGGCGAGAACGTCTATGACGGCTACATCAATGACTCCGACCTGATCGGCACCCACTGGCGCTACCAGCAGGCGCGCAACCTCACCGACTGGATGGCCGGCGACGGCGCGGCCTTCACCAGTCCGACGCTCGATCTGGACGATTTCATCGGCATCTCGTTCACCACCGCGCCGGACGGCAGAGTCTATCAGCTCCCTGACCAGCAGTTCGCGAACCTCTACTGGTTCCGCTACGACTGGTTCACCGACCCCGACATTCAAGCCGAGTTTGAAGCCGAATACGGCTATCCCTTAGGCGTGCCGGTCAACTGGTCCGCCTACGAGGACATCGCCGAGTTCTTCACCGGCAAAGAGATCGACGGCCGTAGCGTCTACGGACATATGGACTACGGTCGCCGCGACCCCTCGCTCGGCTGGCGATTCACCGACGCCTGGTTGTCGATGGCCGGCGCGGCCGATGCTGGCGAACCAAACGGCTTGCCCGTCGACGAATGGGGCATCCGGGTCGATGAAAATTCGCGGCCCGTCGGCTCCTGCGTCGCGCGCGGTGGATCGACCAACTCGCCGGCCGCCGTCTATGCGCTCGACCGTTACGTCGACTGGCTGCAGCGCTTCGCCCCGCCAGAGGCGCTGGGCATGACCTTCTCCGAAGCCGGCCCCGTGCCGGCGCAAGGCACGACCGCGCAGCAGATCTTCTGGTACACCGCCTTCACCGCAGACATGGTCGGCGACGACGCCGCGGCGATCTTGAACGACGACGGCACGCCGCGCTGGCGTATGGCGCCCTCCCCGCACGGCGCCTATTGGTTCGAGGGCCAGAAGCTCGGCTACCAGGATGCGGGCTCCTGGACCTTGATGGAATCCACCCCGACCGACCGCGCGCAAGCCGCCTGGCTTTACGCGCAGTTCGTCACTTCGAAGACGGTGGACGTCAAGAAAAGCCACGTCGGCCTGACCTTCATCCGTGAAAGCACGATCCAGGACGACAGCTTCACCGAGCGCGCGCCGGAGCTGGGCGGCCTCGTCGAGTTCTATCGCTCGCCCGCGCGGGTGCAGTGGTCGCCGACGGGAACCAATGTGCCCGACTATCCGCGGCTGGCGCAGCTCTGGTGGCAGAACATCGGCGACGCGACCTCGGGCGCGCGCACGCCGCAACAGGCGATGGACGCGCTTTGCGAGGCGCAGGAAGACGTGCTCGCCCGGCTCGAACGCGCCGGCGTCATGGGCGAGCTTGGCCCGGTCCTCAACGAAGAACGCGACGCGGATTATTGGTTCAACCAACCCGGCGCGCCAGCGCCCGCGCTGGCGGACGAAAAGCCCGAGCCGATCACCATCGACTACGACGAGCTGATCGAGAGCTGGCGAGAGGAGTAGCCGCGAGCGGCGGCGTCAACCGAACCCATCACACGCAAACGAGATATTGCGAGGATGCAACCCATCGCGAATAGTTTAGTCCCGAAAGTTGGATGTCGCTGCATTCAATCGAACGACTTTTCGTCGCCGAAGCGATAGCCATTGAATAGCTTAGCCCCTCCAGGCTGTTGCACTAGGGCTTCTCTATGAATCGGCGTCGCGTTCTGAAGGGGTTTGCCGCGCTCGCGGGTGCGGGCGGCTTGGCGTCGTGCGCCGGCGCGGGCGTCACGCGCGGTCAGGGTGAAAATCTGCAGGTCGCAACGACCAGCAACCAGATCGTCATCAACGGCGCCCCGGTCGACTATCGCGCCGTCGTCGCGGAGACGCTGCTGCCCGCAACAGAGACCCGACCCGCCGCGGTCGCGATCACCAACGCCTATATTCGCGAAGGCGTCGCCAACCGATCGACGCGGCCGATCCTCTTCGCTTTCAACGGCGGGCCCGGCGCATCGTCCTCGCCGCTGCACTTCGACGCGCTCGGACCGCGCGTCTTCGTTCGCGAGCCCGGTCAGCCAGCCCGAATTGCGAACAACAGTCGGTCTCCGCTCGACGCGATGGACCTCGTGTTCATCGATCCTGTCGGCACCGGCTACACGCGCATCTTGGACGGCGAGGACGGGGGCGCCTTGTGGTCCGTCCTCGGCGACGGCGAGGCGGCGGCCGAGATCATCGACGCCTGGCTCACCGAGCATGATCGACACGACTCTCCGCGCTTCA
>JASFUX010000335.1:0-3282 GCA_050050115.1 Maricaulaceae bacterium | reverse complement strand
GGTGGCGCGGCCCGTGGAGCGCGTCCCAATTGGCGCGGCGTGCGGCTTCGAGCAGGCGCTCGCGCTTTCCTTCAGGGAGCGGAGGGGTCGTGAGCTTGGACAAGTCGCAGGCCTTTCTCATCGCTTCGCCAATGATACCACGCATCGGCGATGGATTTGTAGGTTGTTTCGAACAGCCGCTTGCCGCGCGCGAAACGGCGGCGGATGTCGGGCTCGGGAATGCCATGACCGCCCGCCGCAACACGAGCGGCGACACGCGCAACGGCGAAGTCCGCCGACGGCAGCTCGTGGTAGGGCGGGTCAAGCGGAGCGGACCCGCCGGCGACGGTCGGAGCGACCTCGAATATGGCGGGTCCGGCCTCCGGCCTTGACCCGCCCTACCCCGCCCGCCGAAACGCCAGCAGCCTCAGCGGCTCGTCGGTTGCGATTGGGTCGCCGGCGGCGAGGGCGGCGCGCATGGCGTCAAGGCCGCGGGCGAAGGCGTCGTCGGGGATCATCGCGAGGTCGGAGTAGACCCGCGCGGCGACCTTCTCGACATAGGCTTCCGGGGAGGGGGCGGCGGGCTGGATCAGGGTCTCGGCGCCTGCGGGCTTGAAGCCGGCGCTCGCCATCGCGGCGGCGACGTCGTCCGTGCTCGGCGTGTCGCGTTCGGAGACGGCGCGCGCTTCGGGGAAGAACTTGAGGTACCCGAGCGCGGCCAGATCCTCGGCGACATAGTTGCGCACGACGACCGCGCCGCGGGGCGCCAGCGCGCGGGCGAACTCGGCGGCGGCCGTCTCGGGTGCGGGGATGTGGTGCCAGACGTTCGAGAGGAATATGAGGTCGCACGCGCCGTCGCCCACCGGCAGCCGCGACGCCTCACCCTGCACGAAGGCGACGTAGGGGCGCTCGGTCTGCTCGGTCTGGGCCAGCATCCGCGCCGAGGGCTCGACCCCGATCACCCGCGCGCCGAACCGCTTCGCCATCGCCGCGGAGAACCGCCCCGTCCCGCAGCCGACGTCGAGGATCAGCGGGCCGGCCGGCGGCTCGACCATACGCGCGACCGCATCCAGCTCGGCCGCCATGACCTCGACCGGCAGCGCACGGGCCGCGGCGTAGGCGTCAGGAACGGAGGTGGCGTCGTAGTTCATGGGGAATCACTTGGGCTTTTAGATGGAGCGTGTATCCATTGTATCATCTCTTTGAAATGTTTCGCGCTGACTGGACATATTTCTCGTGCGTGAGCATCGCGGGACTCGCGGTTTCGATCCTCTGTGCGGGAGTTTCCAACGCGCAAGAGTGCTTCGTCGGTCACAGCGCGCTCGCCCGCGCGTTCGCAGAAGCGCGATCGGAACAGCGCGAGTGCCCGATTCGGTGCGAGGGATGCGGATGCCAAGGCGGTCCGGGCTATCGCAACGACGACGGGCAGTGCGTGAGCTACTATGCGCTCAACAGCCAATGCGGGCCGCCGCCTCATTCTGAATGCGCGGCCGAGTGCCGACCTGCGATGATCGAATGTCCGCCGCCGGATGAGGACGCGGTCGAGCGAGCGCGTGAGCGGATTGCCGAGGGACGCGGTTGTGGATCGCGAGGGGGTCCGGGCTTTCGGGGGCCGAACGATGAGTGCGTGTCGTGGGGTGCGCTCGATTCGATTTGCGGTGTTCCGCCGACGACGCATTGCACGCCGGAGAATATGTCAGCCACGATCGATGTTGGGCCTACGAACTAGCGTGCAGGATGGATAAGTCGTAGCGAATTGCGCCTCACGGACCAGAACAACATAGCGGTTCCTGGAAACTTAGTTGTTCTCGCTTTCGTCGATACCGATGATCGTCAAGGCTCCTCGGGCCACGTCCCGCTGCACTGTGCGCCACCATTCTGGGCCTTCGTCGAACTTGAAAAATGGGCTACCTTTCGGAACTCCCAATCGAAGTAACGATGGACCGAAAACCACCTCACTCAATACGTTGCTCGCTGTGACTAAGAAGTAGATTTTGTGTCCGTGTTCAGCGTTTACGAAGCGGCTACGCTCCGTTTCTGGCAATGCATTGAGCATCCTGTCTAAAGTCGCGTCGAGCTTTGTTTTCGCAGGTTTTGGCATTGATCCCGGATAGTCCACCTCGTCGGTCCGTATGATCGAGTGGGCCACGAGGTTCCGTTTCGTCCTCATGAAATTGACGACACTATAGGTTTCGTCGCTCAGCCAACCGAGCAACCGGGCGAGTCTGACACGGGCCGAGTCGGGAGCGAGGGGGCCGACTCCTTGGAGAAAATTGTTCAGATCGGATTTGGTGGAGTGGCACAGGTGGTAGCGGAGCGACAGGTCAAACGACTTGGAAATTAGTGCCCATCCTGTAATCAAGGACAGCAGTGGCTCCGCGTCTTTCAATAGGCTAGCAGCGGTCTGAATAAGACCGCTTGGGTAGTTGAAGGAAGCTGTACGCTCAATCTCCTGTTTGCGGCTCTGCTCCCAGATGGCTTTGGCCACTGCTTCGACACGCCGGTCGACGGAACTCTTCTTGGATCGATCGGGGCTCAGAGGCATTGTGACTTTCTACTCCCCAGCCTCCACATAAATCTCCCCGCCGCGTTCCTTGAACTCCTCCGCCTTCTCCTCCAGCCCGCGCGTCTGTTCGTCGAGCTTCGCTGCGTAATCCCGCACGTCCTGCGTGATCTTCATTGAGCAGAATTTCGGGCCGCACATGGAGCAGAAGTGGGCGACCTTGTGGGCCTCCTTGGGCAGGGTCTCGTCGTGGAACTGGCGCGCCGTGTCGGGGTCGAGGCCCAAGTTGAACTGGTCCTCCCAGCGGAAGTCGAACCGCGCGCGGCTGACCGCGTCGTCGCGCAGCTTCGCCGCCGGGTGGCCCTTGGCGAGGTCGGCGGCGTGGGCGGCGATCTTGTAGGTGATCACGCCGACTTTGACGTCGTCGCGGTCGGGCAGGCCGAGGTGCTCCTTCGGCGTGACGTAGCAGAGCATCGCCGTGCCGAACCAACCGATCATCGCCGCGCCGATGCCGGACGTGATGTGGTCATAGCCCGGCGCAATGTCCGTCGTCAGAGGGCCGAGGGTGTAGAACGGCGCCTCGCCGCAGACCTTAAGCTGCTTGTCCATGTTCTCCTTGATCTTGTGCATCGGCACGTGGCCGGGCCCCTCGATCATCACCTGACAGCCCTTGTCCCAGGCGATCTTGGTCAGCTCGCCCAAAGTCTCGAGCTCGGCGAACTGCGCCGCGTCGTTCGCGTCCGCGATCGAGCCGGGGCGCAGGCCGTCGCCCAGGGAGAAGGAGACGTCGTAGCGCTTCA
>JASFUX010000334.1:0-3300 GCA_050050115.1 Maricaulaceae bacterium | reverse complement strand
CGCGCTGTCGGACCTCCTGTCGGCCGAGACCGCCGCGGAGATGCGCGCCCGCAAGCCCGACCTGCGCTTCGTCGAAGTCCCGGACGTCGGCCACGCGCCGATGCTGACGGAACCGGCCGCGCGCGAGGCGATCGTCGAGTTCTTGAGCGACGAAGCGCCTTAGAGGTGCGTTGAGCCTCGCTTCTGGCGTCGGCCGAACACCCCGGATCGCCGCGAAGAAGGTCCGCGCTCGAATGGGAGCTTTTGATTCAACGCAGACGTTAGCAAGTTTCCTTCTGAACGACCGCAAATCGCCGGGAGCGGACGTCGGCGAACCACGTAGTCAGTTGGGTGGCCTAGCGCTATTATGCCCTCAAACCAGGCAAGGGCCTGCTGCCTATTGCTGGTGTTGGAAGGGAAGGCTCTATGACCAAAAACCCAAAAGAAAATGTCAAAGGGCCGGCATCATATTTTCCGTCGATCGAAGCGAAATACGGGAAGCCGATTGATCACTGGATCTCGTTGGTCAAGGCCCGCAAGGGAGAGACGCACATGCAGCGTGTAAATTGGCTGAAGGAGACCCATGGGCTCGGACATGGCCACGCCAATTCTATTGTCGCGCATACCCTCGCAGCCGAGAAGTGATCTTCGCCACGACGACATGTGACGACAGATTGGCTGGTGCGAATCTCGGGTGGCGCCGCCCCAGATGGACCGCAAAGGGCCAGTTGCGCTCGTCCGCATGGTTGCTATCGAGCGGCCGGCTTGCAGCTCGAGCGGCTCGTTGGTCAGAACGTAGCGACCGTCTGCTTCTGGCCGAAAGCGACCGGTCGACAGGGCGGCGTTCGCATCGACGTGACCTGCCTCTTCACTGCTTCGCCCTCACCCCCTAACCGGCCACCCGCCCATCGCGAGCGAGCGGTCGTAGAGCGTGATCGCCACGGCCACTGAGACGTTGACGCAAAACTTTGTCGGTATGCGCACCACGTGCGCGCAGCGCTCGAGCAGCGCGGGACTGATCGAGCCGCGCTCGCGGCCGAACACATAGGCCGCCGCCTTGGGATGACGAAAAGTCGGTAAGTCGACCGCATCGTCCGTCAGCTCGATCCCGACGAGCGCGCAGCCCTTCGGCAGCGCCATCTCGTCGAGGCCCGCCCAGTCGTAGACCGGCATATGCTCGTGCGTCTTCGAGGTGTCCGCGCGCAGCACGTCGCGCACCTTGTGATGCGCGTTCAGGGTGAAGACGAAGCTCGCGCCGAACGCGTGGGTGGTGCGCAGGATCGCGCCGAGGTTCATCGGCTTTGAGATCTCTTCGGCCCCGACGGCGAAGTAGCCGCGCATGATCTCTCTCCTCGAGCGGGCTTGGGCGGCCTGACGCCCCCCGCAACGGCGGCGCGCGCGCTGCGCGCATTTATCGTGACGCGGCACTAGCCCTTCAGGACAGCAGGCGCTAGGGAAGATTTTCGGGCTTCGAATTCCGAAGCGAGGGTATGGGGAGAACTAACCATGGATGAATCCGCGATGGCCGCAGCTGGACTGATCTATCTGTTGGTCGTGCTGGCCATGATCGTGGTCGCGATCGTTGCGAACTGGAAGATCTTCAGCAAGGCGGGCCACCCCGGTCCCCTGTCGCTGTTGATGATCATCCCGATCGTCGGACTGATCACCTACTTGTGGTTCGCCTTCTCCGAATGGCCGGTGCAGAAGCGGCTTCGCGAGCTCGAAGGCGGCAAGCCGTTCGAATAGAGCGACCCGCATCGACGATGATGAACGCCGCCGCGACAGCTCGCGGCGGCGTTTTCGCGTGCGCGTAGTCGCAAGGAGGATCGCGAGGACGTCGCGCCTTTCGAGGTGTTCGGGGGAGTTGACGCGCGCGCGTTGCGGTTGGACCGTCCGTTCCAAAAGAGAGGGGACGGACAAATGGGCGTGCTCAGGGCGATCGCCAGAGCGATCTATCGGCTGGCGCAAATCGTCGTCGCGACCGGACTCAGCCTCGCCGCGGTGTTCGCCATCGTCCGCTTCGCCGACATCGCCTACGCCGTGCCGCCGCCCGAGACGCCCGGCTACACCGTCCGCGGCGACGCGTCCGTCGCGCAGCGTGTCGTTCCTGCACGCGCGCCCGCCGATCTGCCGACGCGACTCGCCGCGGCGAACGCCGCGGCCGGCGAGCGCCTCGCGGCTCAATGCACGATCTGCCACACCACCGACGCGCGCGACGCCAATTCGGTCGGTCCGAACCTCTGGAACGTGGTCGGCCGCCGCGCCGGATCGAGCGAGAACTTCCCCTACTCCGCAGCGATGGCGGACTACGGCGCTCCGTGGACGCTCGAACGCCTCGACCGTTATCTCACCGATCCGCGCGCCGAGGCGCCCGGCACTTCGATGGTGTTCGTCGGCATCGCCGACGCGAACGCCCGCGCCGACGTGCTGGCCTATCTCGCCAGCCTGACCGACGGACCCGATGCGCTCGCCGAAGCGCCGGCGGAGCCCGCCCCCGCGGCGACAACTCCTCTCGAAGATGCGGAAGCGGAAGGCTTGTTCGTCGAACTCGCCGAGGCGCTTGCGCTCAACGCCGCGGCGGCGCGCGCCAGCGAGGACCCGCACACCGCCGCCGTGCTCGACGAAGCCTCCTGGGCTCTCGCCGCACTCGAAGGCTCGGACGCCGCGGTCGAAGTCTACCTCCAGAACTTCCCTGACGGCGCATTCGCGTCCGCCGCACGCGACAAGCTCGCCGACGCGAGCCCGACGTCTACTGACAGATAACTTCTGCGTTCCGCTTCGCGTCTAGTGCGCCGCCGCGCCGACAGGGGTCGGGACTCGCGGTGAGTCCGCAAAGACGCTCGGGCGCAGCCACGCCTTGATGTTGCGCGTCAGCCCCGGCTCGCCCTCGACGACGAGGTCGCCCTCCTTGATCGCCTCGCGGTACGAGCGCGCGCCCATCCAGACGTCAGTCATCGTGCGCACCGTCGAGGTGAAGTAGATGTCGACGTCCTTGCCGGGATCTTTCAGGCACAGCTCGACCCGATCGCCCTGGACCAGCAGCCACCAGTTCTGCTGTTCGGTGAGATCGGTGAACCGGAAGCGGATCAAGGTCTCGTCGCCGATCAGCTTCTCCGGATCGATGCTGCGCTCGAGGTAGAACATCAGGAACTCGACGTCGAAGTCGTCGTCGAGGATCGTGTGCTGCGCCCAGCAAAGGCCCCACTCTCCCAGCGAGACCAGCACCGGCAGCAGCGCCTGGCACGCCTCGGTCGGGTGATACTCGTACCCCTTCTGACCGGCGACCTTGCGCTTGAGCACCATGCCCTGCTCTTCGAGCGA
>JASFUX010000333.1:0-3320 GCA_050050115.1 Maricaulaceae bacterium | reverse complement strand
ACCGGCTCATCGGCGGTGCGGGCGGCAACGAGCTGACCGGCGGCGCCGGGGCGGACGATTTCGTGTTCCTTGAACCCGCTGCGGTGACGAGCGTGGTCCTGGACTTCAATTCCGGCGAGGACAAGCTGGAGGTCTCGGCGAGCGGCTTCGGCGGCGGCTTGACCGCGGGGAGCGCGCCGGAGGTCGTCAACGGTGAAGGCGTTCCCGCGGCGACGGCGGCGACCGGGCAGTTCCTGTTCGACACGACGACGTCGACGCTCTATTGGGACGCGGACGGAACCGACCCGCTCGCGCCGGTCGCGATCGCCCAGATCTCCGGCGTCGGCGCGTTGTCGAGCGACGATTTCATCGTGGGAGTGTAGAGGCCTCGCAGAGGCTCAGCCCTCTCGGAACGACCGCCAGAGCGACTGGTTGAGCGGCTCGAGAAGGTACTCCAGCGCCGTTCGTTCGCGCAGCGGGATGACGATCTCGGCGGGAAGCCCCGCGCGCAGGCCGCTGGCGCCGGCCGCTTCGAGCCGGTCGATCTCTTCGCGCGGCACGGTGACCTCGACGACGAAGTAGGCGCGCGCCGAGCGCTCGTCGACGAACCGATCCGCCGAGATGCGGGTTACTTCGCCGTATACGGTCGGCATGTTGCGCGCGCCGAACGCTGTAATCCGCACCTCCGTTCGCTGACCGACCGTCAGGTCGTCGGCGTCGCGCGGGTCGACCTGAGCCTCGAGCACCAGCGGCTGATCCTCCGGCACGATGTCGAGGATCGCTTCGCCCGGACGAATGACGCCGCCTTCGGTGAAGATTGAGAGTCCCATCACCGATCCGGACGCGGGCGCGCGGATGCGCGCGCGTTCGATTTGCTCCTGGATCGTGTCGACGCGCGGGGCGAGGTCGGCGAGGAGGGTGTCGGTCTCGCGCAGCTCGGCGGCGATCGCCTGGGCGCGGTCCTGCTCGAGCGATATCGCCTGCAAGCGGGCTTCGCCGATCGCTTCGCGCGCCTGCTCGATCGAGGAGGTGAGCTCGCCGCGCCGACCATCGAGCGCGGCTTGTTCGCGCTGCAGCGCGCGCACCCGCGGCAGGGGCACGAGACCGCGCTCGGCCAGGTCCTCGACGCTGGCGAGTTCGTCGGCGATCAGCGCCGCCTCGCGCTCGGTCGCGGAGATCTGCTCTTCGTAGCCGGTTATGCGCACCTCGATCTGGTTTTGACGCTGGCCGAGCACGTCGAGCTGAGCGTTCAGCGCGGCGCGGCGCGCTTCCATCTCCGAACGCTGCCGCTCCAGCGCGTCCGCGGCGACGGCTTGATACTCGATCGGAAGCGTCGCCCAGTGGTTGGGCGCCGAGGCGACTTGCGAGCCCGCCGCTTCGGCGGCCAGTCGCGCCCGCAGCGCCTCCAGCTCGATCAAGCGGCCGAGCAGGGCGCGCTCCTGCGACCTCAGCTCCGTCATCGCCAGCTCGATCAGCACCTGCTCGGCTTCGACGCGCTGGCCCTCTTCGACGAGCAGCCGCTCGACGATGCCGCCGTCGCGGTGCTGGACCGTTTGCCGGTTTCCCGAGACGACGACCACGCCGGAGGCGGCGACGCCCGCGTTGAGCGGCGTCGCCGCCGCCCATGCGCCGAAGCCGCAGAAGAACAAGGCGATCGCGGTGACGCCCGCGGCGATTGCGCCGCCGGCGGAGTCCGAGCGCGGATCGGCGTTCAACTCCGGTGCGATGGGCGCGGCCCGGGTCATTGCTGCGCCCCTGAGCTGAGCGGCGCAGAGGCTTCCGTGGCTTGAGCGCGGCCGGACACCGGCGCGAGCTTGTCCATGACGTCGTCGCGATCGCCGAATGCCTGGACCGCGCCGTCCTTGAGCACGAGCAGCTTGTCGGCGATCCGCATGAAGCCGGCGCGGTGCGCGACGACCACGACGGCCGCGCCGCGATCGCGGGCCGCGGTGAGCGCGGCGATGAGCGCCGCTTCGCCTTCCGCGTCGAGGTGGGCGTTGGGCTCGTCCAGAACGATGAGGACCGGCGATGCAAAGAGAGCGCGCGCCAGGGCGATGCGCTGGGCCTGGCCGGCGGAAAGGCCGGCGCCGTCCGGTCCGATCCTGGTGTCGTAGCCGTCCGGCGTCGTCAATATGAACTCGTGAACGTTGGCGGCGCGCGCCGCTGCGATAATCGCGGCGTCGAGCGCCGCTGTCTCCTGGCTGGGGTCGGCGAACCGCGAGATGTTCTCAGCGATCGTTCCGGTGAACAGACCGACCTCTTGAGGCATGTAGCCGATGTAGGGGCCGAGCCGCTCGGACGGCCAGTCGGAAAGCCGCGCGCCGCTGATCCGGACTTCGCCGGCGGACGGCGCAATCGCTCCGACGAGCGCGCGCGTCAGCGTCGTCTTGCCCGCGCCGCTCGGCCCGACGACGCCGAGGATCGAGCCTGGCTCGACGCTGAAGCTGATGTCGTTGAGGAGCAATGCGCCGCCGGGAGCCCGGACCGTCAGCCGCTCGACGCCGAGCGCGCCGTCGGGCGCGGGCAGCTGCGTCTGGCGGCGCTTGTCGGCGTGGCTCGAAAGCAGCGCGCGCAGATTGCCGAACGCCGTGCGGGCGTGATTGTACTGACGGCTGGCGGTGACGATCTGCTCCAGCGGGGCGAAGGCGCGCGCGGTCAAGATGGATCCGGCGATGATCGCGCCCGCCGAGATCTGCTGGTTGATCGCTAGGTAGCCGCCAAGCCCAAGCGCGGCCGACTGCATCGCTAAGCGGAGAAACTTGATGGTCGAGGTGTAGCCGGCGGCCGCGCCGGCCGCCTTGGCCTGCGCGCTCGTCATGGCGGCGCGCGCGGCGATCTGGCGCCTGACGAGCGAGGCGTGCATGCCGAGCGCCTGCGCGGTTTCTCCGTGCGCCGCGTCCGCGCTGATCAGGGAATAGGCGTTCGCGCCGCTCGCCTGACCGCCTGACAGCGCGCGGCGGGTCGACAGCTCGCTCATCGCGGCGACGCCGAGGATGACGACGCCGCCTGCGAGAGAAAGCCAGCCGAGCCAAGGGTGAATAATGAAGGAAACGGCGATGTAGATCGGCGTCCACGGCGCGTCGACCGCCGCAAGGGCGGGCGCTCCGGTCAGCGTGTTACGCACGACGTCGAAGTCGCGCAGCGGCTGCGCCGATCGGTTTTCGCCCCGCATCGCAAGCTGCGCGGCGAGGACGTCCGGTCCGATCAATCGGTCGAGGCGCCTCGACGCTGCGGCCATGATCCGCGCGCGCGCCGCGTCGAGCGCTGCGAGCGTGACGAGGCTTGCAAGCAGAACCGCGCTGATGAACAGCAGCGTCTCGACGCTGCCGGTGACGAGGACG
>JASFUX010000332.1:0-3325 GCA_050050115.1 Maricaulaceae bacterium | reverse complement strand
AATCGCCTACGGCCGCAGCCTGCCGAAACCAATCCCGGATTACCCGATCCGCGGCTACGAGTACTACGACCTGCGTCACGATCTGGTGGACACCACCTTCGTCAATTTCGAGGACAACGACCAGCGCGAGGCGGGCGCGATCTCGTACCTCATGTACACTAGCTTTGGGATGAGCGTCGAAAACTCCGTACAAGGCGCGACCTTCATCGACGCCAAGCCGCTGCACTTCCCTGCGATGGAGCGTCGTTGGGGCAACGATCTCGCCGGCAGCGCGGCCTACAGCACCGCGGCGATCCATGACCTCGACGGCTCGGTCGGCGGCGTCCCCGGCGCCTACATCGTCATCGACAACGGCATCGCATCCGACGAAGAGGCCTGTGAGATCAGGCCGTCGTGGGGCGCTGCGGTGTGTCAGGGCGACTTCGGCCGCCTCAGCCTCGGCGGCGGTTTCGGTTTCAGCGGCGACGGCGACGCTGTTCCGATCACGCTCATCCGCAACGGCAGGACGTTTGACTACCGCGGGCAAGCCACGATCCGCAGCGGCGCCGAGGTCACCGTGGACACCGCAAGGGAGTCCGTGCCTCTGAGCCTGTCGGCGATGGACGAGGGATCCTGGGTCGTTGTCGAACTGCCCGGGTTCACCGCCGCCGCCGAGGGCGCGGAACAAAGCAGCTTGGCTGCGCTGCGCGACGCCAGTGAGACGTCGTACTACAGCGATGACGAGACTCTCTGGGTGAAACTCGTGGTCGCAGACAGTGGCGGCGACAGCAGCGGAGGCGGCCGCTTCGGCGGCGGGCCAAGCGTTGACGTCAGCAGGTAAATTCAGCCCCGCTGAATGAATGTGAGCCCCCGGCGCAAGCCGGGGGCTTTCGCGTTCAAGTACGGTCGGCGCGTGTCTGCAAAGGGCTGACTACCCACCTTCAAGCGGCCCAGCGAACGTCCGTTTCCGGAAAAAGCAAGCCCTCACCCAATCTCTCGCGCGACGCTCAACACAGCCTCCGCCGTTTCTTCCGGCGCGAGCAGGGGATGAAGGTGCGTGCCGTCGAGCTGTCGGACCGGCCATCCGCGGCGCCGCGCGTCTTCGGCTTGTGGCGCGAACATCGCTGAGGTCTGGACGTAGCCCGCCGGGACGTCGCTCCAGGGGTTCAAGTCGATCGCGCTCTCGAACCACGACGCATTCATTCTCGGCAGCTTGCTTTCAAGCTCGGCGAACGCCTCGGCGTCGGGGAACAAGCCGCGCAGCGCGTCCGGTCCCCACCAGCGCGTCCAGAGCGGCAGCGCGCCGTCGTCGTCGGCGAGCGAATGCACGAAGCGAACAAACTCTTCGTCGCCCGCCACGGCCGCGCCGCTCGCCGGCGGGATGTTCGCATCGACGAAGATCAGGGCGCGAACCGGCGTCAGCGTCGCCAGCTCGGCGATCAGCACGCCTGACGCGCTGTGCCCGACGAGAATGGCGTCGGGAGAGATCGGTTCCGTTTCAAGAATGCGTCGCGCGCACTTCGCCCACGGATAGACTGCGCCGTCAGAGCCGCTGGTCTGGGCGACGCTCGCCTCGGGGCCGGCGGCGGCGAGACGGTCCGCCGTCGGGCTCCAGGACGGCGGACCGAGCAGCGGGCTGGGCACAATGACAAATTCGCTCACGCGCCTGACGTCCTCGTTTCGTTGCCGGATTGCGCAGGACGCGGCGCCGGCGCTCAGCAACCAGGCCGCGCTTCGTCTCGTCAGCATGGCGATTTTGCTCCGAGTTCGAAGAGCGGTCTGGTCTGAGGCCGACGCCGCATATTCGTTCGGCGTTCGGCTTTAGCCGGCGACCGACACTTTTTTCAGAGCGCCTTCGAGGCCCTCCAGGCAACCCGTCCAGCCTTGGGCGTGGTGGTCGCGCTGCGCGGTTTCGGTGAAGCCGCGGTGCAGGATCGTCACCCGCGTGCCGTCGCCGAGCGACTCGAAAGTGACGTCCACCGTCGTCTCCGCGCCGCGCGAGCCGTCCTCCTGCGTCCAGGCCCACGTAAAGGCCAGCTGCTCGGGCGGCTTCACTTCGGAATAGACGCCGGTGACTTCGTGCACCTGGTCTTCCATGCCTGTCATCTTGATGCGGTAGCGTCCGCCGGGGCGCGGGTCGGCTTCGGCTTCATCTACGGTGACGCCCGGAGGGCCGAACCAGAGGGCGAGCTTTTCCGCCGTCGTCCAGGCGTCGAACAGAACGTCGCGCGGGGCGTTGAAGTCGCGGGTCAGCCGCAGCTCATGCGTGCTCATCGGAGGATCCTTTCTAACTCTTGGAGGGCTTTTCAGGTTTGGGACTTTTCGGCTCGACCAGGTCGGCGAGGCGGTCGAGGCTGGCGGTCCAGAAGGCGCGATGCCGGGCGATCCAGTCGTCGACCGCGGCGAGGGTTTCGGGCCGGGCGCGGGCGACGCGCCAGCGGCTGCGCGCCTCGCGCTCGATCAGTCCCGCGTCCTCGAGCACCCCCAGATGCCGCGAGATCGCCGGCTTGGAGATGTTGAACGGTTCGGCGAGGTCGCCGGCAGTGGTCTCGCCGCCTTCGAGCAATCGCTCGACGATAGCCAGTCGCGTTGGATCGCCCAGAGCGGCGAACACGCGATCGAGGGAGGGCTGTTGTTTAATCATTTAACTAAATGATCAAATGATGCGGTGCGAGTCAAGAGGCCGTTCTCGAACCGCGAGGCAATCCCCCTCAGTCGCGCATGCGCGCGACAGCTCCCCCGTGGGGGAGCAAAGAGCTTTCTTCCCCCTAGGGGGAAGTGTCGGCGAAGCCGACGAAGGGGGATTGCCTCGCGGTTGGAAATGAAGTCCCCGCGCTTCACCGCCCGCGATTGAATGTTCTAAGTGTGCGCCATGGAGAGCCCATGAACCTGAAGCTCGCCCGCGACGAAACCGGCGCGCCGGAGATCTTCCGCTCGATCCAGGGCGAGGGGAGAAATGCCGGACGCATACGGACGTTCGTGCGCTTTGCCGGCTGCAATCTGCACTGCGTCTGGTGCGACACGGCCTACACCTGGAACTGGTTAGGTACGGATTTTCCGCACGAGCGCGACCGTCCCGACGCGCCGTACAAGTTCAACATCGACGAAGAGATCGCGACGCTCTCGGTCGAAGAGGTCTGCGCAGTAGTCCGCGATCTGCCGGCCGAAGGCGTCGTGATCACCGGCGGCGAGCCGCTGATGCAGCGTCGGGGGCTGGAAGCGCTCGCCCAGGCGCTTAAGGCGGACGACCCCGCCCGTCTGATCGAAATCGAAACCAACGGCTCGATCGCGCCGAGCGAAGCGCTCGCCGCGCAGGTCGATCTGTTCATGGTCTCGCCCAAGCTCG
>JASFUX010000331.1:0-3344 GCA_050050115.1 Maricaulaceae bacterium | reverse complement strand
TCTGATCTAAGACATGTGCTGGCGCCGCCCCCTGCGCCGCTGCGAACGAGCCGTTTTTCTCGATGAGAACGGGATCGCCTAACATCGGCCGTGCCGTGCGCTGGACCAAGGCGCCCGAAGCGCTGTCCTCGAACGCCTTCGCGGCGGGCTTCGTCGTCGCGGCGTTGGTGCTGGTCGGTGTGACGGCGCAGATATTCAATGACGGTCCGAACGCTTTGGCCGGGCGCGGACCGATCATCCTTGGCCTCAATCTGCTTCTGATTGCGGGGCTCGGCGGCTACCTGGCGCTGCGGGTCTGGCGTCTTGCGCGCGGGCGCGGTGCGGGCGATCCGGCTCCGCGGTTGCATCTACGATTCGTCGGATTGTTCAGCCTGGTCGCGCTTATGCCGGCGGTGATCGTCGGCGTGCTTCTAGGCGCTGTGTTCACGGTTGGCGTCGACAACTGGTTTTCCGAAAGTACGCGCGCGACGATCGAGGACGCAGCGACAGTTCTGCGCTTGTCCGTCGACACAGACGCTGAGGAGACCGCGGGGCAAGCGTTTCCGATGGCGAACGACCTCAACGACGAAGCGGAAACCTTCCGAAACTCGCCGATCGAGTTTTCGCGCATGCTTGAGCAGCAAGCGCGCATCCGCGGCTTTTTGGCCGCTTACGTGATCGACGGTGAGGGCACGATCCTGGCGCGCTTTGAAGATGCCGATTACGCGTACGTCGCACCAAGCCCCGATCTGTTTGACGATGCGGAAGACGGCGGCGTTGTCGTCCGAGAGGACTTTGCGAACAACGGCATGTATGCTCTCGCTGAGCTTGATGCGTACGACGACGCGTACCTGTATGTCGCCCGCGCGCTGGCGCCGGGGATGCTGGACTACCTTCAGCAGGCCTACGAACAGGTGCAGCTCAACCGGCTTGCGCAGCAGAACCGCGGCTCGCTGCAGATCCTGTGGGGACTGCTCTACGTAGAGATGACCCTTCTCGTGCTGACCGGCGCCGTTTGGTTTGGGCTTGCTGCAGCCAACCAGGTCGTCGGCCCGGTTGGCCGGCTCGTGGAAGGCGCCGAACGGGTTCGTGACGGAGATCTCAGCGCCCGGGTGTCGGTCAGTTCCCGTCAGGACGAGCTGACGGCGTTGTCGCAGGCGTTCAACGAAATGACCGGCCAGCTCGAGTCTCAGCGCAGCGAGCTGGTGAAGGCCGCGCGAGAGGCGGAAACCCGACGAGAGTTTACTGAGGCCGTGCTGTCGGGCGTTTCGGCCGGCGTCATCGGCGTGCGCGCCAATGACGGGGTGTCGCTGGCGAATCGCTCGGCGCTCGGCCTGTTGGGCGCGGACGGCGAAAACGACGTCGTTGGAGAAAACGTGCTGACTGTCGCGCCGGAGCTGGCGCCTCTCGTACGCCAAGCGCGCTCCTCGCCCGGCAACGCGGCTGAGGGGCAGGCAGACCTCGCCCGGGACGGCGTCGTTCGCCGGCTTAACGTGCGCGCTGCGGCGGCGCGCGACGGCTCGGGCGCTGTGGTGGTCACGTTCGATGACATCACTCAGCTCGTCTCCGAGCAGCGCAACGCCGCCTGGCGCGACGTCGCGCGGCGGATCGCGCACGAGATCAAGAATCCTCTGACGCCGATCCAGCTCTCCGCGGAACGATTGCGGCGGAAGTACCTGGACTCGATCGAAGGCGACAAGGAAGTGTTCGAACGATGCGTCGACACGATCGTCCGTCAGGTGAGCGACATCGGACGGATGGTTGACGAGTTCTCGTCCTTCGCTCGCATGCCCGAGCCGCGGCCCGAGCGGGTCGAGATGGGCGAGCTGGTGCGCTCGGCCGCTTTCACTCAGCGGGTGGCGAGTCCGAGCATCGAAATCGAGATCGAAACGCCGGGCGAGCCGATCTGGGTGCGCTGCGACGAGCGGCTGATCGCTCAGGCCCTGACTAACGTGCTCAAGAACTCGGCAGAGTCCGTGACTGCGCGCAGCGATCAGGAGCCGGGCGCGAAAGGCTCGCCGGGGCGCATGGGCGTACGGCTCGATGTCGAGGATGGATGCGCCGTCGTCGCAGTGGTCGATGACGGGCTGGGATGGCCGGAGGGCCCGCGCGAGCAGCTCTCCGAGCCCTACATGACCACGCGAGAGAAAGGCACGGGGCTTGGCCTCGCCATCGTGCGCCGCGTGATGGAGGACCACCAAGGACGTCTCGAGCTGGCTGATCGGGAAGACGGAGAAAGGGGCGCGCTGGTTCGTCTAGTGCTGCCGCTGGAACATCAACAAGATGACGGAGCCGAACGGGGGCCCGCGGACGAAAGCGGGATCGGCGGACGCGTCGCGGGGGCGAATGCGTAGGAGCTGAAAGACATGGCGCATGACATTCTGGTCGTGGATGACGAGCTGGACATCCGCGAACTGATCGGGGGGATACTTGAGGACGAAGGACATGAGATCCGAACGGCCGCCGACGCGGAATCCGCGCTCGCCGCGGTGCGTCGACGCAAGCCGTCGCTCGTCATCCTTGACGTCTGGCTGCGCGGCAGCGAGCTCGACGGGATCGAGGTGCTCGAGCAACTCAAGAAGATCGATCCGGAAATCCCGGTGATCGTCATCTCCGGGCACGGCACGGTCGAAACCGCGGTCGCCGCGATCCGTCGGGGCGCTTACGACTTCATCGAAAAGCCATTCAAATCGGATAGGCTGGTACACACCGTCTCGCGCGCCATCGAGGCGAGCCGCCTGCGCCGGGAGATTTCCGAGCTGCGGGTGAAGTCCAACGCCGAACCGGACCTTGTGGGCAAGTCCGCCGCGATCTCTCAGGTCCGCCAGACGATCGCCAAGGTCGCTCCGGCGAACAGCCGCGTCATGATCTCGGGCGCGCCGGGCAGCGGCAAGGAGGTCGTCGCGCGGCTGATCCACGAACGCTCGACGCGCGCGGCCGGCCGTTTCGTGGCGGTCAACGCCGCAGCGATGGAGCCCGACCGCGTCGAAGCGGAGCTGTTCGGTGAAGAGGACGGCGAGGGCCGCGTGCGCAAGGCAGGGCTTTTCGAGCAGGCGCACAACGGCACCTTGTTCCTCGACGAGGTCGCCGACATGCCGTTGGCGACGCAGGGCAAGGTCCTGCGCGTGCTTGTCGAGCAGCGCTTCCGTCGCCAGGGCGGGGGAGCCGACGTCCAGGTCGACGTCCGCGTGGTCTCTTCGACATCGAAGGATCTGTCGACGGAGATCGCCGAAGGCCGGTTCCGCGAGGACCTCTATCACCGCCTGAACGTGGTGCCGCTGCGTGTGCCGCCGCTGAGCGAACGGCGTGAGGACATTCCGCTTCTGGTCGATCACTTCATCCGGCGGCTGGCGGAAAGCTCCGGG
>JASFUX010000330.1:0-3358 GCA_050050115.1 Maricaulaceae bacterium | reverse complement strand
GAGCCGGACGTTCAATCGGGTTTCGCCTCCTCGCAGATCGGCGCGCGCTGGCTTCTGGCGCGCGGCGCGCCGGGCGTCGCCTCGGTGCAGGGCGCGCTGGTCGCGCCGGGCCGAGTCGAGAACGTCCTCAACCAGCCGCTCGGCGAGGGCGGGATGGCGGCGGAAGCGCGGCTGCTGCTCGGCAGGGGCTGGAACGGCGGGTTCGCCGAAGCTCAGGCAGGCTATCGCTGGCGCGGCGGCGGAGACATCGACGAGCTGCGCTTCGACGCGACGGTCGGTCTGCGGCCAAGCAACGACTGGATGGTCATGGCCCAGTCCTTCTCGATCATCGCGGAGGACAACGACATTGGACGGCCGAACGAGAGCCACAAGGCGCAGCTCTCGGTCGTGCGCACCCTGACGGAGCGCATGTCGGTGCAGATCGGCGCGCGCGGCTCCTACGCCGGTCGCAACGTGGTCGAGGAGCGCGGCGCCTTTGTTTCGCTCTGGCTGAGACGCTAGCCTCGGCGCGGGGCTTTACTCCTCGTCGCCTTCGCCGGCCGCTCCGGTTTCATCCCACAGCCAGGCGATCAGATCGCGCCGGTCCTGCGCGTCAGGCATGCCGGGAAAGATCATCGTCGTAGTCGGAGCGGTCGCGCGCGGATTCTCGATCCAGGCGTCCATAGTCTCCGCGGTCCAGACGATCCCGGATTCGGTGAGAGCGGGCGAATACGCCGCGAACGATTCGTTCGTCGCGGCCGTCCTGCCGAAAATCCCGTGTAGGTCGGGTCCGACCGCGATCGCTGCGCCGTCCGCGATCTGATGGCAGGTGCGGCACTGCACCCAAAGCCGCGGGCCGTTCGAGGCGTCCGCTTCGGCGTATTCCGCCGGCAAGGTGAGCGCTTCGGCCTCGTCGTCGGCCGCCTCGCCATTCTCCCCGCAGGCGGCGAGGACCATGATTGCTCCAAAGACAAGACCTGCACGCATCGTTCGACGCTCCAATTGCCCCAGCGCCTAGCGACGCTCGTTGTTTCCGGCGCGAACGCGCCCCTCGGAAGTTCGCGCGTCGACATAGCGGCTCCCGGTCCGATCATCAATTGTCGAGCCGGTAAGGTCGCCGAATGCGTGCGCCGAGTGTGATCTGCCGGGCGCATCGTCCGCGTGCGCTAAAACAGGTTCCCCCGCGGCGGGCCGATGCACTATGGAGGGCGGCTTGCGAGGGTTTGTCCCAGATGATCTCCCGAATGTTCGCCAAGATCACCCGCTTCCTCACCCATATGGACGCCCGCGCGGCGCGGACGTTGGGGATATCGGCGGCCCTGTTCCTCGGCGTGGCGGTCATCGTGGTGATGGGCCGGACGACGGCGATCTTCGACGAGGATGATGCGCCGATCTTCGACTGGCTGCGCCAGAGCGCTGAGAGCCCGTGGGCGTTGCCCGTCACCGTGCTTTTGTTCACCGCGGCGTCCTTCTTCGGCGCGCCGCAATCGGTGCTGATCGCCGGCGCGGTGGTCGCGTTCGGCCCCGTCCTCGGCTTCGCCTACGCATGGATCTCCACCATGACCTCGGCGACGGCCAATTTCCTAGTCGCCCGCCGTTTCGGCGCCGACGCCTTGAAGCGTTACGGCGGGGATACGGTGAACCGGATTTCAAAAATGATCGGCGCCAACGGGTTTTGGACCAGTCTCGTCGTGCGCAACGTGCCGATCGCGCCGTTCGTGGTGATCAACATGGCTCTGGGGGTGTCGCGCGCCCGGTTCGCCACCTATTTGGCGGGCACAGCAGTCGGGATCATCCCCAAGATGGCGATGATCGCCTTCGCCGGGGGCTCCCTCATCGAGCTGGCGAACAACGGCAGCGTGCTTTTGGGCCTGGCGCTCGCGGCGATCGCCGCGTGCTGGCTCGGAGCCGTGATTTGGGCGCGCAGGGCTTTGCAGGACCGCGCCGGGGGCGATCTGGCGGAGCCCTCCGAGCCTGAGAACCCCGAGTCCTCTGATTGATCGGGCCTCTGCTCAGGAGAGCCTTGCATTCCTGCCCGGCTCGCCTTGAAATCAGGCGAGCTTGGGGGCGGTGATTCATCTAGAGGGTGAAAGCGACGAATAAGTTCAATGCGGCCCGGGCGAATCTCGTAAAAACGCCTGATATCGAAAGGTCTGCGCCCACATGTTGTCCAGCTTGTTCGGAATGATGTCGGCCGACATGGCCATCGACCTCGGCACGGCGAACACCCTCGTCTACGTCAAGGGCCGCGGAGTTGTGCTCAACGAGCCGTCCGTGGTCGCCTTCACGATCGAGCAGGGGCGCAAGTCGGTTAAGGCGGTCGGGGTCGAAGCCAAACAGATGCTCGGCAAGACCCCCGGACACATGGAGGCGATTCGCCCCATGCGTGACGGCGTCATCGCCGACTTCGAAGTCGCCGAGGAGATGATCAAGCACTTCATCCAGAAAGTGCACAACGGGCGCAGTTTTGTACGGCCCAAGGTGGTTGTCTGCGTGCCCTCCGGCGCGACGGCGGTCGAGCGCCGGGCCATCCACGAAAGCGCGCTCGCCGCGGGCGCGAGCCGGGTCTATCTGATCGAAGAGCCGATGGCCGCCGCGATCGGCGCCGGGCTGCCGATCCACGAAGCCTCCGGCTCGATGGTGGTCGACATCGGCGGCGGTACGACCGAAGTCGCCGTGCTCTCGCTTGGCGGCATCGTCTATTCACGCTCGGTGCGCGTCGGCGGCGACAAGATGGACGAGGCGATCATCAACTATCTGCGCCGCACCTCGAACCTCCTCTTGGGCGAAACCTCCGCCGAGCGGATCAAGACCGAGATCGGCTCGGCCACGGCGCCGCAGTCCGGCGACGGCTTGTCGATGGTGGTCAAGGGCCGCGATCTGATGAAAGGCGTGCCGCGGGAGATCCGCGTCACCGAGGCGATGGTCGCCGACGCCCTGTCCGAGCCGGTCGAGCAGATCGTCGATGCGGTCAAGGTCGCGCTTGAGGCGACCCCGCCCGAGCTCGCCGCCGACATTGTCGACAAAGGGATCGTGCTGACCGGCGGCGGCGCCTTGCTGCGCAACCTCGACGCGGCGCTGCGCGAGCGGACCGGACTGCCGGTGACCATTGCGGACGACCCGCTTTCGTGCGTGGTTCTGGGTTCCGGCAGGGCGCTGGAAAACCTGAACGCCAATAAGACGATCCTGTCCGCCGCCGTATGAGGTGACGAGGACCCGGACGATGATGGACCGACGTCGGCGCGAACGCGCGCCGAATCCGTACGGGGGGCCGCTCAGTACTGCGACGATGGTGGCGATGGGCGTCGCCGCGATCGGTCTTCTCGTGTTCGCTCCGGGCTCGGCCTGGGTGCGCCAAACTCGAGCGGTTCTCGACGAC
>JASFUX010000329.1:0-3402 GCA_050050115.1 Maricaulaceae bacterium | reverse complement strand
GCGTGATGTTGGCCGTCAGCGTCACGCCGCCCAGCGTCACCTCGTCGCCGTCCTCGACGATGTGATCGACCTTGATGCCCGGCGCGTTGAACTCCTCGCGCTCTTCCCAGCCGAGGTAGAAGCCGTTTTCGAGCGCGCTCTGATCGCCTTCCGACGCATAGAACTCCGCACCGCTCAACGCGCGCAGCTCGGCGAGGCCGCCGGAGTGGTCGAAGTGCGCATGGCTGTTCAAGAGAATCTCCACGTCCTCGACGTCGAAGCCGAGCGCGGCGATGTTCTCCGCGATCATCTCGCCCGCGCCGGGCATCGTTCCGTCGAGCAGGAAGTGGCCCTCCGGCGTTGTGATCAGGAACGAGCTCAAGCCCTCCGCGCCGACGTAATAGACGTTGTCGACGATCCGGAACGGCTCGGTCGGCGCGGTCCAGGCTTCGGGGTAGTCCTGACCGGACGCGGGGGCGGCGCACGCGGCGATGAGCGCGGTTGCGGCGGCGGTTGCGCGGGCGGGCATGGTCATGACGGGTCTCCTCCCAAACGGGCCGCGACTTGATCCGCCGAGCAGGGCGGTTTTGCGGCGCCCGGTAATCCCTATGATGCTTCAAGATTGCGGGCGCCGGAGCGCGATGACCCATGACCCGATTGGACGATCTTCTCGCCTGGCTGCGCCGGCCGGAAAGCTACGGCCTTCCTGCCGGCGAGACGGTCGACGTGTGCGAAACGCCTGGCGCCTGGGTGTTCCTCGCGGCCGATCGCGCTTTCAAGGTGAAGAAGCCGGTGGATCTCGGCTTTCTCGATTTCTCCACGCTCGAAAAGCGCTGGGCGATCATGAAGGAGGAGCTGGAGATCAACCGCCGCACCGCGCCGGACTACTATTTGCGCATCGCCGAGATCACTGAGGAGCCGGGCGGCGGCTTCGCGTTCGATGGTGCGGGAGGAACGGTCGAGGTCGCCCTCGTTATGAAGCGGTTCGACCAGGACCGGCTGCTCTCGCGCGTGGCCGCTCGAGACGGCGTCTCCGACGACCTCGCCGAGCGCCTCGGCGCCGCGGTCGCTGCGTTCCATCGCGAGGCGATCGCGGCGGGCGGCGGGGACCGGGCCGACGGCGCCGCGGCGATGATCCGCCACGCCGAGGTCAACGCCGCATCGCTGCGCGAGAATGCGCACGTCTTCGCCGCGGGCGCGGAACCAGGCTCCGCGCCCAACTTTGAGTCTGCGGCGCTTTGCGCCGCGGGTGACGTCGAGGCGCTGATCGCCGAGACCGACGCGGCGACGAAAGCGCAGGCCCCGCTTTTCGACGCCCGCGCCGCGGCCGGCTGGATGCAGCGCCTGCACGCCGACTTGCACCTTGAGAACATCTTCCTCGGGGACGACGGCGCGCCGGTGCTGTTCGACGCGATCGAGTTCGACCCGGCGCTCGCGACCATGGACGTGATGCTCGACCTCGGCTTTCTGCTGATGGACCTGATCGAGCGCGGCCAGCCGCGCGCAGCGAACCGCGTCTTGAACGTCTGGATCGACCGCATGGCGCGGCTCGACGCGCCCGCGGTCTACGAAGGCCTCGCGCTCCTGCCGCTGTGCGTTTCGAGCCGCGCTGCGGTGCGCGCGCACGTCCGCGCCCGGCTCGCGGCGCAAAGCGATCCGCCGGACTCGGAGAAAGCGGAAGACGCGCGCGCCTACATGGCGCTGGCGCGCAAGGCGCTCGCGCCCGCGACGCCGCGGCTGATCGCGATCGGCGGACGATCGGGGACGGGCAAGTCCACCATCGCCAAGGCGCTCGCGCCGGACGCGGCGCTTTTCGGCGGACCGGTCGCCGGCGCGGTCATCGTGCGCACCGACGAGGTGAGGAAGCGGCTCTTCGGCGTCGCGCCGCTCGAGCCGCTGCCGCGCGAGGCCTATACGGACGAAGCGCACGCGCGGGTCTACGCCGCCTGCTTTGAAGCGGCCGGATGGACGCTCGGAGCAGGCGCAAGCGTGATCCTCGACGCGGCGTTTCTCGATCCGGCCGAGCGCGCGGCGGCGGAACAGACGGCCGCGACCGCCGGCGTTGCGTTCGCGGGGCTCTGGCTCGATGCGCCGGAGGCGGTGTTGATCGATCGAGTCTCGGCCCGCGCAGGCGACGCGTCCGACGCGGACGCAGAGGTCGTTCGGGGTCAGTTCGCCCGCGATGTCGGTGAAGTGACCTGGGCGTGCGCGGACGTGTCGGGGACGGTGGAGCAGGCTATCGCGGCGGCGCGGAAAGCGACGGAACGCTAGTCCCCGCGCCGCGCTAGCGTCCCTCGCGCGCCCAGGCGCCGGTCAGCGCCATCAGCGCGATCGCCACCGCCAGCAGGGCCGGGGCGAGCGGGTTGCGCTGCTCGTTCATCGAGGCGTAGGCCTCGTTGCGCTTGAGGCCCATCCAGCGCAGCCCGGCTTGATCGGCGTCGACCCTGGTGCGGCGGATCTCGGGCACGTTCGCGCCGCCGCCCTCGCCGATGAAGAAGCTGCCTCCGCCCGTTGCGTCGATGAACGGCTTGAGCGCCTCTTCCGTAGGGGACATGTCGCCAAGCTCGCGCGGGTTGAGCGGGCCGGCCGCTGCGACAGACGTCAGCTCTTCCGAGCGCACCCGGTAAAGCCCGATCTCGTCGATGTCGGTCTCGCCGCGCCAAACGCCTTCGGAGACCTCGCTCAAAGGAACCTCGAACTCCTCGCCCGACGGCGAGCTGACGATCACCGGATCGAGGCCGTCGCCCATCGTCCGGCGCTCGATCGTGAGCACGCCGTTTCCGGTCTCGGCGATCAAGCGCTCTTCCTCCAGATCGGGCTCGCCCATCAGCCAGTGCGCGAGCCGGCGGAACAGCTCCGCGTGCGGACCGCCGCCGTCGACGCCGCGCGCCCACAGCCAGGTCTGATCGGACAGCACCATGGCGACGCGTCCGTCCTCGACCCGGTCGAGCACGAGGAGCGGGCGGTCGTCGGGTCCGCGCATCAGCGCGTCGCCCGAGACCTGGGCGGTGTCGATCACCCTGAACCAGCGGCCCCATTCGTCGCTCTGCGCGCCTTGCAGCGTCGCGGTCACGGGATGGCGCCGGCCGCGCTCGGTGAGCGAGGGGCGGAAGCCGCCTTCAAAGATCGCGTTCGTCGGCCGGGCGGGCAGGATCGCGGCGAGCGAGGTGTTGAACAGCGACAGCTCGGTGACGAACGGTGGCCCGGCGGCGATCAACAGCGCGCCGCCGTCTTCGACGTACTGGGCGATGTTGGTCAGATAGATCGACTCGATGACATCGCGGCGGTGCTTGTAGAGATCGAAGATGATCAGGTCGAACTCGTCGATCGTCTGCTGGAACAGCTCGCGCGTGGGAAAGCTGATCAGCGACAGCTCGTCGAGCACCGTCGGCGTGGTCTTGTCGGGCGGGCGCAGGATGGTGA
>JASFUX010000328.1:0-3420 GCA_050050115.1 Maricaulaceae bacterium | reverse complement strand
CCCACGCCGAAAGGGGAATCGGCATCGATCCAGTGTCGCCAAAAGCGGCGAGAAAGCTTTCAAGGAAGAAGAGGCCGAATCCCACGCCGGCGCCAGCCACCGCCAGCCAAATCGCGCCGCCGCTTCTGGATAACCTCAGCGACGCCGAGGTGGCGATCACCGTCATCGCGATCAGCGTGACCGTCATGGCGAGGAGCCGGTGCCAGCGCAGCTCGTAGGCGGTCGAGGCGAACCCGGCCTCGCGCAACAGGCGGGCCTGCTGGCGAAGCTCCCAGAAGCTTTGTGATTCCGGCGTGCCGATGGTCTCGATGAGGCCCTCGGCCGCCAAGGTCGTGGGGATGGCGATGGCGTTGTGGCGGACCGCTTCTTCGTCCGGGGCGAATTCCCATGCCTCGGAGACTTGCCAGAAGCCGGGCCGTAGCTGGGCTTCGGCGGCGTCTATGCGCCGGCGGAACCGCGGCGGTCCTTCCGCGGCGAGGTCGTAGAAGTACATCGTCACATCGATCAATCGCCGCCCGCCGGCCTCGGCGCGCTTGGCGCGGACGACGAGCTGGCCGTCCTCGCGCGCCTCGCGCAGCCACACCCCGCCTTCGGCCACGCCGACGGTGCTCATGCCCGGGTTGAGGATCGCTTCACGCCGGCGTTCGAACTCTGAGGAGAGCCGCGCGCCGAGCGGATTGAGCACCGTCGTCGCGGCGATCCCGATCACCAGGGCGAACAGCATCGCCGGGGCCAGGAACCGCCAGGCCGACATCCCCGCCGCGCGCATCACCACCAGCTCGCTGCGCCGATTGAGTCGGAACATCGACCACATGACGCCAAACAGGAACACGAACGGCAGCGTGTCTTCGATCAGCGAGGGCGCGTGCATCAGGGCGAGGAAGAACAGGCGCACTGGCGAGACGGCGGCGCGTGTGCCGAGCGTTCGCGAGAGCTCGACGAAATCGACGAGCACGATCATCGTCAGGATGATGGTCGTGGCGATCGCGACGCCCATCGCGACTTCGAAGAAGATGTAGCGTGCAAGCCGACCTGGGAACATCTCCGATCCTCCCTAAGCCGGCGCGGGCGCGGTCGACGCGCCGGTGTCGGGACGGCGCCGCGGCGGGCGTTTCTTTCGCTCGGCCTTCTTCGCGGCGTTGGTGAAGAGCGCGCGCGCGGCGAAGAATGCGGCGACGAGCGGCACGACGTACTGAAGCGGGTTGAGGTACAAGTTGTCCGCGCACGCCGATTCCACGGCGAAGCCGATCATGCGCACGACGAGCGCGGTCGCCGCTGCGACGGCGATCCGGGCGTTGTAGCCTGTGCGCGAATGCTGTCCACCGAGAACCGCCGCAAGCGCGATCAGCACGAGCGCCGGCGCATAGAGCGGCGAGGCGAGACGGTAATTTCCCTCCGCATAGAGACGGTCTCGATACCGCATGCCCCATTCATCCTCGGGCAACGGAAAGAACAGCTGATCGACGTAGCGGTCAGAAAGCTTGTAGGAGAGCTCGCCCTCTGATTCGAGAAACGCATTGAGTTCGACCGGCCAGCGGTCGAACCGCAGATAGGAGAGCTGGTTCTGCGCGTCGATCGCTTGGCGAGAGCCGTCGTACATCACCATCGTCGGCTCGCCGGCCACTTCAGTGAAGACCCCGGAACGCGCCATGTAGGTGACCACGTTCTCCGGGTCCGAGGCGTCTTCGATCAGCAAGTCGGTCAGCGTGCCGCCGCGCTCGATGTCGCGCGCGTAGATGGTCAGCCCTTCCGTGGCGCTGCGAAACTGACCGGGACGGACGAGCCGCGCGGCCAGGTCGCCGCGGACCTCGTAGAGCCGCTCGCGCATCTCGCGGAAGGAATAGGGCTGGACCCACAGATTGATCGCCAGGTTCACGATCAGCGCGCCCATCGCGATCTTCAACATCGGCGAGGCGAGCGCCCGCTTGCTCATCCCCGCTGCGGAGCACACCACCAACTCGGAGTCGTTCTGCAGCCGGTTGACCGCATAGACCGTCGCCACGAACAGGGCCAAAGGCAGGATGAGCGCGATCAGCTGGGGCATCGCCAGTGCGGTGATCTGCAAATAGGTGAAGAGGCTCTGGCGCTGATCGATGATCAGATCGAGCGTGGAGACGCTCTGGGTCAGAAGGGCCAAGAAGCCGAGGACGCCCACCGAGGCGACGAGAGGCCAGAACGCTTGGCGCAAAATGTAGCGTTCGATCACGTCAGGGGATTCCCGCTTAGGTTGACGCCGTTAACAGACCGGCCGAGGCGCGCTTCTCATCAAGGCAGTTATCAGATAGGACCGAGCCAAGCCAACCGTGGGCCACGGTTGGGCGCAATCTTGTGACCATCGCGCGACCGTTTCGGGCCGCTCCTCCTTAAGAGCATGATTCATGAAGATAACATTCGCCGCTGGAGCCGCTCCGGCTGACGCCGCCATCGTTCTGGCGTTCGCATCTTCAGAGCTTTCGGCGCCGGCGGCCGAACTTGACGAAGCCGCCGGCGGCGCCTTGAGCCGCGCGATCAAAGCCTCGCGCTTTGAAGGCAAGCCGGGCCAGTCCCTCGAGCTGCTCGCGCCTGCGGGCGTCGACTATCAGCGCGTCGTGCTGCTCGGCGTCGGCAAGCTTGGCGATCTCGACGCCGGCGCGGCGGAGAAGATCGGCGCGGCGGCGGTGCGGGCCGTGCTCCTATCGGGGGCGAAGTCGGCTTGCTTGCGCTTTGACGGGACCGGGCTCGAGGCCGACGACTGTGCGCGCGCCGGGCTCGGCGCGATGCTGGCCGCTTATCGGTTCGACGCCTATCGCAGCAAGCTCTCCGACGACAAAAAACCGTCCCTCGGGGCGCTCAAGATCAGCGTGGAGGACGCCGCCGCGCCGCGTAAATCGTGGAAGCGCTATGACGCGGTGGCTCAAGGTGCGGCGTTCGCGCGCGATCTCGTTTCCGAGCCGGCGAACGTTCTTTATCCGGAAGAATTCGCCAAGCGCTTGGTCGCGCTCGAAAAGCTTGGGCTCAAGGTCGACGTCTTGAACGAAGCCGAGATGACCAAGCTCAACATGCATGCGCTGCTGGGCGTCGGTCGCGGCTCGCGCCGGCAGTCCCAGCTCGTGGTCATGCGGTGGGAAGGCGGGGACAAGTCCACCCCGCCGCTTGCAGTCGTCGGCAAGGGCGTCTGCTTCGACACGGGCGGGATCTCGCTGAAGCCCGGCGACGGCATGTGGGACATGAAGGGCGACATGGGCGGCGCGGCCGCCGTCTCGGGCCTGATGATGGCGCTCGCGCTCAAGGGGGCCAAGGCCAATGTCGTCGGCGTCGTCGGTCTCGTCGAGAACATGCCCGACGGCGACGCGATGCGCCCGGGCGACATCGTCACCTCGGCTTCGGGCCAGACGATCGAGGTCCTGAACACCGACGCCGAAGGCCGGCTGGTGCTCGCTG
>JASFUX010000327.1:0-3432 GCA_050050115.1 Maricaulaceae bacterium | reverse complement strand
CCGATCTTCTGATGCTGCTCGCCCGCACCGCCCCGCGCGACGACAAGAGGCCAACGGCGGGCATGAGCGTGTTTCTCGTCGACATCCCCGGTTCGCTCGAGCGCGGCCTGACGATCAAGCCGATCCGCACGATGCTCAATCATGCGACGACGGAGCTGTTCTTCGACGACCTCGAAGTGCCCGCCGCTAACCTCATCGGCGAGGAAGGGCGCGGCTTTTCCTACATCCTCGACGGGATGAACGCCGAGCGCATCCTGATCGCCGCAGAGTGCATCGGCGACGGGCGCTTCTTCGTCGACCGGGCGTCGGCCTATGCGCGCGAGCGCTCGGTCTTCGGCAAGCCGATCGGGACGAACCAGGGCGTGCAGTTCCCCATCGCCCGCGCTCACGTCCAGATCGAGGCGGCGCGGCTGATGGTCGACAAGGCCGCGGCGCTGTTCGCAGCGGGCGCGCCCTGCGGCGCGGAGGCGAACATGGCCAAGCTGCTGGCGTCCGAAGCCGCTTGGGCCGCCGCCGACGCATGCCTGCAGACCCACGGTGGGGCGGGCTTCGCTGAGGAGTACGACATCGAACGCAAGTTCCGCGAAACGCGGCTCTACCAAGTCGCGCCGGTGCCGACGAACCTGATCCTGAGCCACGTGGCGACCCACGTGCTGGGGATGCCGAAGTCGTTTTGAAAAAAAGCCCGAGCGGACGCCCCTGCGTCCGCTCGGGTAACGCCTTAAGACGTCGCCTTGAGCGTGGTGATCAGCTCTTCGGCGGAGAGCACGCGCGAGGTCAGACGGCCTTCAACCATCTCCGCGCCGATCTCGCGGGCGATCTGCAACTGTTCAGCGTCGGCGACGCCGCAGACGATCACCGACTTCTCGAGGTGTCGGGCCATTCGCGACATCGTGCCCAGAAGCGTGCGCGCGTCCGAGCGCTCGAGCGCGGCGTGCAGCATCAGCTCGTCGAACTTCAGCGACTGCGCCGGCACGCGGCAGAGATAGGCGAGGCTCGAATAGCCCGAGCCGAACTCGCTGATCGCGACCCGGACGCCGATGTCGTTGAGCTGGCGGAACACGCTCGCGCAGGCGTCGAAGTCGTAAAGAACGCCGTCCTCGGCGACCTGCACCACGAGGTGGTCGAGATCGAAGTCCGCCTCCGAAGCGAGACGGCTCAACAGGCTCGGCAGACCCGGATCACCGGCCGCCTGTTCGGGCACGGAGATCACCAGGTCAAGCGGTCGGCGAACGATCTCATTGATCTGCCGGCCGACGCGCAGCGCCTTGGAGACATAGCTCTCGACCAGCTTGAACGCGCAACCCATCGTGTCGGCGCAAGCGAACAGCTCGCTCATCGGCACGCTGCCGAGCTCTTCGTCGCACCAGCCGGGGCTCGCCTCGACGCCGCGCCAGCGGCCGGTGTCGACATCGACCATCGGCTCGAACAGCGGCTCGATCGATTGACGCTCGAGCGCCACGCTCAACCGCGAGTCCATGCGGGCATGGCGCAGGCGAATCTCGCGCATGTCGTCGGAGTATTCGCGCACCCGGCCCTCGCCGGCTTCGAACGCCGATTTCAAGGCCAGCTTGAGCCGGAACAACGTCTCCTCGGGCGCTTCCTTCGAGGCGAGGACGACGCCGACGACGGCCGAGATGCGGTGGATCTGCTCGTCGCCGATCTGCACGCCGAAGTCGTTGCCCGCCGCGATGCGGCGCGCCCAGGAGCGGATCTCGCCCACCGGCGCGTCGGCGTTGACCAGGATCGCGAACTCCGTCGGCCCGGTCCGGTAAAGCTCGCCGATGGACTCCGTCGCCCGCTTGATCGCCCAGACGTAAATCCGCAGCGCGTCCTCGCCGCGGGCGATGTCGTGCGCCAGCGTCAGCTCGTCGAAGCGGTCTGCGTTGAAACCAATCAGCGTCGCCGCGCCGGCCTCTTCGCGCAGCTCCGCGAGCCGGTCGATGAGCGCGCCGCGGGTCGGCAGCAGGCTTTCGCTGTCGCGCAGGAACGGCACCGTGATGTCGATCACCGCGCCAGTGATGCGCTCGCCGTCGGCCTCTTCGTCGAGGCGGGCGCGCACTAGCAGCGCCCGGGCGACGTCCTCGTCCATGCGCACGACCGCTTCGATCTCGCGGGTATGCTTGGCGCGCAACCGGTCGAGCTCCTCCACCAGCGCCGCCCCGTCGGCCGGCCGCGCGGCGGCGAGCCATTCGGCGAGCGTCGTCGGCGCCTTGTCGAGCTTGCAGACGGCGGCGAAGTTGCGCGACGCGGTCAGCGCGTCTCCGGCCGGCGTCCAGGCCCAGAGCGCCTCCTTGGCGTTCTCCGCGCAGCTGTCGTCGATCGACTCGCTCTGCTCAAGCGCGCGGAAGCGGTTCGATACCGCGATCTGGACCTCCACCCGCGCGACCAGCGCGTCGAGGTCGACCGGCTTGGTCACGAAGTCGTTTGCGCCGGCGTCGAGGCAACGCAGCATGTCGTTGCGCTGGTTGCTCGCCGTGACGATGATCACCGGCAACGCGCCAGGCGAATGGGTCGCCCGCAGGTTGCTCAGGAAGGCCGCGCCGTCGATGCGCGGCATCATCAGGTCAAGGAGGATCACCCGGGGACGGCACGTCGCCAGCTCGGCCGAGGCGGCCTGCGCGTCGGCTGCGGTGCGGACCGAATAGCCCTTGCGTTGCATCTGGCGCTTCAAGACCGCAAGGACTTCCGGTTCGTCGTCGACGATCAGGATGTCGACGAGCTCGGAGCCGATCACCGCGCCGAGCGCCGGCTCGATCGGCTCGGCAGGCGCCGTGACGGCGTGTGCGGGAAAGCGTTGTTCGGCGATATTGCTGGCGGTGGCGTCAAGCGACATCTTCGATCCCTTCGATCGGGACGTCGCTCCGCGACGCGCCAGAGAGGCGCAAGGCCGAGAACGTCCTCGTGCAAAAATCGTCAGAGCCGCCCGCGGGCAGGCTCCGCACGCTGACGAAAGTTTAAAGACGGTGTTCTAAAGCCGCGTTTCAGATACGCTTAAAAGTTGAACTTTCGCCAAATCTGCGCGCGATGCGGGCTTTGCGAAACCTCACGCGGGCGCTGACGACGTCAGAGAATCGATCAGCGCGGCGAGCGCTTCATAGTCGATCGGCTTGGAAAGATATCCGTCGCAGCCCGCCGCCATGCAGCGCGCGCGATCCCCGTCCATGGCGTGGGCGGTGACGGCGATGATCGGGGTCTTTGCGAGCGCCTTGTCGCCCCGAATGCGCTTGGTCGCCTCGAGCCCGGAGAGGTCGGGCAGAGAGACGTCCATCAAGATCACGGCCGGCCGCTCGGCGGCGGCCTTCTCGATCGCCTCGCGCGCAGTCGTCGCGCATGAGACCTCATGCCCCCGGCGCTTCAGGAACCGCGCCATGAGCTCGAAGTTGTCCTGGTTGTCTTCGGCGATGAGGATCAGCATTGCGGGTTCTTTCA
>JASFUX010000326.1:0-3476 GCA_050050115.1 Maricaulaceae bacterium | reverse complement strand
CTGAAACGACGCCGCGCGACGCCGGGTCGCGCGGCGCGACGTCACACGGGATTCTACGAGGTCGGCGCGCGGCTCCCGCCGGGAAGGAGACTGCGGCGGCGCTGCACGGAAAAAGTTCACTTGCCCGCGCCAGGCGCTATTAGTGGTGTGCGACTGCGAGGGGAGCGCCCATGTCCGACTATGCTGAAGATTCCGCGCGCGTCGAGGCGGCGCGCATCGAGGCGCTAACCGGCCAGTACAACGCCTACGTGCAGTGGGCCGAGCGTCTGGTCGATCGCCGCGCCGAAGCGAACCGTTTCTACGTCACGCTCAACCTGGCGATCGTCGGCGCGGTCGGTTTCATCTATTCGGACCGGTTCAACGGCGGACCGCTGTTTCACGATCCGGTCTGGATGAGCTTCGCCCTGGCGTTCGCGGGGCTCCTCGTCTCCCACACCTGGCGCTGCGTCATCGGTTCGCAGCGCAAGATCATCGGCGCGAAGTTCGAGATCATCCACCAGCTCGAAGCCGATCTTCCGTCCAAGCCCTACACTGACGAGAACGATCCTGCGAAGACGTCGCGCAAGAAGGTCTCGGCCGGACGCTTCGAGCTGCGCATGCCGACCCTGTTCATGCTCTTCCACTTCATATTGTTGATCGTCTTCGGGGCGCAGATCGCGCTGACCTACGGCGTGGGGGTCATCGACGAAATTCTGCGCGCGCTGCAATAGCGCAAAATCACTTCACCAACGGACTGCGCGCGCATCCGCGCCTCGGACGTGCTAGGATGCGCGCACATGGGGAGGTGTAGGCAATGCGCAGACGTCTTCAATCCGGACTCGACAGCGGCGAAGTCAACATGACGCCGATGCTCGACGTCGTTTTCATCCTCTTGGTGTTCTTCATCGTCACCGCGACGATCTTGCAAGAGCGCGGCGTGCAGATGATCGCCCCGCCAACAGATGCGCCGCTGGCCGACGTTCCCGAGTCCATCATCGTGCAAATCGATGCCGACAACACGATCTTCGTGAACGGCCGCTTGACCGATCCAGCTCGGGTCAGCGCCGCGATCCAACGCCAGAACGTCGATAACGGCGGTCAAAGCGGCGTGGTGATCCAGCCCCATCCCGACTCTGAGCATGGCGTCGTGACGCGAGCATATGACTCGGCAGGCATTGCTGGTGTGGCGGGTGTTGTTGTGAGAGAGCCCGAATAGGACTCTTTCAATACGACTTCTCCAACCCCAGCACCCGCTCGGCGATATAGCTCAAGATCATCTCCGCGCTGACGGGCGCAATCCGCGCGATCATCACCTCACGGAGAAAGCGCTCGACACAGTACTCCTTGGCATACCCCATGCCGCCCAGGGTCATCACTGCGCGCTCGCACGCGTTGTAGCCGGCTTCCGCGCCGAGGTACTTCGCCGCGTTCGCTTCGGCGCCGCAGGGCTCGCCCGCGTCGTAGAGAGCGGCGGCCTTCTGCACCATCAGGTCAGCCGCTTCGAGCTCCATCCAGCATTTCGCCAGCGGATGCTGGATCGCCTGGTTCTTGCCGATCGTCCGGCCAAAGACCACCCGCTCGTTCGCGTAGGCGGCCGCGCGTTCTAGCGCGACGCGGCCGATCCCGATCGCCTCAGCGCCGACCAGGATGCGCTCGGGGTTGAGACCGTGCAGGAGATAGGAAAAGCCCTTCCCCTCCTCGCCGATCAGGTCGCTCGCAGGGATCTTCAGTCCATCGATGAACAGCGCGTTGGAGTCCACCGCCTTGCGGCCCATCTTCTCGATCTCGCGCACCTCGACCTTTGAGCGATCAAGATCCGCGTAGAACAAGCTGAGGCCGTCCGACGGTTTCTCGCACTCATCGATCGGCGTTGTTCGCGCAATCAGCAGTATCTTGTTCGCGCTCTGCGCCGTCGACGTCCAAATCTTCCGCCCATGCACGACGTAGACGTCGCCCTCACGAATGGCGCGAGTTTCAAGATGCGTCGTGTCGAGCCCGGCGTTGGGCTCGGTCACGCCGAAGCAGCAGCGGTCGGTCCCCGCAATCAGCGGCGGCAGGAAGCGCTGCTTCTGCTCGTCGGTTCCGAAGACGACGATCGGGTTGGGTCCAAAAATGTTGATGTGGATCGCGCTCGCGCCCGCCATCGCCGCGCCCGAGGCGGCGATCGTCTGCACTATGACGGCCGCCTCGCTGACGCCGAGCCCGGCGCCGCCGTATTTCTCCGGCATGGCGATCCCGAGCCAGCCGCCTTGGGCGAGGTCGGCGACGAAGCCGTCCGGGAACGCCCCGTCCTTGTCGCGGGCGAGCCAATAGGCATCGTCGTACTTGGCGCAGATCCGCCCCACCGCGTTGCGCACGGCGTCAACATCGCGCGCGGCGGACGGCTTGTTCGCAGGCGTACGGCGTTCACTCATGACGGCTCAGCCTAGAGCGTCTCGAAACGATGCGAAATCGGCTTCTAGAACGAAGATTCTCGACGTGCAGAGTCGCCTCGCCGCGACAAAAGCGCTAGTAGAGTCAATCCGGAGGGGGCCTCCAAACGTGGAGGCTGGGGTTGATCATACTGGGCTTGCGCCTTGGCTCGGGCGCCGAAGGAACGCCGGTCTCCCACGACCAGGTACTGGCCGCGCTCTCTTTCGTCGTCGCCGCGGCCTCCTTCTACGCCGCGCTCGAGCTCTCCGAACGCTTCTTCCGCGCTCAGCACGCCGCACGGCTCAAGTGGCTCGCCGCCTGCGCGGTGATCCTCGGCGGCGGCGTCTGGTCGATGCACGTCATCGCGCTCGCCGCGCTCGAAAGCCCGTTCGAGCGCGGCTACAACGCCGGCATCCTGGGCGCGGCGGCTGTAACTGTCGTGCTCGCGGTCGCCGGCGCGCTGTGGATCGTGCGCGACGCGGCGGGCCCGGTGCGGCTCGGCGCGGCCGGCGCGCTCCTCGGAGCAGGCGTCGTGGTGATGCACATCCTGGGCGAACAGGCGCTGATCGTCGACGGCGCCCTCGTCCATCAGCCCGCGCGCGTCGTCTTCTCCGCCGTCCTCGCCGTCGCCGCGGGCGTCGGCGCGGCGTGGGCCGCCGCAAGGGCGCGGGCCTGGTGGAAGCGCATCGCCGCAGCCTTCATGCTGGCGGTGGGTTTTGCGCTTTCGCACTACATCGGCTCTCCCGCCGCCGTGATCGGCGCCGCGGCTGCGAGCGAAGCCGGCGCGCCGGTGATGCTCGACGCCGTTCTTTCCGCAACCATCGCCTACGCGATGATCGCCGTGGCGACCTTCGGCCTCGTCGGCGCCTATCTCGAGCGGCGGATCCAGGACCGGCTCCAGGAAGAAGCTCACCATATCCGTCAGATCAAGGACAGCCTTGAACAGCGCGTCGACCAGCGCACCGCGCACCTGATGCGCACGGCGCAGAACCTAGACGCCTCGCTGCGCAACGCCGAGCGGTCGAGCGCGGCGAAGTCGGATTTCCTCGCCAGCCTGAGCCATGAGCTGCGCACGCCATTGAACG
>JASFUX010000325.1:0-3511 GCA_050050115.1 Maricaulaceae bacterium | reverse complement strand
TCCCGTCAAACGTTTACACGTGGCGGCAGATGGCCGAGCCGGTCGGCGCGAAGGTCGTCACCGTCGAGCGCCGGCAAGGCGAGCGCTGGGACGAGGCGATCCTCGAAGCGATCACCGAGCGGACCAAGATCATCGCTTGCGCCCACACGCACTGGGTCGACGGCGGCGCAGTGGATCTTGTGGCGGTCGGCGCGCGCGGGCGCGAGGTTGGCGCGGCGCTGGTCGTCGACCTGACGCAGAGCCTCGGCGCGCAGCCGTTTGACGCCGAGGCGATCCAGCCCGATTTCGCCGTCTCGGCTTGCTACAAGTGGCTCTTAGGCCCCTATTCCATCGGCTTCATGTATGTCGCGCCTCAGCACAGAAACGGCGTCGGCCTCGAACAAAACTGGCTCCTACGGCACAACGCCCAGGACTTCGCCAATCTGATCAACTACCAGGACGGCTACGCCCCCGGCGCCCGCCGCTTCGACATGGGCGAGCGCGCCAACTTCCAGCTCATGCCCCAGGCGATGGCGAGCCTGGAGCTGCTGCTTGATCAGGACCCGGCGCAAATCGCGCGCGCGCTCGGCGACTTGAACGACGACATCGCGCGGCGGCTCGAAAAGCTCGGCTGCCGCGCCGAGACGGAGCGAGTGCGCGCGCCGCATTATCTCTGCACCAGACTACCGGCGGACGCGCCGCCGGGGATCGCGTTCGAGCTGCAAGAGCAGCAGATCTACATCTCCCAGCGCGGACCTAATTTGCGCATCACCCCGCACCTACACGTCTCGGACGCAGACGTCGACCGCCTGGTCGAGGCGCTGACGGCGATCCTGGGATGAGCGACGGCGCGGCGAGCGCCGAGGCGAACCCCGAGACCCCTCCAAGCACAGGTCCCGCGCGCAGCGGCCCTACGAAAGCAGGCCCCACGAAAGCAGATTGGGCGCGCTTCGTCGGCTGCGTGCTCCTCTGGGGCACGGCCTTCTGGGCGATCCGCGTCGGGGTCGACGACGTCGCGCCGGCGCACCTGACGATGTATCGGCTCTGGGTCAGCGCCGCGGTGCTGATCGCCTGGTGCTACGGCCGCGGCCACCGCCTGCCCGCGCCCGTCCCCAAGAATGCCCGCCGCTGGGGCTGGCTGATCGCGCTGGGGTTCTTCGGCGCCGGCTATCCGTTCGCCGCGATCGCCGTTGGGACCGTGCACATGTCCTCGGCGCTCGCCGCGATCCTCACCTCGATCAACCCGATCGCGACCGTGGCGCTCGCCGCCCTGTTCGTCCGTGAAGAGACTCTGACGGCGCGCAAGCTCGTCGGCGTCGCCATCGGCTTCGTCGGCGCGGTGGTGCTCATCGGACCGGGCGCGCTTTCCGACCTCGGCGGGCCGATGACCTGGGCGCAACTGGCCGTGATGTCCGCCGCGACCGCCTACGCGATCAACGCCATCATCGCCTACCGCGCGCCGAGCATGCCCGCGGAGATCGCCGCCGCCGGGATGATCATGTGCGGCGCAATGTGGATCACGCCGCTCGGCCTCTGGGACGCGTTCCACGGCTCGGATATGTCGTCCCGCGCGTTCCTTGTCTCGCTGTTCCTCGGCGCGGGGTCCTCGGGTGCGGCGTCGGTGATCTATCTCCAGCTCGTGCGCTCGGCGGGCCCAAGCTTCATGTCGCTGACGAACTACTTCGTGCCGGTGACGGCGCTCCTGGTCGGGCTCGGCTTCGGAGAGCGTCCGGGGTTCAGCGCCTACATCGGACTCGGCGTCATCCTGCTCGGCGTCGGGCTCGCTTCGCGCCGGCCGCGCCCCACGCGGGGCTAAGCAAAGCCCCTCGCGCAGGCGTGATGGCCGGTTTGCTTGACACCGCGCCGCCGCCAGCGACGCTTGCGCTATGGCCAACGCGCGCTTGCCCAACTCGACTCAAGCTCATCCCACGCGACGCGCGTTCGCGATCGGGTCGGGCGTCGCCGCGGCTCTCGCGGGAAGCGCGATCGCCGCCCGGCCGGCCCGCGCATCCGGCCTCGACGCCGAGCTGATCGCAGGCGCGCTCGAAGCCGGCGAAGCGATGGACCAGATGCGCGCCCTGGTGATCGCGCGCGACGGGGTCGAGCTTGAGGCGCACCGCTTCCGCGGCCCCTCGCTCGACGCGCCGGTCAACATCAAGTCCGCGTCGAAGACCGTCATGGCGGCGCTCGCCGGGGTCGCCATCGACCGCGGCGTGCTCGAGAGCGTCGAGCAGACGATCTCGCCAGCGTTCGCCGATCTCATCTCCGAGAACGCCGACGCCCGCGTGCACGACATCACTGTCGAAGATCTCATCACCATGCGCACCGGGCTGGAGCGCACGTCGGGCCGCAACTACGGCGCCTGGGTGGTCAGCAACAATTGGACCGAGAACGCGCTCAATCGCCCGTTCGTCGACGAGCCCGGCGGGCGGATGCTTTATTCGACCGGCAGCTATCACATCCTCTCGGCGCTGCTCACCCGCGCCTCGGGCCGTTCGACGCTGGCGCTCGCGCGCGACTGGCTCGGCGGCCCGCTCGACATCGAGATCCCGCCATGGACGCGCGATCCGCAGGGCGTCTACCTGGGCGGCAACGAGATGGCGATGAGCCCCCGCGCTCTGGTCAAACTGGGCGAGCTCTACCGGCTCGGCGGCGTCTACGGCGGCGACCGCGTGCTGCCCGAGACGTGGATTCAAGCGTCCTGGACGGCGCGCACCCGCTCGCCATTCTCGCGCGATCAGTACGGCTACGGATGGTTCATCGACCGCGCCGGCGGCCGTCGCGTCTACTATGCGCGCGGGTACGGCGGACAAATGGTCTACGTCGTGCCCGACCTCGAGCTGACTGTCGCGATGACGTCGGACCCGAACGCGCCAGGCCGCGGCGGACACGTGGAGAAACTCAACCGCCTGCTGGCGAACGCGATCATCCCGGCGGCGGAGCGAGGAGCGTAACCGGACTGAGCCGACGGGAGACAAGCCCGCAAACGGGCATTGGGAGGAGCATTCAAGATGGGTATCGTTCGCTGGGTCGTCGCGATTGTGCTGGCGGTCTTTCTCATCGGCATCGGCGCAATGAAGTTCGCCGGCGCTCACATCTTCCAGTTCATCGAGGCGAAGGCGACCGCCAACGGCCTTCCGTTAGCTGATCTGTTCTATCCGCAGATCAACTACGCCGTCGGCGGCGCGGAGATCATCGCCGGGCTTTTGATCCTCCTTCCGGCGACGCGCATGCTCGGCGGCTTGTTGGGCGCCGGCGTCATCACCGGCGCCATCGCGTTTCACCTGAGCCCGCTCGTCGGCATGGACTACCTGGGGGTCGTGACGCCCACCGGCTTCGCCGACGGCGCCGCCGCCCCGTGGGAGCTCAACGACTTCGTCCCCGCGGACCCGGCGGAATATTCGCCGATGCTGTTCATCGTCGCCGTCGTCATGTTCTTTGTTGCGCTGGCGAATCTGGCGCTCAGCCGCCGCGACTGACGCTCTCGATCAGACGCGTCGAAACACCTTTTCTTGCCAACTTGTCCGGTATA
>JASFUX010000324.1:0-3517 GCA_050050115.1 Maricaulaceae bacterium | reverse complement strand
TCCGCCTCCTTTTTCGTTTCTAGCTTCAGTTCCTGCTAGTCCCGGTATTCGATGCCGCGCTCGGCGGCTTGGGCGCGGATGGTCCGGGCGACTTCGAGGTCAAAGCCGTCTTCGCCTTCCTCGGCGGCGCGCCGCTCGAGCTCTTCGGCGATCCAGGCGTCCCGCTCGGCGACGATGCCCGCCATCTCGTCGTTAAGCGTTCCGCGCTCGGCCACCCGCGCTTCGACTTCGACGCGCAGCGCATCAAGGTCCGCTTCGCGGAAGTCTTCAGGAAGCTCGTCGGCGTTGAGCGCGTTGAGATCGACGACGCCGTCCTCATAGTCCTCGACGAGGTCGTTGCCGCCGGTGAGCACCTGGTTGAGCTTGCCGTTCTTGAAGCGCACCGCGGCCATGTCCGAGGCGACCTCGGTCGACGCCGCCGCGGCGTCTGCGAGCTGGCCGTAGAGATAGGCCTGCTCCTCCATCGCGCCGTAGGGCAGCACGGTCTGGTTGATCCGCTGCTGGAGCTCGTTGATCTGGTCGTCGTAAGGCGTCGCCATCTGCTGGACGCCGCCGTCCTGCGGGATCTCCATGTAGGTCCCGTTGCAGAGGTGCGCGATCGCCCGCCAGATCGCGCCGGTGTCCTGGGCGGTTCCTGCGAGCACGGTGTTGACGATGATGTCGCGGTCCTCGGCCAGCTGGCAGGTGCGGTCGTAGTCGACGTCGTCTTCGTAGTCCTTGGGCGGGCTGTCGCCGACGAGAAAGACTAACCGGAGCGCGTGGGGGTCTTCGCTCCAGCGGAACTGGGTCACCGCTTCGTTGAGGGCCTGGTTCACGGATTCGGGCCGGTCGCCGCCGCCCTGGGCCTCGAATTGCAGCAGATGACCGTAGATGCCGTTGATGTCCTCGGTGAGGTCGTAGGAGACCGTGACGTACTCGTCGCCTCGGTCGCGATAGCCGATGAGGCCGAAGCGGATGTCGGCCTGCTGCTCGGTTTCGAGGATTTCCGAGGCGATCGACCAGATCTTCTGCTTCGCTCCGGCGATCAGCCCGCTCATCGAGCCCGTGGTGTCGAGCACGAAGGCGACCTCGATCTGCGGACGCTGACTTGATTGCTGTTCGGCAGCGCCTGCGCCGACGCCGCCCGCCGCGGCGAGGGCGGCGATGGCTGCGCTGCTCAAGAGTTTCTTCATGGAAGTCCCCGTCTTTTCGTCCTGCGCCGCCCAGCTGCGCGGGATGAAAACGCGCTACGGCGCCGGAACGGGGGCGAGGGGAGGGCCGAAGCCGGGCTTACGCGAATTTCACGCTCTGGCCAGGCTTTGGCGGTTTGTGCGCGATCTGCGCGCAGAGCTCCGGTTTTCATTGCATCGCAGCACGCAGGCTCTTAGCTTCCGGGCGATTCTTGACGGCTTCCGACCGCAGCGGCGGCGGGGCGATCGCCTTAGGTGTTTCGACGCGACTCGCGGTCAACAGGCTCCCTGGCGCTTCCGGGCGCTCGAAAGGGCGCCTATCCGCGGTCGGCCGCAAAGGTGAGCGATGAACGAGCTGCTCTTAGACTACGCTCCGATCCTGATCTTCATCGGGATCGCGACGGCCCTCGGCGGCCTGTTCATGGGAGCGGCCTTCGTCCTGGCTCCCTCGGACCCTGATCCGGAAAAAGTTTCTACTTACGAGTGCGGCTTCAACGCGTTCGACGATGCGCGGCTGAAGTTCGACGTGAAGTTCTACCTCGTCGCCATCTTGTTCATCATCTTCGACCTCGAGATCGCATTCCTGTTCCCCTGGGCGGTGACCCTTGGCGAAAGCGGAGTGTTCGCCTTCTGGTCGATGATGGTGTTCCTCGGCGTTCTGACGGTCGGCTTCATCTACGAATGGCGCAAAGGCGCCCTGGAGTGGGAGTGATCTTGTGAGTTCAGCCACGGCGCCGGCGGGCGCGGCGGCTCGGGCCGCGACGCCGCTCTATGATCCCAAGAAGCACGACCCGTTCTTCGACGGCGTGTCCGACCAGTTGGCCGACAAGGGCTTTCTCGTCGCCCGCGCCGACGACCTGATCACCTGGGCGCGCACCGGCTCGCTGATGTGGATGACGTTCGGGCTGGCGTGCTGCGCGGTCGAGATGATGCAGGCTTCGATGCCGCGCTACGATCTCGAGCGTTTCGGCTTCGCCCCGCGCGCCAGCCCTCGTCAATCGGACGTGATGATCGTGGCGGGCACCCTGACCAATAAGATGGCCCCGGCGCTGAGGAAGGTCTACGACCAGATGCCCGCGCCGCGCTACGTCATTTCGATGGGCAGCTGCGCGAACGGCGGCGGCTACTATCACTATTCCTACGCGGTGGTGCGCGGCTGCGACCGGGTCGTGCCGGTGGACATCTACGTGCCCGGCTGTCCGCCGACGGCCGAGGCGCTGGTCTACGGCGTGCTGCAGCTTCAAAAGAAGATCCGCCGTGAAGGTTCGATCATTCGGTAGGCTGATGAGTGAAGCGCTTGAAAACATCGGCGAGCGAATCGCCGCGGAGCTCGAAAGCGCCGTCGTTGGATGGTCGATCGCGCTCGGTGAGTTGACGATCAACGTGCGTCGCGAGGCGGTGGTCGAGGTGTTGACCTATCTGCGCGACGACCCTGAAAGCCGCTTCGTCTCGCTGATCGATCTGACGGCGGTCGACTGGCCCGAGCGGGAAGAGCGCTTCGATATCGTCTATCATCTGCTTTCGGTGAAGCAGAACCTGCGCGCGCGGGTCAAAGCGCAGACCGACGCCGACACGCCGGTTCCGAGCGCGACGGCGGTCTTCCCGCTCGCCAACTGGCTCGAGCGCGAAGCGTTCGACATGTACGGCGTGCTTTTTGACGGCCACCCCGACTTGCGCCGCATTCTCACCGACTACGGCTTTCAGGGCTATCCGCTGAGGAAGGACTTCCCGCTCACCGGCCATGTCGAGGTGCGCTACGACGAAGAGCGCAAGCGCGTGGTCTATGAGCCGGTCTCGCTGGTCCAGGAGTTCCGCTCGTTTGATTATCTCTCGCCGTGGGAGGGCGCGAAGTACGTGCTTCCGGGCGATGAGAAGGCGGAGGACGCGGGCTGATGGCCGAAACAGAAGTCCGTCCGTTTACGATCAACTTCGGCCCGCAGCATCCGGCGGCGCACGGCGTGCTGCGTCTCGTGCTCGAGCTTGAAGGCGAGGTGGTCGAGCGGGTCGATCCGCACATCGGCCTTCTGCACCGCGGCACCGAAAAGCTGATCGAGCACAAGACCTATCTGCAGGCCGTGCCTTACTTCGACCGGCTCGACTACGTCGCGCCGATGAACCAGGAGCACGCGTTCTGCCTCGCCATCGAGCGGCTGGCCGACGTCGAGGTTCCCAAGCGCGCGTCCTACATTCGGGTGCTCTATTCCGAGATCGGCCGGATCCTCTCGCACCTGCTCAACGTGACCACGCAGGCGATGGACGTCGGCGCGCTGACGCCGCCGCTGTGGGGGTTCGAAGAGCGCGAAAAGCTCATGGTCTTCTACGAGCGCGCGTCCGGCGCCCGGATGCAC
>JASFUX010000323.1:0-3529 GCA_050050115.1 Maricaulaceae bacterium | reverse complement strand
CCTGATCCTCGTCGCCGGCCGGCTCGTCTCCCAAGAGGCCCTCGTCGAGGCGTTCGTCTACCGCTCCGGCCGGCTCCTCGGCGAGGACGCGATCGAGTCCCTGCTCGATCACGCCGCGGGGCACTCCGAGGCGCTCGCCGCGCTGGTCGAGCTTGAGGACAACATCGTCGGCGACGCCAACAAGTCGCGACTCGCAGGGCTCATCCGCGCTCGTCTGGTGCATATGCCGGTCGAAACCCATTTCCTGCGCGGCCGCGCCGCGCCGACCGGCCGCCTCGCCGAGCTCGCAACATTGCGCCGCGACGTCGACGCGACGTCCTTCACAGCCCAGGACCGCGCCGAGATCGGCGAGATCATCGACCGCTACGCCACGACCATCGAGAACGAAGCGAAGCTGTTTGATCAGATCGCGCGACGCAGCACCTCGGCGATCGAAGCGGCCGCGACGCTGTTGAAGCTCGTCGATGGAGGCGTGACGCCCGCCGGCCGCCTCGCCGAAGCGGCGCGGACGCGCGCCAAGGAGCTGCTTGCGTCCGAAGGCGCCAAGGCCGAGCTTCTGTCCGGCGACCCCGCCCCGCGCGCCCTCGCCGAAGAACTTACCCGCCGACTCGCCAAGGACGACGAGGAAGCGGCGGCGTAGCGGTCGTCGCGGTCCGCCCCGCCCGGCTACCGCAGCCGGTCACGCCGGCGGACAGCTCCGGCCCGATCGTCCTCGAAACAACCCCGAAACGCGACGCCGCTCATCCAAAACGGCGAGCCGCACGTAGCTACTCCAGGCGCGGCGGTTCAGTGCGCCGATGCATGGGGAGAGGGCGGTCGTGTCGAAGGAAACTCTGAGGGAGTCGCTGGGGCGGCGCGCGCCGCTCCCACACGCGGCGCCCCGCTCTTCGATTGACTGCAGATCAGATCAACGCGACGTCCGTCAATCACGCACCAAATAAAAACGTGATGATGAACGCTCAATAACGCATCTAGAGAATCATGTTCGAGTCAAAACGTGAATAGTGTTAAATATATAAAAGACATAATCGTCACTTATGTTGCTAAAGAGCGACAAAGTACATCACAAAAACTTGTTTAAGCTGAGAGTATCGTGACTCGAACTACCGAATAACTTGTGACATTAGCGAAATGTAATCATTCAAGCTCGATCGCAAGGCTCGAAATTTTGGGGCCGAGGGGAGAAACACATGCTGAAAAGATTTCTTTGCGGAACCGCCTCGGTCGTCGCGCTGGGCGCGATCGCTGCGGGTCCGGCGGCGGCGCAAGACGACAGCGACGTCATCGTCGTCACCGGCTCCTACATCGCCGGCACGCCCGAGGACGCGGCCTTGCCGGTCGACGTCTTCAGTCAGACCGAGCTTGAGCAGGTTGGCGCGCCGACGCTCAACGAGCTCCTGCGGAACATCGGCACCACGCAAGGTCTGATCGGCGAGTCCAACCAGTTCGACACGCGCGGCTCTCAAGGCAACGAAGGCGTCACGACGATCAACCTCCGCGGCCTCGGCTCGGCGCGGACCCTGGTGTTGATCAACGACCGCAGACACGTCGGCGCGAACGCCAACGGCGTCGACGTTTCAATGATTCCGACCACCGCCATCCAACGATTGGAAGTCCTCAAGGACGGCGCCGCTGCGCTCTACGGCTCCGACGCGATCGGCGGGGTCGTCAACTTCATCACCCGGGACGGGTTCGAGGGCCTCGAGGTCAGAGCCTCGCATCAGTTCATCGACGGGTCCGACGGCGACTCGCTGATCGGGGGCATCTTCGGTCACAGCGGGGACAACTACGATTGGTTCGTGGCCGCCGAATACGGCCATCGGTCGCAGCTGCGGGTGATCGACCGCGACTGGGCGCTGCAGGACTTCGTCGACAACCCGCAGGGCGGCTGGTCTTCGATCGGCAATCCCGCCACGATCATCAACCCGAACGTCATCCCGATCGCGCAGGCGATCAACCAGGCGCCGGTGATCTTCGGACAGGCCGATCCGAACTGTAACGCGCTTGGCGGCTTCGTCACGCCGATCGCCTCGACCGGGGGATCGATCTGTCGGTTCCAGTTCACCTTCTTCGACAATCTGATCGAGGAGCAGGACGACGCGCGCGTATTCACCCGCGGCACTTTCGACTTCGGCCAGCAGCAGCTGTCGCTCGAGGCCGCCTACGCGCAGATCGACGTTCCCGAGTATGCGACCTCGCCGGCCTATCCGCCGCAGTCGCTCAACGACACCCGCATTCCGATCACCCACCCGGCGCTCGTCGACTTCTTCGCCGACAACCCTGCATTCGCAGCGGCGCTGGACGCCGGCGCGGCCGGCGGACCGCCCGCATCGGGCGACTACATCTTCTGGGGCCGCTACACCGGCGTCGCCGGCGTCAACGGTCAGCCTGAAACCAACCAGCGCCTCACCGAGCAGTACAGGCTCGCCGCGTCGCTGAGCGGCGACCTGTTCGACGGCGGCCTGAGCTACGACCTGGGCGTCTCCTACTCGCGCCGCGATCGCGAGTTGAACGGCTACCGCGACATGGACGTCCAGAACTTCGCGTTCGCGCTGCAAGGCCTCGGCGGTCCGAACTGCACGCCTTCGACCGGCACGCCGGGCGTCGGTCCGTGCGAATACTTCAACCCGTTCTCGACGGCGATCCAAACCTCAGCCACGACCGGTCAGGCGAATCCGAACTTCGATCCGGCGTTCGCCAACTCTCCGGAGCTGCTTGATTGGCTCGTCGACGAGGGCTACTCGCTCGCCCGGAATGATCTGCTGGTCACGGACTTCATCGTCAGCGGCGAGACGAATTGGGAGCTTTCGGGCGGTCCGGTCGGCTTCGCGGTCGGGGCGCAGGCCCGCTACGAGGTGTTCGAACAAGAGATCTCGGACAACTTCAATCTCAATCTCAACCCGTGCCCGTTCGACGATCCTTTTGCTGTCACGCTCGGGCTGACCCCCAGCCTCGACTGCGGCGGCACGCCCGGCCAGTTCGGGTTCTTGTCCGGCACCACGCCGAGCCGCACCGAGCGGACAGTGTACGGCGGCTTCGCCGAACTGGCGCTGCCCGTCTCGGACACGTTCGACGTTCAGCTCGCCGCCCGGTTCGAGGACTACGGCGGCCTGACCGGGTCGACGTTCGACCCGAAGGTGGCCGCGCGCTGGCAGGTCACGCCGGATCTGACGCTCAGAGGCTCGGCGTCCTCGACGTTCCGCGGACCGCCTCAGCCGTTCCTGACCGGCCGGCAGACGGCGCTGGTGTTCACCGCACCGACGAACGCCTTCAAAGCGCACGACATCATAGGCAATCCCAACCTCGAGCCTGAATCGGCGATCGCAACCAATCTCGGCGCCATCTATCAGCACCGCCCGTTCACCGGCTCGGTCGACTACTGGCGCTTCGATTTCTCCGATCCCCTGCAGATCGAAGACGGCAACCAGATCCTCAACGCCTACATCGCGGCCGATTGCGCCGACGGCGGCGCCGGCGTGGGAACGGCCGACTGCACGGCTCTGCGCAGCCACGTCTTCCCGCTGGGCGT
>JASFUX010000322.1:0-3550 GCA_050050115.1 Maricaulaceae bacterium | reverse complement strand
ACGCCTTCTCCGGACTGAGCAGCGCCATCAGCCCCATGCCGCCACCGACGACCGTGGCGATGAGCGCGACAAATTCAACGACGCCAAGATGAGCCGGCACAGAGCCTCCTCGCACAAAGCAATATCCGACCCTTTCTACGCACGGGCGCGCAGACGGATGACTCGCAGCCGATTTCCGCTCGCTTTTTTTAGCGTACGCTTCGCCCTAGAGCCTGGACGCTTCTCAACGGCGCGGGCGATAAGCCCCGCGCGATGAGCACGCTCGCCACCCTTTTCATCCTGATCCTCGCGTTCGTCACGGCGTTGATCTCCGGCGTGTTCGGGATGGCCGGCGGATTGATCCTGATGGGCGGGCTGGGCCTGGTCCTCACCGTCCCTCAGGCGATGACGCTGCACGGGCTGATCCAAGCGCTGTCGAACGGCTCGCGGGCTGGGTTCCTGCTCTCGCACGTGCGCTGGGGGATCATCGGCGTCTACAGCCTCGGCGCGCTCGCAGCGGCGGGCTTGGTCTTCGCGCTCGCCGTCCAACCCTCCCCGGCGATGCTCTATGTCGCCTTGGGGCTGGTGCCGTTTTTGACTTGGCTGCCGGCCAAGCGCCTCCGTCTCGACGCAAGCCGGCGGCTTGACGCCATCGTCTGCGGCTTCCTGGTTTCGGGGCTCAATCTCTCGGCCGGCGTCGCCGGTCCGCTGCTCGATGTATTCTTCGTTCGATCGGAGCTGACCCGGCATCAGGTCGTCGCCACCAAAGCGGCGACGCAAACAATCTCGCACGCCGCCAAGATCGCCATCTACGGCGCGCCGATCCTCGCAGCCGCACCCGGCGAGGCGCGTCAGCTGGGGCTGATGTTCGTGATCGCCGCGCCGCTGACGCTCGCGGGCACGTGGGTCGGCGCGCGGCTGCTCGAGCGGTGGAGCGACGTGTCCTTCCGCAAGTGGACGCGCATCGTGGTGACGGCGGCCGGGGTGGTGTTCCTGGTCAGGGGCGCGTTGCTGCTAGCTTGACAGTTTCGACCACGGACCGGTGATCGCGAACGTCACGCCAGGGTTCTGGATGTTGACGAACAACGTGCTTCCATCCGGCGAGAAGCAGGCCCCGGTCAGCTCGGACTGATCCGGATGCGCGTTGCGCGCCAGCGGGATGACGCGGCCGTCAGCCATGACCGCGCGGAGATACTCATCATCCGGCCCGTCCTCGCAGACGACCAGCCCGCCCCAGGGCGCGGCGCAGATGTTGTCGCACATGTCCATGACTTCGCGATCCGAGCTTTCGACGAACAGCTCGAGCCGTCCCGGCGCTTCAACCTCGGCGCCGTCGCCCTCGTAAGCGCTCGGCACGTAACGCCAGATCTGCCCAGCGCGCGCCGGACCGCCACTCGTACAAGCGAAGTAAACCGCGCCCGAAAGCCCTTCGGCCGCATAGGCCATGCCTTCTCCGCGGGCGAACCGCGCCGCGCCGGCTTCGAAGCCGCGCCAGCGCAGGTCGTTGTTCGGCGAGTCGGTGTCCTCAAGGTCGATCCAGTCGACCTCGAGCGACGCTCCGACGGCGACGTGGTGAGCTTCGATCCCGCCATCGTCTTCTGACCAGTTGCGCGCATCCATGCTCGGCTGGCTGCGCACCGCGAGCGCTTGCAAGCGTCCGCCAGCGGCGAGATCGCCCGGCGTGTTCGGGATGAACCGATAGAACAGGCTGTCGCCCTCGTCCTCGGTCATGTAGACGACCCCGGTCGCCGGATCGACGGCGGCGGCCTCGTGGTTGAAACGCCCCATGGCGAGCAGCGGCCGCGGCTGCACGAGCCCCTCTTCGGCGGCGGGCACCTCGAACACGTAGCCGTGCGGCTTCGTGACGTTCGGCCCGGGAAGCTCCTTGGTCTCCTCGCAGGTCAGCCACGAGCCCCACGGCGTCGGCCCGCCGGCGCAATTCCGCGCCGTACCGGCGAGCGACAAGTGCGAGCGCTCCACCATTCCCGTACGGAGATTCACCAGCAAGGTCGTCGTGCCACCCGAAAGCGGGTGACCCTCGGGACTGGTGTCGTAGATCAGCGCCGGGTCGACGCCGGCGGCGAGCGCGAGATCTTCGCCGAACGCGTTGCCCGACTGACCCGCCAGGCCCATCTCGTGGTTGCGTACAATGATGCAGCGATCGGAATCGCCCTCTACTGGAAAGGCGGCCATGCCGTCGTGAGACCGCGGCTCGATCAGACCGTCGGACATCACATCTCCGGCGCGCGACAGGATGCGATAGGAAAAGCCTTCCGGCAGGTCGAGCCAGCCTTCGGGGTCGGGCTGAAGCGGCGAGCCGGAGGTCTCTTGCGCGCCGGCGCGAGCGGCGATCGTCTGAAAAGCCGGCGCCGCGAGCGCGAGCCACGCGGCGCTATGCAGGAAGCTTCGGCGCGAGAAGGTCATCTGATCCTCCCAAGCGGACAGAGGGGACTCATTCTCCGCTGTTATCGCCGTCATGTCTCAGTCGTGTGACAGCGCTCTAACGCTCCGGTGCAGGAATGAACTCCTGATCGTCGCCCGGCGGTAGGGTGAAACGCCCGTTCTCCCAGTCGCCCGTGCGTTCGCTTTCACGCCAGGCTTCGGCGGCCGCGTCGATCTTCTCTTGCGAGGAAGCGACGAAGTTCCACCAAACATGACGCGGGCCTTCGAGGGTCGCGCCGCCGAGCAACATCAGTCGCGCGCCGGCCGCGCCAGCTGAGACCGTGATCGCGTCACCGGGGCGGAAGACTAGCATGCGGCCGGACTCAAATACGTCGCCGGCGATCTCAACGGAGCCTTCGACCACATAGAGCCCGCGGTCTTCGTGATCATCCGGCAGCGGCATGCGCGCGCCGGGCTCGAGCGCGGCGTCGACGTAGAACATGTCCGAGTAGGTCGTGGCCGGCGCGGTCTCGCCATAGGCGCGGCCGACGATCAGGCGTGCGTCGACACCGGCGTCGCCGATCCGCGGCAAGGCGTCGGCGGCGTGGTGTTCGAAGCTGGGCGCAATCTCCTCAGCTTCAAGCGGCAAGGCGACCCAGGTTTGAATGCCGAACAGCGAGTGCGGCGCCTTGCGCGTCTCTTCGCTGGTGCGCTCGGAGTGGGTGACGGCGTAGCCGGCGGTCATCCAGTTGACCGCGCCGGGATGGATCATCTGGTTTGTTCCCAGAGAGTCGCGGTGCTGGAACTCGCCTTTGTAGAGATAGGTGACGGTCGCCAAGCCGATGTGCGGATGCGGGCGCACATCGACGCCTTTGCCGGTGACGAACTCGGCCGGGCCTGCCTGATCAAAGAAGATGAACGGGCCGACCAGCCGGCGCTCCTTCGCGGGCAAGGCGCGGCGCACCTCGAACCCGCCCAAGTCGCGGGCGCGCGGGATGATCAAGGCTTCGACTGGTCCGCCCTCGGTGCGCGGGCAGTCGGGCTCGTTGTCGGACTGACGACTCACGGCGGCTCTCCCATGCGGTTGACTTGGTCAACACATAGGCCGCCGGACGCGCAGTTCAAACCGATGGCGCGCTCTCTACTGAGCCGCCTATTGGTACGGGGAATCGTCGTCGATGTCCGGCAC
>JASFUX010000321.1:0-3553 GCA_050050115.1 Maricaulaceae bacterium | reverse complement strand
TCCTCCGACGCGCGGCGCGGCGGCATCGGGCTGATCGACTTCGAGGAAGATTTCACGCTGCCCAGCTTCATCGCGATGGACCCGCCCGAGCACACCGAGCATCGCAAGGTCGTCCAGCCGATCGTCGCGCCGAGCAACCTCGCGCGCCTGTCCGATACGATCCGCGCCCGCACCGGCCGCGTGCTCGACGGGCTGCCGCGCGGAGAAACCTTCGACTGGGTCGAACGCGTCTCGATCGAGCTGACGACGATGATGCTGGCGACGCTGTTCGATTTTCCGTTCGAGGAACGCTGGCGGCTGACGCGCTGGTCGGACATCGCCACGGCGCAGCGCGGCGCGCGGCTCGCCGGCGGCGGCGTGCTCGAGAGCTACGACCAGCGGCGCACCGAGCTGATCGAGTGCCTGGAATACTTCACCGGCCTTTGGAACGACCGCGTCAACGCCGAGCCGCGAGCCGACCTCATCTCCATGCTCGCCCACGGCGAAGCGACGAAGGACATGGATCCGCTCTCGTATCTGGGGACGCTGATCCTGCTCATTGTCGGCGGCAACGACACAACACGCAACTCGATGACCGGCGGCGTCCTGGCGCTCAATCAGTTTCCGGACGAGTACGACAAGCTGATCGAAAGCCCGGAGCTGATCGCCTCGATGGTGCCCGAGATCATCCGCTGGCAGACGCCGCTGGCGCACATGCGCCGCACCGCCGTGCACGACGTCGAGCTGGGCGGTCAGACCATCCGCGAGGGCGACAAGGTCGCGATGTGGTACCTGTCGGGCAATCGCGACGAGACCGTGTTCGATCGGCCCGACGATCTGATCATCGACCGGCCGAACCCGCGCCGGCACCTCTCGTTCGGCTTCGGCATCCACCGCTGCGTCGGCAACCGCCTCGCCGAGCTGCAGCTGACGATCCTCTGGGAAGAGATCTTGAAACGCTTCGAACGGATCGAGGTCGACGGCGAACCCAGGCGCGTCTATTCGAACTTCGTGCACGGGTATGAGAGTCTGCCGGTGCGGATCGCCTGAGGCGACACCGCGATCGGATCAACCGGCCCAGCCGCATGGCGCCACCCACCATCGGCCGCTAGGCTGGTGCTCCTTGGGAAAGTCGAACATGCCGGGGCTCTCATGAGACACGCCGCATCGATCGGCCGCGCCACCCGCGGCCTCGTCCTCGCCGCCGCGTGCATCTCCTGCACGACCGCCGCGCTCCCGCCCGTCGGAGAAGCACTAACGCCCGATCGCCTCAACGCGGACCCGTCGCTGTCCGGCGCCTCCCCGCGCGGTCTGTCCTTCTCGCCCGACGGCGGCCGGCTCGCGTTCCTGCGGGGGCGTTCCGACGACGCCCAGGTGCAGGACTTGTGGGTCTACGATCTCGAAACCGGACAAGAGCGCCTGCTGGTGGACTCCGATCTGCTGACGGCCGATCCGACCGAGCTTTCCGAAGCCGAGCGCGCGCGGCGCGAGCGTCAGCGCATCCGCGCGACTGGGATCGTCGAGTACGAATGGAACGACGTCGGCGAGGCGATCCTGGCGCCGCTCAACGGCGATTTGTTCTACGTCGATCTCTCCGGCGCCGAGCCGACGGTGCGCCAATTGACGCAAACCGACGCCGACGAGATCGACGCAAAGATCTCGCCCGCCGGAGGCTATGTCTCCTTCGTGCGCGACCAGAGCCTGTTCGTCATCGATCTCGAGACCGGGCGGGAGCACGCGATCGCCACAAGCGAAGCACCCGAGATCTCCTACGGCGCGGCCGAGTTCGTCGCGCAGGAAGAGATGGGGCGCACCACCGGCTACTGGTGGTCGCCGGACGATTCTCGCATCGCCTACGCGCGGGTCGACGAAGGCCCGGTCGACATCGTCGAGCGCGTCGACATCAACGCCGACGGCTCGACGGTCGTGGCGCAGCGCTATCCGCGCGCCGGCGCGACCAACGCCGAAGTGCGCCTGTTCGTGCACGACCTCGCATCCGATGCACGCATCGAAGTCGATCTGGGCCCAGACCCCGACATCTATCTCAACACCGCCGCGTGGCTCGGCGACACGCTGACCGTGCAGCGACAGAACCGCGATCAGACCCGCGTCGACCTGCTGGCGGTCGATGGAGTGGACGGATCGACGACGACGCTTCTGAGCGAAGCCGACGACGCCTGGGTCAATGTCGGCGCCGATCCGACGCCGCTCGCCGACGGCGCGTCATTCCTCTGGACCTCTGAGCGTTCCGGTTTTCGCCACCTCTATCTCTACAACGCCGACGGATCGCTCGTGCGCCAGGTCACCTCCGGCGGCTGGCCGGTCGCTGGCGACGGCGTCGTCGAAGTCAATGAGGACGCAGGTCTGGTCTACTTCCGCGGCGGCAAGGACACGCCGCTCGAACGTCACCTCTATGTGACGAGCTATCTTGACGACAACGCCGAGCCGCGCCGCCTCACGACGCCGGGCTCCACCTGGGGCGTCGCGATGAACGAGGCGGCGACGGCGTTCGTCGGCACGTCGTCGAACCCCGATCAGCCGCCGCAGGTCGGCCTTTACGGCATCGACGGCGGGCGCATCCGGTGGATCGAAGAGAACGCGCTCGACGAGGATCATCCCTATACCCCCTACCTCGCGCGTCATACGCCTCCGACGTTCGGAACAATCGAGGCGGAAGACGGAACGCCGCTCTACTATTCCCTCGTCGTCCCTCCGCAGTGCACGGCCGCCTCGCCCTGCCCCGCGATCGTCGAGGTCTATGGCGGTCCGGGCGTGCAGCGGGTCGCCCGCAGCTGGTCGTCCACAACGCAGACGCAAATGCTCGCGCAACGCGGTTACGTGGTGTTCCAGCTCGACAACCGCGGCGCCGCGGGACGCGGCCATGCATTCGAGGCGGTGCTTCACCGCAGAATGGGCGACGTCGAGGTCCGCGATCAGCTGGCCGGCTTGGCCTTCCTAAAAGGGCTTGACGCCGTGGACGCCGACCGCGTTGGCGTTCGCGGCTGGTCCTACGGCGGCTACATGGTCCTTCAGCTGATGTCGCAAGCGCCAGAGGCTTTCGCCGTGGGCGTCTCCGGCGCGCCGGTCAGCGACTGGGCGCTCTATGACACGCACTACACCGAGCGCTACCTCGATACGCCTGCGGACAATCCCGAGGGTTACGAGGCGTCAGCGGTGTTTCCCTATCTCGAGAACCTGTCGCGTCCGCTTCTGCTGATCCACGGCATGGCCGACGACAACGTCGTGTTCGAGAACTCGACCCGGGTGATGCGCGTGTTGCAGGACGCGGGCACGCCGTTCGAGACGATGGTCTATCCCGGCGAGCGGCACGGCATCTACAGCCCCGGACCGCGCCGCCACATGACCAATGCGTGGGTCGACTTTTTCGACCGGCATCTCAAGCCGGATGCGACGCGTTGAGAACCTAAGCGCCATGCTCCAAAGTCCGGCGGCGTTCGCGCCTATTCCCCGTAGGCTCCAAGCTCGATCCTCGACCACGGGCCGGCGGTGAACTCCGCGGCGCGCCAGCTGCACTCCTCGGAGACGACCGTAAACACGAGTCCGTCCACGGTCT
>JASFUX010000320.1:0-3557 GCA_050050115.1 Maricaulaceae bacterium | reverse complement strand
CCGCGATCACCGGCGAACCGCCGAAGTCGAAGTCGCGCGAGTTGAGATCGTCGCCGGTCGGGCAGTTCGGATTGGGCGCGGAAAGGTCGCCGCCGCAGCCGATGTGCCAGACGTCCTTTTCGAGCGCCTGGAACAGCCACTCCAGCTCGCCCGTCTCAAGATCGAGCGCGATGATCGCGTCCGACGTCTCCGTCGCCGGCAGCGAGGTGTTCTCGCCGGTCGCGACGTAAACAAGCCCGCGCTCGACATCGACGGTCGGCGTCGCCCAGATCGGCGCGCCGGAGGGACCGCGCTGGCGCACGCCGGTCGAACTCACCTCGCCGGTGTAATCGGCCTCCTCCATGGTGTGGTATTCCCACAGGTGCTCGCCCGTCGCCGCGTCGAGAGCAACGACCGCGCCGTGTCCGACGCAGCACTCAAAGCTCGCATTCGCGCCCGAGCCGACGCCCGAAGCCGAGATGGGGATGATGATCTTGTCGTCTGCGAGCACGACCGCGCCGCGGATCGAGCCGCCCGAGCCTTGCTGCGGTTGTCCCGAAGCCTCCCAGATCACCGCGCCGGTTTCCGCGTTGAGCGCGGTCACTTGGCCGCGGCCGGCCGAGAACAGCACGGCGGGCTGGCCAGCGACTTCGCCATAGGTCATCGAAGACCGCGAGCGCCCGGCGTCATAAGCCCATTTGACGCAGCCGGACTCGGTGTCCATGGCCAGGACCTTCCCCGAGTTGCCCGCGACCGTGAACAAGGTAGAGCCCACGATCGCCGGGGTGACGCCCATGCCGGCCGTCTGCGGGAAGCCGACCGCCCAGGCGAGTTCGAGGTTCGCCATATCGTCGCGGGAGAGCCCCGCCTGTTCCGCCGACAGGTTGCGCGTGCTCCGGAGATCGCCGCCGAACACAGCGAGCGACGGCGGTTCGGAGAGGTCGACCATGCGCCGATCGGCCGGGCACATCATGTCGGCGACCCAATCTCCGCCGTCGTCGCGGTTGGCGAGGTAGTCGACGACCTGATCAAGCTCTTCTTCGTTCAAGAGCGAGGCCTGCGCGGCCATCACGCCGCCTTCGGACAGTGCGAACCGCAGCGATTGCGCGCTCAAGGTCTGCAGCGTGGAGAGCAGCGGCGCCCGTTCGACGCCGGTGTCGTGGCAGGTCGCGCAGTACATTTGATAGACGGCTTGGCCCGGGTGGGCGTCGGCCGCGGCGTCCGCTGACGGCTCGGCGGCTGGCGCAGGCTCGCTGGCGGCGACTTCGACCTCGGCCGGTTCGGCCTCGATGGTCTCGGCGTTCGTCGTTTCGGACGGCCCGCAGCCCCACAGCGCGCCGGCGGCGAGCAGCATCGCCCCGACTTTCGCTCTGTCGGGGGATTTCCACGCATGCATGATCATGATCGCAAACCCTAAGCCCCTCGGCGCGGCCCCCGGCGCCGGTCGTAATAGTCAGGCAACCACACTTAGCGCGCTGCGCGGCATTAAAAAACCTCAAGAGGTTGCTCGATCTTACGGCTGGCTGAACAGGCTTGGCTCTTTGGCGCTAAGATGGTTCGACACGTCGACGCGGCCGGCGAGAAGGAGACCTCCATGCGCCTCAACGACCCAGAGCTTTTCGTGCAGCAAGCCTACGTTGACGGCACCTGGAGAGGTGCGGACGACGGGGCGACCCTCGAAGTGACCAACCCGGCGACGGGGGAGGTTCTAGGAACCGTCCCGTTGATGAAGGCCGCAGAGACCCGCGCGGCGGTCGAGGCGGCGCACCGGGCGCTGCCTGATTGGTCGGCGATGACGGCGAAGGAGCGGGCGCAGCTTCTGCGCAAGTGGTTCGATCTGATGATGGCGAACCAGGAGGATCTAGCCGTCTTGATGACGCTTGAGCAGGGCAAGCCGTTGACGGAGTCGCGCGGCGAGATCGCCTATGGAGCTTCGTTCATCGAATGGTTCGCTGAAGAGGGAAAGCGCGTCTACGGCGACATCATTCCCGGGCATCAGCGCGACAAGCGGATCGTGGTCCTGAAGCAGCCCGTCGGCGTCGTCGGCTCGATCACGCCGTGGAATTTTCCGAACGCGATGATCACGCGGAAAGCCGGTCCGGCGCTGGCGGCCGGTTGCACGTTCGTCTCCAAGCCTGCGAGCGCGACGCCCTATTCGGCGCTGGCGCTCGCGATGTTGGCCGAGCGAGCGGGGATTCCAAAGGGGGTCTTCAATGTCGCTACGGGAAGCGCCTCGGCGATTGGCGGGGAGCTGACCTCCAATCCGCTCGTCCGTAAGCTGACCTTCACCGGCTCTACTGAGATCGGCAAGCAGCTTATCGCCGCCTCGGCCGCGACTGTGAAGAAGGTGTCGATGGAGCTGGGCGGCAATGCGCCGTTCATCGTCTTCGACGATGCGGATCTCGATGAAGCGGTCGTCGGCGCAATCGCGTCGAAGTACCGCAACACCGGCCAAACCTGCGTGTGCGCCAACCGCCTCTATGTCCAGGACGGCGTCTATGACGCGTTCGCTGAGAAGATGGCCGCCGCTGTCTCGAAGCTGAAGGTTGGGCCAGGGATCGAGGACGGGGTCGAGCAGGGGCCGCTCATCGACACGGCCGCGCTGGCGAAAGTCGAAGAGCACGTCGCTGACGCCAAGGCTAAAGGCGCGCGCATCCTCGCCGGGGGCAAGCCGCATGCGCTGGGCGGTACGTTCTACGAACCGACGCTGATCGCCGATGCGACCCAGGAGATGCTGTTCGCCAAGGAAGAGACGTTCGGTCCGCTCGCGCCATTGATCCGTTTCAAGACGGACGAGGACGCGATCGCGATGGCCAACGACACCCAGTTCGGTCTCGCCGCCTACTTCTATGCGCGCGACCTGCGGCGGGTCTGGCGCGCCGCAGAGGCGCTGGAATCGGGGATTGTCGGCGTCAACACCGGCATCATCTCCACCGAGGCCGCGCCCTTTGGCGGGGTTAAGGAATCCGGGCTCGGCCGTGAAGGCTCGAAGTACGGAATCGATGACTTCATCGAAATCAAATACGTGTGCTTGGGAGGCATGTGAGAGCGCAGTGGCGGGCTGGGAAATTCGAACGGCGGGCCGCGGCGACCTCAAGGCGATAGAGGCGCTCTATTGCGACCTTCATGCGCCTGAGCCGTACGAAGCGGCGACCGACGCCGCCGATATCTTTGACCGCATCCTCCAGGCGCCCGACCGGACCATTTTTCTGCTCGAGGAGGCCGGCGTCCCGACGGCCTCCTGCTATCTGGTTGTGGCCGACAATCTGACGCGCGGCGGCGCACCCTTCGCGATCATCGAGAACGTCGTCGTCGCCGAAGCGCGACGGCGGCGCGGCTTGGGCGGGCGATCTTGCACCATGCTCTGGAAGCGGCGTGGGCGCGAGGTTGCTACAAGGTGATGCTGCTGACCGGCCGCGCGGAGAACATTCCTTTTTACGAGGCATGCGGGTTCTCTTCGACCAACAAACGCGGTCTGGTTGCGCGCTGTCCCCAAAGTCAATCACGAGGTTGAAGTCTTCAGACGCCGGCGAGCGCTTCGCTACCCGAACGTCGCCCGCGGCCGCGCCGGAGCGGGT
>JASFUX010000319.1:0-3560 GCA_050050115.1 Maricaulaceae bacterium | reverse complement strand
CTCGGGCAGGAAAAGCACTTGAACAGAACAGACGGGCGGACATCGAGAACGTTTTCGAGATCGCTGTCATCCGCGGCGACGTTGGCGGCGCTGGCGAGCGGCGTTCCTGCAGCGCCGAGCGCTCCGCCCTCGTGAACGCGTTCAACGCCGCGCGCAACCGATTTTGCTCGCGCGATCCCGCGCCGTCCCGTGCCGCGCAGCAGCCTAAACGGCGCGGTCAAGATTCGAAAAACCATCGTGTGCCCCCCAATCTTGCGGCTTTTTGCACGCTTGACGTTTTAGGCTACACGGAATAGTTGCGAATCGCCATCCATAAAGGCCTGATCAGAGCGTGCGGGTGACAGCGGCGCATGGCGAGGCGGTCACTGCTGCGACCGGTGCTACGCTCGACGGAATGACACCCAAACCCAGGATCGTTGTTCTGCCCGGAATGGACGGCACGGGAGAGCTGCTTCGCGATTTCTGAGAGCAGCTTTCGCGGCGTTGCGAGGTGACGCTGATCTCCTATCCGGTTGAGCGAGAAATGAGCTACGCCGAACTTGGTCGGCTCGTCGAAGAACAATTGCCGACTGAAGACTTCGCTGTTCTCGGCGAGTCGTTTTCCGGCCCGATCGCAATCGAAATCGCGCGAACGCATGACCGCGCGACGGCGCTCATTCTCGCTGCAAGCTTCACACGCGCCCCGCTTGGGCGACGGTCGTTCGCGCCGCTGTCGCTGTTCAACCACAAGCTCGTCCCGTCAGAGCTGACCGCCTGGGCGCTTCTCGGCCGTTACGGTGCGCGCGAGCTTAAAGACCGTCTTCGGCGAACCCTCTCAAGCCTGCCTCCGAAAACAGTCAGATACCGGATACGCGAAGCGTTGGGCGTCGATGCGAGCAAGAGTCTCGGCGAAGTTCGTTGCCCGGTGATGTATCTTCGAGGTCGAGCAGATCGGCTCGTCGGACTACGCGCAACGCGGGACGTTTCGCTGAGCTGCCCCGAGTGTCGCGTCGTTGAGATCGACGCGCCGCACATGGTGTTGGAGACTCAGCCAAAGGCCGCAGCGGATTGCGTCGTGAAATTTTGCGAAGAGGCGCAACGCCGTTCGAGAGCGGTCAGGATGTCGTGAATGAACGATAGAGGCGCGTAAACGCGGAGCAAATCTTCTGCGCGTCGCTCGCGCTACGGATCGTCGACATGGCGCTGGCGGCGCCGGCAGTCGTGGTGCACTGCGCGCGGGCCGAGGCGCACCGTCAACGCAGCAGCTTACTGAGCGATCTGCTCGAGCATGTATTCGACCGCCGCGATGACTTCCTCATCGGAGAGGTCGACGCGCCCGCCCTTCCTCGGCATGACGCCGGCGTCGCTGCTGAATCCGTGCAGTGCATGATCGATCAGCGTGTCGGCGCCCTGGGTGAGGCGCGGACCCCACGCGTCGCCGTCGCCGAGCGCTGGCGCGCCGCCGACGCCGGGCGCCGCGTGGCAGGCGATGCAGACGGCGTCGTAGACTTGGCGACCGGTCAGCGATGCGGTCGGCTGCGCGGCCGCCGCTTCGGGCGTTGAGACCGGCGCGGCCTGCATGGCCGCCGGCTCTTCTGAATCCGCCAGCGCAACCCGCCCGACCGTGACCGCGCCCACGCCGATGAGGAGTCCGAAGATCAGCATGACGCCGACGAAAAATGGCTGGCGTGGGTCCCGCAAGGTACTGGTCCTGAGTTTCGGGCGGCGCGACCACGGCGTGTCGCGGCCATACGGACGATCGAGCCGGCGCAGCCGCCATCTTCGCGTGATTGCTTGAGGCAGTACAACCGAGTTAAGCTGCCTTAACAACAATAGGGGATTCAAATTCCCGAGCTCAGAGGGGAGATCGCTCCATGCGAATGAACAATCGCGTGTTCCTGCTTTCATGGCTTGCTCCAGCCTGTTTCGCCGTCAGCGGCTTGGCTGGCGCCCAGGCGCAAGAGCAGAGTTCTGCGGCGGTCCAAGCCGGGCTGTGGTCTGATCCGGCGACCTGGTCCGGCGGCGCGGTTCCGGAGGAGGGCGACGTCGTCACCATCGGCGAAGGCGTGGACGTCGTGCTCGACGTCAGTCCGCCGGGGCTGCATGGCGTGAACCTCGACGGCAAGCTCAGCTTCGCCGACGACAACGATCTCGAGCTCACCACCGAATGGATTTTCCTGCGCGGGGAGTTGCAGGTCGGCGAGGAGGGCGATCCTTACACGCACAATGCGGCAATCACTCTGACCGACAACGTTCCCGATGAAAACATCAACGGCATGGGCGATCGCGGGATTCTGATCGTGGGCGGAACGCTGAGCCTGCACGGGGATCGGCAAAACGCTTGGACCAAGCTGGCCGCAACCGCCGAGGCCGGTGCCGATACGATCGAAGTTCTCGACGCCGGCGGCTGGCGCGTGGGCGACGAGATCGTCCTGGCGTCGACGGACTTCAATCCCAGGCAAGCCGAGAGGCGCCGCATCTCGGCGATCAGCGGCGATACGCTGACGCTGGATCAACCGCTCGAATACATGCACTTCGGCGAAATCACCTACGACGTCGATGAACGCGGCGAAGTCGGCTTGTTGACGCGCAACGTCCGCGTCCAGGCGTCAGCCGACGCCGAAGACTCGTACTTCGGCGGACACATCATGGCGCAGGCCGGGAGCACGATGACTGTTTCCGGCGTCGAGTTGACCCGGATGGGCCAGCACTTGGAGCTCGCCCGCTACCCGATCCACTGGCACATCAACGGCGACGTGGCTGGGCAATACATCGAAAACTCTGCGATTCACGACACCTACAACCGCTGCGTGACCGTTCACGGCACGGATAATCTGCGCGTTGAAAACAACGTGACCTACAACACCGTCGGTCACTGCTTCTTCCTCGAAGACGGCGTGGAGTCCGGCAACCAGTTCATCCGAAACCTGGGGATTCAGACCAAGTGTCATCCGACCTTGCCGTGCATCCCGACAAACCTCGCTGCAGCTGGCGAGGTCGAAGACCACGATGCTCGTGCGAGCGTCAGAGCGAGCGGCCAGGCTTCCGAACATGTCCTGCTTCCATCGGACAACACCGTGTCGACGTTCTGGATCACCAATCCGGACAACATTTACCGCGACAACGTGGCCGCCGGTTCCGATCAGATTGGCTTCTGGTTCGCCCTGCCGGTGCACCCGACGGGCGCGTTTGAAGGCACGGAGATCAGTGAGAACACCTGGCCGCGCCGAACCAATGTGCGGGAGTTCAGCGGCAACACCGCGCATTCCAATTTCGACGGCTTGATGTTCGATCGCGGCCCCCGGCCCGACGGCACGTTCAGCGTCGTCGGCAGCAACTACCATGGCGGCTTCGCCGATCCGACGGATACCGACAGCGAGCGGCTGGTGTCGGTCTTCGAGGATTTCACCAGCTACAAGAACCGCAACGGCGGCGTCTGGGGCCGCGGCGAGTTGCATCTGTTCACCAACCTCAAGGCGGCCGACAACGCGATCGGCTTCACCCACGCGGCCGCCGCGGTCGGCCAGGCCGAATATACGTCACGGGTCGTCGATGGGCTGTTCGTGGGTGAAACCGACAAC
>JASFUX010000318.1:0-3569 GCA_050050115.1 Maricaulaceae bacterium | reverse complement strand
CGTCGTAGCCGTGCATCATCAACCGGAAGCCCGCCTCGAACGTCGACAGCGGCACCATCGGGTGATGGTTGTTGATGAAGCTCAGGTGATAGTCGTTGCCGATGATGCGCGCGAGATAGACGCCGATGGTTTCGTCAAGCTGGAGCGAGTTGGCCGCGCGGACGAAATCGTGCCGCGACAGGAACAGCGCATAGACCGGCGTGTAGTATTCGATCGCCGTCTGCACGTCGACGAAGTTGAGCGGCCCGTCTGGGAACTCTTCGAACTCGAACTCGCCGTCGGTGATCGCCGAGTAGTCGACGCGCGCGGGCGTTTCGATCTCTCGACCTTGAGCGCGCAGCTCCCTGTTCAGCTCAATGATGAAATTATAGATGTTGAGATCGTGCTGCAGGAACGTGTTGTCCTTGAGGTCGGCGAGCTTGCTTGGCCGCAGCGGATGCGAGCTGACCTCGACGCCCGGCACGTTGTCCTTGATGAAGGCGAGGATCTCAGTGCCGATGTTGAAGTGCCTGAGGATCAGGTAGTTCGCGTCCGGCGTCGCGAAGGTCTTGAGCCCCCAGTGGATCAGCCCATGCAGCGCGCCGGCGCTTTGCGGCCAGCGCGGAAAGAAGCGGCGGAACACCTTCGCCAGCACATGGAAGACGAACACGAACGGGCGCGTCGCGGGCAGCAGGAAGCGCCGCGCATAGCTGTCGTTGCCGCGCAGGAGCGCCATCTTCGACTTCTCGTTGAACGGCAACGAGTCGTCGAGATAGAGCGCCAGCCAGGGATCGGGATCCTTGGGGTCGTAGGTCGACGGATCGAAATGCTTGCCGAGTCTGGGCATGGTTCGCGCTAAGCGTTGTTGCGTTCAAACATGATCAAGCTCCTCGAGCTGAAGCGCGTAGAGCCGGCCGACGATCCGCGCGGTCTTGACGATCCGCCCTGAGGCCGCCTCGTCATGGACGACGTCTGCGAGCTGGCGCTCGAACTCGGCGAGATGATCGTCGTCGTTGTCGGCATGATAGAGCAGGAAGCTCACTTGCTCATCGGCGAGCGACAGCTGATCGCGGATCGCCTCGCCCCACTCCTTGGCTTTGCGCTGGCCCAGGCCCTCGATCATGAACATCGCGCCCAGAAGATCGAACGGGTCAGGCTGGGAGGCGCGGTGGAACATGAAGGCCGACAGGGCCTCCGAGCCGAGGTTTTTCTCCCGAGACTGAATGTCGGCGAGGTCGCCGCCGACGGAGACGTAGTTCGCTTCCAGCATCTTGAAGTCGCGATGCTCGGTGACGGCGTGGCGCATGAAGTGCGATCTGAGGTCGAAGTGATCGGGCCCGATGTTGCTCGCCGCCCGCGCGATCCAGCAGCCGCCGTCGACCACCTGCTGGCGCAGGTTGATCAAGAGCGCGCGGTAGTCCTCGAGCCGCAGCGCGCCGCGGTTGAGCTTTTCGATGATCGGAACCCGCTCGAGCTGCGCCTCGAAGTCGGTCCAGGCGACGGCGAGCCCGCGCATGGTGGCTTGGACCAGGGCGTCGTCGGGGGCGATTGCGCCGTCTTTCATCGCGTGCTCCTCACAGCGCCGTCAGCATCATGAAGGCGACGATCGCGCGGCCGCTTTCGGGGACGACGCACAGTATCCGATCGCCCGGCCGCGCCAGCTTCTTCTCCACGAACTCGTCGAGCATCACGAACAGCGACGCCGAGCCGGTGTTGCCCTTCTCGGGCAGGTTGGTGAACCACTTTTCCTCGTCGATCATGCCGCCCGTCGACTTCAGGATCGAGATGATCTCCTCGCGCAAGCTGTGGGCCGAATAGTGGCACAATAGCCAGTCGACGTCGTCCGGAACGATCCGGCCCTGGTCGACCAGCTGCAGATACTCCCCCACCCAGGCGCGGATGATCCGTTTCAAGAGCGCCATGTCCTGAAGCAGCATCACCGCGCCGTCGCCGGCCGCCTCGACCGGACCGCCGGCGTAGTGGCTCCAGCTGGTCTTCAACTCGTTGCGCTTGTCCGGCGCGGCGCCCGCGTACATGCACACGTCGAAGCGGTGCGCGAGCGAATGCAGCGAAACCCACTCGACCTTGAAGCTCGCCCGCCGCTCGTTCGGACGCGGCTCGAGCAGGATCGCGCCCGCGCCGTCCGACAGCGTCCAGCGCAAGAACTCCGCCGACATGCGCGCTTCGTTGTCTTCGAGCTTGTGCGCGGCGTGCCTGTAAAACCCCGGCTGGAACCAGCGCAAGGAAAACTCGGACCCGACCACGGCGGCGGCCTTCGCCTCCCCGGCGCGCACATTGAGCCACGCCGCGCGCGCGGCCATCATCGCGCTGGCGCAGACGCTCTGAAAGCTCGCCACCTCAAGCACGCGCACCGCGCGCGAAAGCGCGGCGAGCTCGGCGTGCACGGCGCTGGCGTGACCGGGCACGAGAAGGTCGCCCTGGGTGGTTGAGGTCGCGAGAAAATCGATCTCGCCGAGCGCGCTTTCCGAGTTGGCGACCGCGTCGGCGACGGCGCGCGCGGCCATCTCGGCGCTCGAATGCGTGACCTCGCCGTCAGCGTCGATCGCGTAGTGGCGTGAGCCGATCTTGTTCTGTCTGAGGATCAGCCGGCCGATCCGCGCCGAGTTCTCGTCGATCGCGCCCAAGCGGGCCGCCATCTCGTCGTTGCCGACGGGCGCGCCGGGCAGAAAGGCGCCCGCGCCGGTGAGATAGACCTCGTTCATCGCGCCTCTCGGGCTAGGCGTCCGACCGAGCGGGCGCAAGCGAAAGCGGCGCGTTCCCATTTGGAGCTGGGAACGCGCCGCTCAATGTTGCGACAAAGACTAAGGCCGATTTGCGCCGTCCTGCTCAAGCGCAGAACGGCGCACCTGTCGAAGGTCGCATCGCTCTTGCGAAAAACCGGCGTCCACTTTTTCGCGCGATGCTTCTAAGACGGCTTTCTGAACCGCAGCGTCATCCGGTCGGTTTCGCCGATCGCGACGAACTCCTCGCGGCGCGTCTCGCCCATGCCGAGGGTCGGCGGCAGCCGCCAGACGAAATCGCCCTCCGTCGGCTGATCGAGCGGGTTGGCGTTGATCTCCGCCTCCGCTTCGAGCACGAAGCCGGCGCCTGTGAAGGCCTCGACCACGCGCGAGGTCTTCAGGTAGCCGTTGTCGCCGTCGGCCCAGACGTCGTCGGAACCCTCCGGCGCGCGGTGCTGAACAACGCCGGCGACGCCGCCCGGTCTCAAGAGCGCGAAGGCGTCTGCGGCTTCGGCGTCAAGGCCGGTCGGATCGAAGCGATTGAGGTGGTGCAGCGAGCGGATGTAGAGCACCGCGTCGACCTCGCCTTCAAGCTCAGCAGGCGGATCGCCCATGATGTAGGCGCCGACGGTCTCGGGGCGTTCGGGCAAGGCGTTCGTGGCTGCCACGAAGTCTTCGGGAAAAGCGTCGAACATCGCCGCGGTCTCGTCGTCGATGTCGCCGTAGATCCGGCCCCACAGCTCGGTGGGATAGTTCGCGCCGTAAAGCGCGCCGTCGGGCGCGAGGTAAGGCGCCAGCACATAGGTGTACCAGCCCGGTCCGTTGTTTCCGGGCAGCGTCTCGACCACC
>JASFUX010000317.1:0-3576 GCA_050050115.1 Maricaulaceae bacterium | reverse complement strand
GCGGCGGGAGACGCGCTGCTGATCGTCCGTCTATGGAGCGAATGGTCGGTCGTCGAGCGTCTGCAGGCGAGCGCGAGCAATGCTGATTTCACCGAGCGGGCGCGCGAGCTGATCGCCGAAGAGAACGCCGCCGATCCGGACGCCGCCGCGGCGCTGGCCTGCGCCGCCGTCGCGCTCTTCGACAAGGACGTCGACCCTTCGGAATTCGTTGTCGATCTCGTGCGCAAGCGCGACCAACATCGCGTCGATCAGACGCTCTTCGTCTTCGCGCTCAACGTCGCCGTGCTGCGCACCTGCCAGCGCGGTCAGGGCGAGGTTCACGCAGCCGACGTCGCGCCCGAACGTCTCACCGAGATCGCCGTGGCGCGCGCCGAGGCGGTCAAGTCGATGCGCGCGCACCTGCAGGGCCATGTCACGACCGCTTGGATGCGGGAATTCTCCGATCAGATCATAAGCTCGTCGGAGGCCTTCGCCGGGCGCTGCAAGGCTTACGCGCGCGACATTCTCTCCGTGGCGACGCCTCCGGAAAGCAACGCCGCCGCCGTTGTGCGCATGCAAGAGTGCGCGGCGCGCGCGCAGTTCCTGGTCGACGCCGAGCGGGCGAGCGGGCTTTTGCGTTTCGACGTTTCGCGCCAGGCGGCCCTCAACGACGTGCGCGACTGGCTTGACCGCAGCGGCGTCGACGCGATCGAGAAGATGCTCGCGCGTCTGGCGCGAACCTCTCTCGCCGACGCCGAACGCTGGCTCGACGGACTCGCCGAGCTGGTCCAGATCGTCGAGGACGATCGCGCCGCGCGCGCCTGGGAGCGCCGGGGTCGCCGCATCATCGGCCGGCCGTCGTTCGAAGAATCCGTGCTCGCCCCGCTCGAGCCCCTGCTGATCGACGACCCCCGCGTGCTCCTGCGCCGGGGGCAGATTTCCCGCGATTTGGTCGAGACGGCCTGGTCGCGGGTCGTCGGCGATCAGCTGGCGGACAGCTTGGCGTCCGCGCGCGAGAAGTTTCAGGCGCAGCGGGACGACGACCCCGCCAGCGCAGCGCGCGTGGTCAATCGTTTCCGCGAAGAGCTGTGTCTTGAGCTCGGCTTCCTGGTGGACGAGGGCGCCGGAGCGTTTGGCGGCCGGGGTCAATCCCAAGTCTCCGATCAGATGCAGCTTACCGACGCGGCGGCGATCCTCGGCGCGGTCGGTGAGATCGACGCGGCGCTCGCGGAATGGCCGGCGCGGGTCAGGCACGTCGAGCATGACCATGTGCTGACGATCCGTGCGCTGCACGAGCAGCTTTCGGCGACCTGGCCCGAGATCGGTCCGGCGCTGCTGCTGGTCGTCATGGACCGGCTCGAACGGCCGTGGCATGTGCTGCGCGCGCTGGAGCGGATTGCGCGCACGCGGCGGGACACCGTCATCGAGGCCACCGAGTTCTCCTCGATCGGCGAGGTGCTGATCGATATCGCCGAAGAGGCCGCAAGCGCTTTCGCGCCGGGCGAGCCCGGCCGCTTCCAGGAGCGCCCGGCGATCGCGGCGCTCGAGGTGTTCGCCGGCATCGCTTCGGGCATGACCGAGGAGTTCGATATCCGCAAGAACGGCGCATGGGGCCGGCGGCTCTATGCGCTCAAGACCCGAGCGGCGCGTCATCTCGAGGCCATCTGCAACGCCGCGGTGGAAGCGGTCGAGGAGATCACGCCCCGTCACGCTCTGGCGAACGGCCAGTGGGCGGCGGCGCCCGAAGAGCACCTCGATCCCGACGACGTCGAAACCGCCGCCGAATACGCCGCCTTCCTGCGCGAATCCAAGGTGCTCGATCAGCGCGCGGCGTTCGCCGGCGCGCGCGCCAAGGCGCTCTCGGCGGTCGAGGGCCGGCTTGAATCCCAGATCGACGCACTCCTGCGCGACGCGCACGCCAACGACGAGCGCCAGGGCGCGCTCGCCCAGCTCGAAGCGCTCGCCATCGTCGTCGCCGCCTTCGAGGGCGAGGACGCCGGCCAGATCGTCCGCCGCCGCGCCGCCGCGGCCTAGGCGCGCTAGAGGCCGATCGTCGCGGACGGCGGCGCGCTCTTGCTCTCCGTGTCCGGTCAGACCACATTGAATGGCGACAGGACGTTCGCCATTGAAGAGAGTCGAGCGGCGGGAACATGCGCAAATCGAGACAGCGTCTCATTGTGATCGCCAGCGCCGCAGCGGCGCTGAGCTTGGCGCTCGTGCTGGTGGTGATCGGTCTGCGCTCGCAGGTGGCCTTCTTCCAGACCCCGTCCGAGGTGCTTGAGACGGCCGAGCTGGATGGCCGCTCGCTGCGCGTCGGCGGGCTCGTGACCACCGGATCAGTGCGCACCCTCGACGGCGCGATCGCCTTTGAGCTGGCCGACGACGTCGCCCATATCGAGGTCGTCTACGCCGGCGTGCTGCCGAGCCTTTTCCGCGAAGGCCAATGCGTGATCGCTGAAGGCGCGTTCGGCGGCGACGGCCGTCTGGCGGCGGACCGGATCCTCGCCAAGCATGACGAGACCTATCAGCCGCGCGAAATCGGCGCGGCGCCGCGGCTGGCGCAGAGCTGCGGCTTCGAGCAGACAGCCGCAGCCGAGTCGGCGACTGGTTAACCGCTTGACGACGTTGTGATTGCCGCGGCGCAGCGTTGCGGCGATGCTCTGTTGACGTTGCCCAGGCGTCAGCTGCTACAAATGTCGTCAAATCGGCAGATCGGCCTTGAAGCCGCCGTCTGTATTTCTGATTTTTAAGCGGACAGCCACGGGGCCGTAACGGCGCAAGCCGCTACACCGGCACGAATCCCGCGGGCTGGGTGCGATGACACCGAGAGGAGCAACCCGCATGAAACGCACGACTGCAGTTTTTCGGAGCGGCGCGGCGGTCGCGGGCGCGGCTGTACTGAGCCTCGGGTTGGCGCTTGGCGCGCCGGCGTTCGGCCAGCCGCTCGTGACCCCCGAGCGCCTCGAGAACGGTGCGCCTTACAGCTTCGCTGATCTGATTGAGCAGGTCAGCCCGGCGGTCGTCAGCATCGACGTCACCGTCGAGACCGACTCCCCGTTCGGCTTCGGCGCCGCGCCGAGCGGCGAGATCCCGGACGAGCTGCTGCCTTTCTTCCGCCAGTTCGGCATCGATCCTGAAGACATCCCTGAACAGCCGCCTGAAGCGACCGCGCAGGGCTCGGGCTTCTTCATCTCGCCCGACGGCTACATCGTCACCAACAACCACGTCGTCAACAACGCGACGTCGGTCACCGTTGTTCTCAAGGACGGCGACGAGATCGACGCCGAGATCATCGGAACCGACGAGAACACCGACCTCGCCGTGCTCAAGGTCGAGCGCAGCGCGCCGTTCCCGTTCGTCGAGTTCGCCGAGGAAAGCTCGATCCGCGTCGGTGATTGGGTCGTCGCGATGGGCAATCCGTTCGGCCTCGGCGGCACCGCGACCGCGGGCATCGTCTCGGCGACGGGACGCGAGATCTCCAATACGGTCTATAATGAGTTCCTGCAGATCGACGCGTCGATCAACCGCGGCAACTCCGGCGGCCCGACGTTCGACCTGCGCGGCAACGTCGTTGGCGTCAATTCTCAGATCTTCTCA
>JASFUX010000316.1:0-3590 GCA_050050115.1 Maricaulaceae bacterium | reverse complement strand
AGCTGATCCGTGAACTGCGCGACTCGCTGGGGCTGACGGTGTTCATGATCACTCACGATCTTGATAGTCTGTATGCGATATGCGATCGCGTGGCCGTCCTGGCCGACAAGAAGGTCGTCGAGGCCGCGCCGATCCCGGAGCTGCTCAAGGCCGACCATCCTTGGATCAGCGAATATTTCTCAGGGCCGCGCGGGCGCGCGGCGCTAGCGTCGCAAGCAAGCGGCGAGGGGGCCTGAAATGGAGACCAATGCGCATTATGCGCTCGTCGGGTTCATCGCGATCGCGATCCTCTCAGCGCTCGCGCTGTTCGCGGTGTGGCTGGGCCAGGTGCGGTTCGACCAGGAGTACAAGGAGTTCGACATCGTGTTCGAAGGCCCGGTGCGCGGGCTGACGGACACGAGCGAGGTGCGCTTCAACGGCATCCAGGTCGGCGAGGTGCTGCGGCTGAGGCTCGATCCGGACAATCCCAGCTTCGTCATCGCCCGCGTGCGGATGATCGCCGAGACGCCCGTCACGCGCGGCTCCTACGCCCAGCTCGAGCCCCAGGGCATCACCGGCCTCAGCTACATCCAGATCAACGCCGGCGAGCCTGATAGCGAGCCCTTAGTCTCAAGGCCCAACGAAGTCCCGGTGCTGCCTTCGCGGGCCGCTCAGCTCGACACGCTGATCTCGAGCGGCGAGGACATCGCGCTCGCCGCGACCGAAGCCATGGCGCGGATCAATACGCTGCTTTCGCCGGAGAACGTCGAGGCGGTGTCCGAAACCATCGGCCACATCGAGCGGCTCTCGGGCATGCTCGGCGAGGATGACGAGAATGGACTGATCCCGCGCGCCAACCGGGCGATCGAGCAGGTCGAGGCCGCCGCCGGCGCGCTCGAGACCTTCGCCAGCGAGAACGTGCTCGTCCTGCCCGAGACGGTGACGATGATCGAGGAGACCACCCAAGCTTCGATCGACGTCAGCGACGCCGCTGTCGGCGTCACGGAGGTCATCGACGACGCGCGCGCGCCGGTCTCGCGGTTCGCCAACGAGGGCCTTGATGAGCTGACGTTGGCGATCGCCGACCTGCGGACCGTGCTCGCCGAGATCAGAGCGATCGCGCAGAGCGTGGAGGACGATCCGGCCGCCTTCGTTTCCGGCGGCCGGCGCGAAGAAGTGGAGATACCCCGATGAGACGGTCGATCGCCTTGCTCGCGGTGCTAGCGAGCGCAGCCGCGGGCGGCTGCGTGTCCGTGCTGCCCGACACCGGCCCGGCGCCGGACATCTATCGGCTTTCGACAGGGCCGCAGGCGGCAACGACGCGGCTTCAAGCGCAGGGCGCCGAGATGGAGCGGCTCGACTGGGGCGTGACCGTGCAAACGCCGACCGCGCCGCGAGCGCTCGCCACCGATCGCATCGCCGTCGTGCGCGGCGGTGAGCAGATCTCCTACGCCGCCGACGCGCGCTGGAGCGCGCCCGCGCCGGAGCTCATCCAAGCGAGCGTGATCGATGCGTTCGAGAACGACGGGCGGCTGAGCGCGGCGGTCCGTCCTGCAGACCGCGTGCCCACGCGCTACGAGCTGCGCACGGACATGATGCGCTTTGAGACCGTTTACGCGGAGCCTGAGATGACCGACGCGCCTTCGGTGGCGCTCGATCTGCGGGCGCGGTTGATCGAGCGGGGCTCGCGTCGACTGGTCGCAACCCGCCGCATCACGACGCAAACTCCGGCGCCGGAGAACCGCATGGGCGCGATCACCGAAACCTTTTCGCGCGCCATCGACGATGCGGCGCGCGAGCTTGTCGATTGGGTGATCGAAGAAGGCGGGATCGCGCCGGAGGGCGAAGACTCCGAGGCTCAACCGGAGCCGGGCGTCACCTCAAGCTGATCAGCCGTCCGCGAGCGCCGCGTCGACCAGCAGGTAGGCGCGGCCCGCATCGCTGTCGAGCAGCGACGAGAGAAGCCCCGCGTCGTTCTCGTCGATCGCGCGCCGGATCAGCACCGCATGTTCGCCGACGAACTGTTCGGCCCGGCCGCGCAGGGTCGGATCGGCGGCCAGAGCGGCGGAGGTGCGCCGAACGTCGCTCAGCGCCCCGTCGACCACGAGCGCGCGCGCTTCGCCCATGCCTGCGCGTCGTCGCGCCCGTGCAACCCGCGCGGTCATGTCCGGATCGAGCGCGCGCGCCGGATCGATGCCAGCGCGCCTAAGGCCTGACACCACGGCGTCGCCGGCCAGCGGTCCGTCGCCCGAGCCGTCGTCGACGTTGCGCAACAGATCGCGCCAGCGCCATTCGCCGTCGTCCGCCTGATCGGCGTCGGGCGCGTCGAAGTCGTCCCGGTCGCCGCGCAGGTCGGGCGCCTCGTCAAAATCGTCAAAACCGTCGTCCTCGAACGAGTGACGCTCGCCGGTCCCTTCGTCGCGCTTGCGCCGCGCGATGTCGTCAAAGCGGCTCGACGGCGGGGGCACGTCGTAGCGGGCCGACCGCTTGCGTCCGCCGTTCTCTGTCGGCGCCGCAGGAGGTGGGGCGTCGGCGTCGAGCAGGATCGCGCCGTTCTCCCGGCGGCCTTCTTCGGCGCGCCGGCGCGGCGGCTCCTCAAGCCAATCGTCTTCGGCCGGCTGGGTCATGCGCTCGGCGCGCGGCCCGCGCGAGGGGCGGTCGGGCGCGCGGCGGCGTTCCCGGCTGCGCGCTTCGCGTTCGCGCGCGCGTCGTTCGCGGTCGATGCGCCGCGCTGCGGCGTCGTCGCCCAGGATCGCCGCGTTCGCCGCGCGCACGCGCTCGATGACGGCGTCGGCGTTGGCTTCAAGCGCGAGGCCAGCGTTCTCGGCCGCCTCGCGCGCGGCTTGGGCGGCGCGGCGGAGCCGGTCGATCTCTTCGCCCGCGCGCGAGACCGTGAGGTCGGTCTCGTGCTTGATCACCTCGGCGATCTTGCGCGCCTGCTCGACGGCGGCGTCCGAGGCCGACTTCATCGAATTCGCGCCCGCGTCGGCGGCGAGGTTGAGGTCGTGCGCGGTCTGCTGGACGATCTTGACGTTGTCGGAATGGATGCGGGCGACGTCTTCGAGCCGACCGCCGCGCTCTTCAAGAGCGGTCACCAGCGCCTGCATGTCGCGCAGCTGCTCGTCGATCGAAAGGGCGGCCTTTTCGGCGGCCTTCTGCGCCGCGGCGGCCGCTTCGGTCATGCCTTTGGCGCTGCCTTGGAGCAGCTTTTCTCCGTCCACGCTCTGCTTGGCGGCGACGTCGGACGCCTTGGAGATGATCTCGGTCTGCCGGTCGATGGTGTCGGTGATCTTCTCGGCCTCGGTGCGCAAATGATCGGAGAGATCGCCGAGCGCCGCGCGCTCGCGCCGCAAGTCCTCGATGAGGCCGTCGACCTGGCTGCGGGCGTCCTGGCTGGCGGCCTGGACCGACTCCGCGTGGTGGCGCAGCACCTCCTCCATGGCTGCAAGCCGCGCCAACGCGCCTTCGGAGTCGCGGTTCAGCCGGTCGACCTGCTCGGCGATGGCGTCGGCGACCGAGCGGGCGTCGGCTTTGACGTTGGAGACCGGCGCGGCGAGGCGACGCGCGGAGAAATCGAGAAGATGCGCGGTCTTGGCGAACCGCATGATCTC
>JASFUX010000315.1:0-3632 GCA_050050115.1 Maricaulaceae bacterium | reverse complement strand
ACCGCCGCCCCTAGCGATGATAAGTTCCGCAAAACAACACTCAGAGGGGAGGGGCGACATGGGCGCGCCGCAGCATCACTTCATCGCCGCGATCGGCGGCCTGGCGGTTCTCGCCGGCGCCGCGTCTGGCCAGGCGGCCTTCGCGCAGGAACCGGGCGAGACCTTCGCCGACTGCGCGGATTGCCCCGAGATGGTGGTCGTGCCGGCGGGCGGCTTCGTCATGGGCTCGCCCGAGGGCGAGGACCTGCGCGACCCCGACGAGGGGCTGCACGAGGTGACGTTCGCGGCCGCCTTCGCGGTGGGCAAGTATCCGGTGACCTGGGACGAGTGGACCGCCTGCGTGCAGGACAACTGGTGCGAGGGCCAGGCGGTGGAGACCGCGCTTCGCACCGACTTGAACGGCGAGCCAATCCGTCCCTACACGGATCATGGACGCGGAACGCGGCCCGTCGTCGGCATGAGCTGGTGGGACGCCCAGGAGTTCGTCGGCTGGCTGAACGCCAAGTCCGAAACCGGCGGCTATCGCCTCTTGACCGAGTCCGAGTGGGAGTACGCCGCGCGCGCGGGGACGACCTCGGCCTATCCCTGGGGCGAGGCGCCCGATCACGACTACGCCAACTTCGGGCTGATGGGCGAGGGCCTGGGCGGGGAGGCCGCGGGCCGCGACGTCTGGGTGGACGAGACCTCGCCGGTGGGCAGCTTCCCGCCGAACGACTTCGGCCTTTATGACATGCACGGCAACACGTACGAATGGGTCGAGGACTGCTATCAGGCCGACGCGTCGCTGCTGCCGACCGACGGCTCGGCGGTCAAGGACGGCAACTGTTCGGTGCGGGTGATGCGCTCGACCTCGTTCACCTCGAACCCGCACACCCTGCGCTCAGCCAACCGGGCAGGGCAGTATCCGCCGAACCTTCGTGGACGGAACTATCTGAGCTTCCGCGTGGCGAAGGATCTTTAGGGTTGCAGGGCGCCTTGAGCAGCGCGAAAGGCGCCTTACAAAGCGTTGCGCTGGCGAGTGCGCGGCGGGTCCGCTTCGCTTGACCCGCCCTACGCGCGCAAAATCTTCTCCATCGCCTTGCCGCGCGCGAGCTCGTCGATCAGCTTGTCGAGGTAGCGGATCTCCTGCATCAGCGGCTCTTCGATCTCCTCGACGCGCACGCCGCAGACCACGCCGGTGATCAGCGACCGCGCCGGGTTCATAGCCGGCGCCTCGGCGAAGAAGTCCTCGAAGTTGGTCTTCTTCTTGATCTGCGCGGCGAGCTCTTTCTGGGTGTAGCCCGTCAGCCAGCGGACGATCTCGTCGACCTCCGCCTTGGTCCGCCCCTTCTTCTCCGCCTTGGCGACGTAGTGGGGGTAAACGCTGGCGAAGCTTGTCGTATAGATGCGGTGCTTGGTCAAAGGCGAAGCGCTTCCCGTCCGGCTACCCGGCGAAGAATATCGCAAAGCCGACCAGAGCGGCGAAACCGACCCCGACGATCGCCAGGATGATTTTTCCGATCGTGTATTTCGCCAGCAGCCCGGCGGCGACGCCGGCGCCGATAAAGCCGAGAACGGCCGAGACGAACCAGCCCATGCCAAAGGGCTGGATCACGCCGAAGAGGAAGGCGCCGATGATACCGAACACCCCAACGTGCAGAGGCGTGGACGCCGCCCCGATCGTCGTCCGGCCGCCCTGTCGCCGCGCCCGACCCTCAGCGTGCTCGCGGTTCTCGCGGGCGACCAGACCAAGCCCCGCGCCTTGCTTGGACATATCGGCGACGCCAGTGTCCTTCGCCTTGTAATAGTCTTCGGTCGACATTGTCGCCGCTCCCTCCAGCGCGGGCTGAGAACCCGGGTCTCACGCCATGCTAGAGCAAGCGCGCGGAAAAGCGAGGTCGGAGAGCTTCCTCAGAGTTCGTGCTGTTACCGCTATTAGTCCGAAAACCGGCGCGTCATCCCGTTCATCCAGACCGGGCGCTCGGCCGAGTGGATCGTCTGGCACGCCGCGGGGCTCGTCCCGACCCGTGTGCTGATGGTCTGGCTCACCAACGCCGCCGGCCGCAGCGTGTTCTCGGCCGTGCTGTTCCACGCCATGAGCAACCTCGCCTTCTTCCTCTTCCCGAACCTCGGCTCCCACTACGACCCGCGCGTGACGACGCCGATCCTCGTCGCGGCGGCGGTTGGGGTGGTTTGGGGCGGAGGGCGGACGCTGGGGCGGCCGCGGTTGGAGCCGTAGGGCGGGTCAAGCGAAGCGGACCCGCCGGCAACGGTCGACGTAGCCTCGAAACCGGCGGGTCCGCCCTTCGGGCTTGACCCGCCCTACGGCTCTCCGACTTTCAGCGCCTCGGGCGGCGGTGTCCAGGCGCCGGCGAGCTCGCGCTTGTAAGCGCGCCACGTGGAGTGCGGCCAGTCGTCCATCTTCTCGACGTGGCCGTGCTTGACCGGGTTCCAGTGGATGTAGCCGAGGCAGTTTTCGAAATCGTCCTCGTCGCGGATCAAATGCTCCCAGAAGCGGGGCTGCCAGACGCCGCGCTCGCCCTTGCGGCCCACGGCCTTGTGCACATCCGGCAAGCGGCGGGTGAAGCCGTGCTTGATCAGCCGCCACCGCGTCGAGAAGTCGTGATCATCCGGCGGCAGCCGCCAGAGCGCGTGCAGATGGTCGGGCAGAACGACGGCGGCGACGGTCTCGAACGGCCGTTCGCGCGCGACGTCGCGCCATGCCGCCTTGAGCGCGTCGATCTCGGTCACGAGCAGATCGCTCCGCCGATCACGGAGGTTCACGGTGAAGAAGTACTCCCCGCCCGACATATAGAGACGGCGATAGTTCGGCATCGACCGACGATACCCCGTAGGGCGGGTCAAGCGAAGCGGACCCGCCGCATCCGTCGCGAGAGAGAAACCGTAGGGCGGGTCAAGCGAAGCGGACCCGCCGCCGACGGTTGGGGGTGGCCTCAAGATGGCGGGTCCGGCCGTCTCTCGAACCGATGCGAAGGTAGAAGGTAGGGCGGGTCAAGCGAAGCGGACCCGCCGGCCATCGTTGGCGATTGTCCTCAAAGATGGCGGGTCCGGCCTTCGGCCTTGACCCGCCCTACGGCGCGAAGCGCGTTTGCTGCGGCCTTGACCCGCCCTACGGCGCGAAGCGCTTTGCTAGCTGTTTCACGCCATGAGCAACGTCGCCTTCTTCCTCTTCCCGAACCTCGGCTCCCACTACGACCCGCGCGTGACGACGCCGATACTGGTGGCGGCGGCGGTTGGGGTGGTTTGGGGATGGAGTGGGCGGACGTTGGGGGTTTCGAGGTTGGGCGGATACGTTGAATGTGACGGACGGACGGGGAAGGGGGAGGACACCTAAGAGTGGGCGCATCACACCGTACGGTAAGGCGTTCGGGGTTGGTGGGACTAAGACTCTACCGGTAAGGCACGATATCATGACCGGGCGCGCCACTCAGCCCTCGGGAGGCAGAAATGGATGAATCAGAGAAATTACTAATTGAAACAACGGTAAAAGCCTCTATCGAGCAACTTGGATCAGCGTTAAAGGCTCAAGGCAAAACACTAGCCTCGAACGTCAAGTCTATTTTGCATGTTGGACTTGAGTCATACCTAAAAAAATCGTTAAAGAGATACGAAACGGTAAAAACTATTCTTCA
>JASFUX010000314.1:0-3668 GCA_050050115.1 Maricaulaceae bacterium | reverse complement strand
CCAGCGATCCCAAATCTCTTTGCGCTGCTCAGAGGAATAGTAGATCCGAGGTCGTTGCTTCATGCGCTCTGCTCCAGCTCGCAGATGAACTAAAGCGTTGCGTCGACCCGTTGAGACCACAGCCAAAAGCGGACATTCGTAATGTCTCGGACGGGCTGCCGCTCAGCCCAATTCGAGCACCTAGTGAGCATTTGGTAATCCAAAATCTAGACCTACTTTTCTAACGGCAAGGCCACACCGATGGGTCGGTGCGAATGAATGGACGCCATCTTAGCACTTTGGCGATTGTAAGCGTCGGGCTCCTCCTGGGAGCGCTTTCCTGCTCGCCTCCCGGGCCGCATCTTCAGCCGCCTCCAGACGGGAAGATTGGGGCAGAGTTTGTTGAGAGCGTGGAGCGCCTCGTTCGAATGCCCGCTGGCACACAGATCGAAGACTACGATCGATACTATGCGTACGGCACATTTGAGAACCAAGTGATGGTCATTGGGCTGTTTGTGCTCAGGTCGGACGATCTGAATGATCTTATTGTGCAGCGCGCGAGCCCCATCCCCGCAGCGCCGGGAGCATTCCGTTTTGACAGCCTCGACAATTTTCCGGACGTAGATGGGGGCGGATGCAGTGTGTTGCGACTATTGTCGACCTTCGACGCGCTAATTCGGGGGGAGCGGCAACGATTAAGCTGCAATGCACCGATGTAGCCTTCAACGATGCGCGAAGCCGGACCGATCAGTGAAGGTCGCTCACCAGCGTGAGAGGCGGATCATGGAACCAACTGAACTCCCGCCTCTTGAAGTCGCTTGGACCGCTGACGGCGAGACGCTGCGTCGCGCCGTCCGCATGTCGGTCCACTCAGACAAGCTAGCGGCATCGCTCGCACAGGCCACACAAAAGCTCGCCGTATCGGGCCTGCCCATAAGCAAGGAGTTTCAAGAGATTTGCCGCGACCCCGACCGCTGGGATGAACTGGACCAGGAATTTCATGCGCTTCGAACTAAGACGCTTGAGCTTGAGAAAGCCGGCAAAGCTGAAGCGCTGGAACTGAACGTGCAGCTATTTCTTGAGAACGTCGCAAAGCACCTATGGAACGAACGAACAAGATCGACGCGCTTCAACATCGGGAGTGGTTCCTGGGCCGTGTCCAGCCTTAGAGACACGCTTGCAGAGATGCCGCCGACTGAGGGGAAGGAAATTGGCGACTGGTTCGTTCGCTCGCTGACCGACTAATGACCGCTTTCGGCCAAAAGCGGACGTTCGTAAGGCTCGTCGATTCAATTGATGTGACCCGCCGCCTCTCTCGCACGCGGAGGCGGACCGCTGACCGTGCGGCCATTAGACAGGGACCCGCTCTTTGAACGGCTCTATTCGTCGCTCGCCGAGTCGCTCGCCTCCGCTGCGCCCGCTCTCCCGCGCCCCTGCAGCGCCGCGCGCGCCGCGGCCAGCTCGTCGAAGTCGAGCGCGCCGTCCGCGTTGGCGTCCGCCATCGCGAAGTTGTTGCGGATCGGCGCGCCGTAGGCGCCGCGCAGCTCGGCCTCGACCAGGCGACCGTCGATGTTGTCGTCGAGCGCGCCGAACATGCGCGCGTCGTTCAAGGCCTCGTCGTGGTTGAGGCCGTTCTCGGGCGTCTCGTCGACCCAGCGGTACTGGATCGCGGTGTAAAACATTTCCTCGAACGACTGATCGCCCCAATGGATCGTCTCATCCGGCGCGGGGTTCATCGGGTTGCGGGAGGAGTTGTCGTACTCGTAGCGCGCCACCAGCTTGTCGCCGGCCATGATCGGCACCGGCTCGGCGAAGGTGTAGGTGCGCTGCCAATTGAAGTTGTAGCGCGGCACATTCAAGAGCAGCTCCTCGCTCCCGTCCGGGTGCAGCACGGAAAGGCTTGAGCTTTGGCCGCGATAGTGCGCGTGCGGAAAGACGCCGTAGAGCAGGGCGTCGGCCGGAAACTCGACGTAGGCGATCTCGCCGTGGCGCGCGGTGTTGGGCGGCAGCTCGATCGACAAGTCCGCGATCACGCTGTCGCGCATCACGAACTCGGGCTCTTCGTCGTAGAAGTAGTAGGCGACTTCGGTGACATCGGTGAGCGCGCGGCCGATCGGGGTGTAGTGCATCTGAAAGCCGACCGCGCCGCCGGGCGGAATCCAGGCGCCCCAGCCCTCGGGGCTCGCCCAGGATTCCATGCCGACCGCATAGGTGCCCATGTTGCGCTGCCAGGCGCCTTCGCGGCCTTCGCCTTCCGGCATCGCCTCCATGTAGCCCGAGAGCACATGGTGGACCGCTTCGCGCGAGCCGGGCTTGAACGTGGTCGCGCGCAGCCAGCGGCCTTCCTCGAGCGGCCATTCGGCTGCCGGATACTGATATTCGACGATCCCCGTCGCGGGCACGTCGTAGGCGGGGATCTCGACCACGAGGTCGGGCTCGCCCAGGGGCCACTCGGGCGCTTCGGTCACCTGCGCAAGGAGCGGGTCCTCGCCCTCGCCGCGCGGCGCGCCTGCTTCGACCCAATGCACGAGGGTGGTGATCTCCTCAGCGGTGAGCTGCTGGGCGCCGGCGAATTCGCCGACGTGCGGGTCGGCGTCGTACGGCGGCATGCGCCGGGTGCGGATCACTTCGCGGATCATCGGCGCGAAGCCGCGCACGTTCTCGTAGCTGGTCATATGCCAGGGCCCGATCGAGCCCGGCTGGTGGCAAGCAACGCAGTTCTCCATCAGGATCGGCGCGATCTCGTCGGCGTAGGAGATGTTGGCGTGCTCGGCGGCGCGCTCGCGTGCGGGAAAAGCGATGGGCTGGCCGTCGACGTCGGCTTCGGCGACGGCGATTTCCTCGCCTGCGAGCAGCGCATCAAGCGCGTTCTCAAGCAGCGGCGCGCCGTCCGGTCCGCTGATCGGGCCGTGGTAGACCACTTCCCAGCCCGCGGACGGATCGATCACGAACACCTCGCCCGAGCGCTCGACGCCGAGGGCCTCGCCGACGAGTTGGTGTTCGTCGTGCAGGACCGGCATGTTGACCCAGATGTTGCGCGCCGCCTCCGCGATCGAGGCCCGATCCGCCGAGGGGTCCGAGTTGATGAGGAACGCTTCGATGCCCTGATCTGCGTAGACGCCGGTGATGTTCTGGAAGAACACCGCGTCGGGGTCGCCGCCGCCTTCGGTCGCAAACGACATCAGCACGATCGCGGGCGCGTCGTTGAAGTAGTAGAGCTCGTGCGCGCTGCCGTATTGATCAGTCAGAGCGAAGTTCTCGACGTAGGCTGACGCCGGCGCGGCGGCGAGCAGCGTGGTTGTCGTCAAGAGCGCAAGCCTGCGCGTCGTCGAACTCGTCATGATTTGATCTCCCCATTCGCGTTCGCCGTGTCGCGCCGGCCGGCGAAGGCTGCATGATAACCGATCAGCGGCGGACGTAAACGTCGTTCACTCTTCACGGCGACTCGTTGAGAGCGATGCGGGCGCAGACGCGCGTTGCGGTCCCCGGGGCGAGGACTTTCGAATCTCGTCAATATTCCCGCATCTCGTGCCGCCGTTCGCCGCGACCCCAAGATGTTCGTGTTGTGTTCTTGGAACAAAAAGGGTACATTCCTTGCAGATAGCGAATCGGAACGCGAAGAACTAGAAAGGACGGGACATGGCCAAGCCGGCGTTGAAGGTCGTAGGCAAGGACGACAACTCGGACAA
>JASFUX010000313.1:0-3686 GCA_050050115.1 Maricaulaceae bacterium | reverse complement strand
ACTAGAAGTCGCCCGTCCCGACGACCCTTTTTGGAGCCCGCCTCGCGCATGTCCCGCGTCCTTTTGACGGAAAACATCCATCCCGACGCCGCCGACGCCTTCACCGCGGCGGGTTTCGAGGACGTCGAGCGGCTTGAAGGCGCGCTCGACGACGAGGGGCTCAAGGCCGCCGTCGGGAACGTGCAGCTTCTGGGCATCCGCTCGCGCACCCAGGTACGCGCCGAAGCGCTCGAGGCGGCGCGGGAGCTGCTGGCGCTCGGCTGCTTCTGCATCGGCACCAATCAGGTCGACCTGGACGTCGCCGAGCGGCTGGGCGTGCCGGTATTCAATGCGCCATTCGCCAACTCCCGCTCGGTCGCCGAGCTGACGCTCGCGGCGGCGATCTTCCTGTTGCGCCGGACGCCGGAGAAGATGTTCTCCATTCGGCGCGGCGAGTGGCGCAAGGCGGCGCGTGGGTCTTACGAGGCGCGGGCGAAGAAGCTCGGCATCGTCGGCTACGGCAACATCGGCAGCCAGCTTTCGGTGCTCGCCAGCGGTCTTGGCATGCACGTCTATTTCTACGACATCGAGGCCAAGCTCCGGCACGGCAACGCGCGGGCGGTGGGCAGCCTCGACGAGCTGTTGGAGATCTCCGACGTCGTCACGCTGCACGTGCCCTCGACGCCGCAGACGCGGGGGATGATCGACGCGCGCGCGCTGTCGAAGATGAAAACCGGCGCGGCGCTGATCAACTACGCGCGCGGCGACCTGGTCGACATCGACTCGCTCGCCGTGGCCCTGACCGCCGGCCGTCTCGCCGGCGCGGCCATCGACGTCTTCCCCAAAGAGCCGGGCGGGGCGGAGGAGGAGTTCCTCTCGCCATTGAGAGAACTCGACAACGTCATCCTCACCCCGCACGTCGGCGGCTCTACTCAGGAGGCGCAGCAGGCGATCGGGGAGGAGGTGGCCGAAAAGCTCATCGCCTATGTCTACGAGGGCGCGACGGCCAAGGCGGTGAACTTCCCCGAGGTGGCGCTCGCGCCGCTGCAGTCCGGCCGCGTCCGCCTCGCGCACGTGCACCGCAACGTCCCCGGCGTGCTTGCTCAGCTCAATGACATTTTTTCCGGCGAAGGGCTCAACATCGTCGGCCAGGCGCTCGGCACGACCGCCGTCACCGGCTATGTGCTGACCGACGTCGAAGGCGCCTTGCCGGACGCCGCGATCGAGGCTGCGCGCGCGATCGAAGGAACCACGCGCGTGCGGGTCTTGAAGCCCAGATGAGCCTGCGGTGAGCGACGAGCGGCAAACTGAACCCGACGCCCCGGGGGGCGGAACCCAACGCTTCAAGCTGACGATCGAGTACGATGGCGGCCCGTTCGTCGGCTGGCAGCGCCAGGACAACGGCCCGTCGGTTCAGGCCGCGCTGGAGAAAGCCGCCGAAGCGCTCGACGAGGCGCCGGTCGAGGTGCAGGGCGCGGGGCGGACGGACGCGGGCGTGCATGCGCTGGGGCAGGTCGCGCATCTTGATCTGCAAAAGCCGCTGACGCCGGACACGGTGCGCGACGCCTTGAACCACCACCTCCGGCCTGATCCGATTTCAGTGCTCGACGCGGCGCTGGTTCCCGATGACTTCCACGCGCGGTTTTCCGCGATCCGACGGCGCTACTTCTACCGGGTGATCGACCGCCGCCCGCCTTTGGCGCTCGATCGCGGCCGCGCCTGGCGCACGCCGCAGCCGCTCGACGCGGACATGATGGCGCGGGCGGCGTCGTTCCTGATCGGCGAGCACGACTTCACCACCTTCCGCGACGCCCAGTGCCAGGCCGACAGCCCGGTGAAGACGCTCGACGTCGCCGAAGTCGCCCGATACGGCGAGGAGGTGCGCTTCACCTTCGAGGCGCGCTCGTTCCTGCACCGTCAGGTCCGCTCGATGGTCGGCTCGCTGGTCGAGGTCGGGCGCGGCAAGTGGAGCCCGGTCAGGATCAAGTTGATCCTGCGCGCCAAGGATCGTTCCGAATGCGGCCCGGTCGCGCCGCCGGACGGGCTGTACCTGGAGCGGGTCGATTATCCGGAAGCGGACTAGCCGGCGAAGATTTCCGCAGTCAGCACGTTCACCGCAAGCACGCCCAAGAGGTTCGCCGAGCCTGCGCCGATCGCGAGAGCCGGTCCGACCTCCAGCGCCGCGCCGGCGACGCGGACGAAGGCGTAGGCCATGAACACGATCGAGCCGATCAGCAGCAGCCCGCCCGGGCCGGTGAGCCCAAGGCCGAGCAGAAAGATCGGAACGGCCTGGATGGCGACGATCAGCAGGTGCAGCCAATTGTGCACGACGACCCACGGCGCGAACCGCTCGCGCCGGTTCATCATGCGCGTCAGCACCGCCGCGAGGAGCGGGAAATAGGCCCACGACAGCGCCCAGCGCGTCACCACGTGCGGCGCGCTGACGATCGTCGCCTCGATATCTGGATCGAGGCTGGCCTCCGCCGCGATGCCGTTCGAGATCCCGGCGACGAGAAACGCCAGCGGCAGCGCCGGCAGGGCGGCGGAGAACGAGCGCGCCAGGCCGTTCGTCGAGACGTCGAAGTAGCCGTGATAGTCGCTCTGCCCGGCGAGCAGGCGGACGACCCCGGTGAGGCCGGACTTGGCGTCGCTGAACATCTGCGGCGTCACGGCGGGCTCGCTTTCAAGGTCAGGTCAGGCGGCGAAGCGTTCGAAATAGAGCGCCAGCACCTTAGCGTAAATCGCCTGCAGCTTGCGGATCTCTTCGACCGGGGCGTGCTCGTCGACCTTGTGCATGGTGGTTCCGACGAGCCCCAGCTCGGCGACGGGCGCATAGTTGGTGATGAACCGCGCGTCCGAGGTGCCCCCGCCGGTCGACAGCCCCGGCCGGGCGCCAGTCTCGGCTTCGACCGCGTCAGCGAGAAGTTCCGTGAACGGGCCGTCCGGCGTCAGGAACGCCTCGCCCGTGGTGTGCAGGTCAAGCGCGATGTCGACCTTGAAGCCGAGCATCGTCGAAGCGGCCTCGGCCTCGATCCATTTCTCCAGCGCCGCGCCGGTGTGCTTGGGGTTGAAGCGGATGTTGAGCTTGGCGCTGGCGCGCGCGGGGATGACGTTGTGCGCCGGATTGGAGACGTCGATCGAGGTGATCTCCAGGTTCGACGGCTGGAAATGCTGCGCGCCGTCGTCGAGCGGGCGCGCCATCAGTCGGGCGAGCAGCTCCAGGAGCGCCGGGATCGGGTTCTCCGCCGCGTCCGGGTAGGCGACGTGACCTTGCCGGCCGGTGACGGTGATCACGCCGTTCAAAGACCCGCGACGGCCGACCTTGACCGTGTCGCCCAGCTCATTCTTGCAGGTCGGCTCGCCGACGAGGCAGTGATCGATCTTCTCGCCGTCGGCGACGACCGCTTCGAGCAGCTTCTTGGTGCCGTCGATCGCGGGGCCTTCCTCGTCGCCGGTGATCAGCAGGCTGATCGAGCCCGGTGGCGGCGTCTCTGCGCGCACGATCCCGGCCGCCGCCGCGACGAAGGCGGCGATCGCGCCCTTCATGTCGACTGCGCCGCGTCCCCAGAGAAAACCGTCGCGCAGGTTCGCTTCGAACGGCGGTTCGGTCCAGGCGGCCTCGTCGCCGGGGGGGACCACATCGGTGTGCCCGGCGAAGCAGAAGTTCGGCCCCGTCTCGCCGAAGCGGGCGTAAAGGTTCTCCACCT
>JASFUX010000312.1:0-3699 GCA_050050115.1 Maricaulaceae bacterium | reverse complement strand
ATGGCGGCGTGGCGGGCGCGGCTCAAAACACCGGGCGGCCTCAGGATCTCGATCGACATCGAGCCTTACAGTTTTCTCTAAGAAAGCGCGGATCGAAGGTCAGGCGACGGCGGACTTGGCCGGCGCGTCGGCGTCGGCATGATCGCCAGCTTGCGCCTCGCTCGCCGCCTTTGACGTCGCCGAGCGCATCGCGTCGAACAGGGCGGCGGGGTCGATCGGCTTGGCGATGTGGCCGTTCATGCCAGCCTCGAGGCAGCTGTCGATCTCCGAGCGCATCACCGAAGCTGAAACGGCGAGGATCGGTGTCGGCGCGCGGCGCTCGTCAGCCTCAAGCCGACGGATCTCGCGGGCGACCTCGTAGCCCGAGAGCACCGGCATCTGCAGATCGAGCAGGATCACGTCGAAGGGCCGAGCGCGCCAGCTGGCGATCGCGTCGGCGCCGTTTTCGACCAAGGTCAGGTCGACCCCGCGCGGCTCCAGCATGTCTTTCAAGACCATGCGGTTGATCGCGTTGTCGTCGGCGGCGAGCACAGTGAGGCTGCGGCCTTCGCTAATCGGCGTCGGGGCCGGATCGGCCTGCTTGCTCGGCGTGCGCAAGTCGGTCGCCTGGGTGCGGATGCGCGCCACGATGGTCGATCCGTAGTCGGCCGAGCTCTTGACCTCGAGCGAGCCGCCCATCGCCTCGCACATCCGCCGGCAGAGCGCGAGCCCGCCGCTCTTGGACGAAGAGTCTTCGAGTGCGCCGCTGAGGTCTTCTTCGCTCATGCCCGGCCCGGTGTCGCGCACCGCCAGGGTGAGCAGCTCGTCGCCCTCGCCCTGCGGGGTGATCGAGATGCGGGCTTCGACCTCGCCGCTGGGGGTGAAGATGATCGCGTTCGAGACCAGCTTGGACAGGATCTGCCGGATCCGCGGCTCGTCGCCGAGCAGCCAGCGGTCGGCCTCAGGGTCGAGGACGAAGCGCAGCGGCAGGTTCTTCGCCGTCGCCTGAGGTTCGAAGCGCCGCCGCACGGTGTCGACCATCGCGCCGACGTCGAACGGGTCCTTGGCGATCTCAAGTTCGCCGGCCTCGAGGTTGGAGAAGTCGAGCGCCCGGTTGACCGTATCGCGCATGGTCTCGCCGGCGTCGACGATCACGTCGAGCATCGCCGCCTGCTCGCGGTCGAGGCGCGTGCGCTGAAGCGCCGCCGCCATGCCGGTCACGCCGTCGAGCGGGGCGCGCAGGTCGCGGTTGACCGAGGCGATGAAGGCGTTCTGCGTCAGCGAGGCGTCCGCTGCCGAGGAGCGCATCGCTTCAAGCTCGTCCTCGACGCGCTTGGCCTGGGTCATGTCGATCATCGAAGCGATGAGGACCGGCGGGCGGCCCTGCTTGGTCGTCACCAGCCGGCCGCGCATGTCGAGTTGGCGCGGCGCGCCGTCGAAGGCGCGCACCTCGACGTGCAATTCGATCTCCGGCGCGTTGTTCCAGACCGCTCGGACGATTGCGAGCGCGCACTGGTTGAGCGCCCGGTCGGGCATCCAGCGGTCGAGATCGCGTACGTGCTCGAGATCGCTCGCTTTGAGGAGCGTGACCGCCGAGGGGCTGACGTGTCCGACGCGGAACTGCGGCGCCAGCTTGCGGATTTCGCCCGGATAGAGCGACAGCCAGCGCTCGAGATCCTCGATGCCGCGGCTTCTGAGCCAGGCGACCAGCTTGATCGCGGGCGCAAACTCGAACTCGATGGCGGGCAGGGGGCTGCGCGCGACGAGGTTGGCGCTCGCCTCGCGCTCGCGATGGGCGACCTTGGCCGCCGCGGAATCGCGCTCGACCTTGACGCGCTTGACCTCGTCGCGCCGCGCCTTGAGCCGGGCCATGGCCAGGAACGCCAGCATGATCACCACGCCGCCGACGCCCGCGCCCTGCGCATAGAGCATCGACACCGAGTTCTCCGACGCCGTCGTCTGCTCGGCCACTTCGCGCCAACCAACCGTGCGGACGCGGTTGAGCGCGTCGTACATGTCGTTGATGCCCTGGAAGTAGTCTTGCGAGATCAGCGTGGCGCGGACCTGGTCGAAATCCTCGTTGAGCGCGAAGTTGAGCGCCGCGCCCTCCCGGCCGAGCAGCCATTCGTAAGACCTGACCGCGGAGTCAATCGCTGCGACAGCTTCGTCTTCGCGCACGGCCGACTTGAGCTGGACCAGCGCCTGGCCTTGCTGCTGGGCGATATCGCGGTAGAGCGCCAGCACGTCAGGGTTCGATCCGAGCGAAAAGTCGAACACCGTCTTCCGGCGCGCCACGTCGAGCCGGTAGAGCGACAGCTGCATTTCGTGCAGGCGGCGCTGGTGGTCGACGATCTCGGCTGAAGCCTGCAGCTTCGCCTGGACCTGATAGCCGATGGCGGCGAGCCCGACGCACGCCGCAAGGGCGATGGCCGCGAGCAGGACGCGGTCGCCGATCGGTATGCGAGACGGGCTCAGCTTCATCGGTTTCTTATGATTTCTTAACGGCTCGGACGCTCATTGGCCGACACTACGCTGGACAGGGTAAACAGGACGTGTCGAGGCGGATTTGAGCTTTTTCGGCGTTTCCTCCGGGCGTTGAGGGGCCGCTTGACCTGGCGTGCGCCGTTCTGACATTTGGCGGTCGCGCCCAGCGCCAAGACGCGGTGCGGGGACCGCGCGACAGCCGGGGAGACAGCAGCATGGCCGAAGTCTTCGCCTCACCCGAGCTGTGGCTGTCGCTGGCGACGCTCACCTTCCTCGAGATCATCCTCGGCATCGACAACGTGGTGTTCGTCTCGGTCGCCGCGGGCCGGCTGCCCGCCGACCGGCAGAAATCGGCGCGCGGGCTGGGAATCTACACCGGCGCGGTGATGCGCATCTTGATGCTGTTCGCGCTGGTCTGGCTGACCGGGCTGACGCACGCGACGTTGTTCCATGCGCCCGAGTTCCTGAGCGGCCTTGCCGATCCGAGCCATCCGGAGCGGTTCCTGGAGGTCACGCTCGAGGACCTGATCCTGCTCGTCGGCGGGTTGTTCCTCTTGTGGAAAGGCACGACCGAGATTCACCACGAGATTGAAGGCGACTACGCCGCCGCGGCCGGCAAGACGACCAGCGCCTTCGGCGCCGTGATCCTGCAGATGACCGTGATCAACGTGGTGTTCTCGCTCGACTCGGTGCTGACCGCGGTGGGCATGACCAGCAATCTCGGCGGCGAGGGCGGCGAAACGGCGCGCTTGACGGTGATGGTCATCGCCGTGGTGCTGTCTACCTTGATCATGGTCGCTTCGGCCAAGGCGGTCTCGGAGTTCCTCGAGCGCAACCCGACCACCAAGATGCTCGCCCTGGCGTTCATCCTGCTCGTCGGCGTGGCGCTGATCGCGGACGGCCTCGGCTTCCACATTCCGCGCGGCTATCTCTACTTCGCGATCGCTTTTTCGCTCTCCGTCGAGGCGCTGAACGTCGTTCAGCGCAACCGCCGCCGGGCCGAGGCGAAGGGCGGGGGCGCCTAGCCGGCGGAATTGCGCGGCGGCCGCGGCGGATCGCCGCTTGCCGCCTATGATTCGAGGTGTTATCAGACCGCCGCCCGGGCCCGGGAGGGCGCGCCCGAGGTCACCCCCGAGGTCACCTTTTGCGCGCCCCGTCTCATCCCGCTATCTGGTGTCCTAAGGCCCTGCCCGCAGCGGGGCGTCGTCAAGCGAGCGCGAACCGTGCCAGCGAACT
>JASFUX010000311.1:0-3737 GCA_050050115.1 Maricaulaceae bacterium | reverse complement strand
ATCGGCGTCTATCTCGCGCGCATCATCGGCAACGACTATCACCTGAGCTTCATCAACAACCATCACCCGATGGTGCCGCTGTCGACGTTCGAGGCGGGCTTCCGGTTGATGATGCACGGCTACGACGCCGAGGCGCTGCATGGCTACCTGCGGCAGATGAAGCGCATGCAGGCCGCCGAGGACGCGCGCGTCGCGGCGGAATAGCGCTCAGCGCCGCTCGAAGCCGAAGTCCTCGAAGATCTCCAGCCCGGTCTCGCCCGTGGCGAAGGCGAAGAAGTCGTCCGTCTCCGGCGTATGCTTGTCGGCGAGGATCGCGAAGGAATAGGCGATCGGCGGATGAGAGCTCCTGGGGAAGACGCCGATCACCTTGACCCGCTCGGTGACCACCGCGTCGGTCGCGTAGACGATCCCGAGCGGCGCCTCGCCGCGTTCGACCAGCGCCAAGGCGCCGCGCACGTTCGCGCCGGGCGCAAGGCGCGGCTCGGCCGTCTCCCACAGCCCCAGCGACTCCAGGGCGGCGCGGGCGTAGATGCCGGCGGGCACATGCGCCGGATCGCCGACGGACAGCCGGCCGTCGGGGCCGAGCAGGGCGCCGAGGTCGAGGCCGGGCCCGATCTCCACTTCCGACAGCGGAGAATCCGCCGGCGCCACCAGCACCAGCGACGTGGTGAGCGGTTCGCGCCTCGTCGCGGCGTCGATCAGCCCGCGCGCTTCGAGATCGTCCATCAGCGCCGTGTTGGCTAGGACCACGATGTTCGCCGGCGCGCCGAGGATGACCTGGCGCGCTGCTTCGGATGAGGCGCTGGACGACAGCGAGACGTGAACGCCGGTTTCCTCGAAGTAGGCGTCTTCGACGGCGACGAACGCATCGAACAGGCTGGCGGGAATGAGGGTGGTGAATGCGGCGTCGGGCTCGTCAACGCACGCCGACATCGTCGCGCCAAGCGTAATCAGCGCCGCCAGGAACCTCTGAGGAATGAGCCGCATCTCGCCGCCTCCGCCGCTGACGGCGCGAGCCTATCACGCGTGCTCGGAGGCGGTCTGCGGCGAAGCGTCTGCGCTGACGAACCTGACCCCGACCTCGCCGTCGCGTCGCCAGGTCACTTCGGCTTTTTCGATGATCGCGCCGTTACCGAGGGATAGCTCGAAGTTCTTGGGCAGCCAGGCGTAGGCGTCGGACTTGATCCGGCAGCCGTTCTCGGAGAGGTCGCGCACGACCACGTCGACCGTCGAAGCGCGGTCGTTGAACCAGACTGCAGCGCCCTTGAGCGCGCGCCTTCGCTGTTCGTTTCTGCGATCGTCCATGTGCGCCGGTCCTGAACCTCCGGCATAGTCCGGCCAAAGCTAAATTTCTGTTACCGGAGCCCGTGTTCGCCCGGCGTTCGCCGGGCGAAACAAGGCGCGCGCCGGCCCCGAAATCATAGAACCGTCCAGCTTCCGCCCCACTCGGCGCGCAGCCTCCCGCCCGCTTGGGACGACACGTTGGGAGGAGCCTTTCATGACACGCTCCATGCTCGCCGGCGCCGCGCTCGCGTTCGCCTTGACGTCCGCTGCGACGGCCGAACCTCTCGAAAACTGGCTTGGAACCTGGTCGAACCCGGACTCCAGCGGGCTCGTCGGTCTCGACATCGCGCACCAAGGCGGCGCGCTCACCGTCACGGGCCGCGGCGCGTGCACGCCCAATCCTTGCGACTGGGGCGCGACATCAGGCAGCGCGCACGCGCCCAGCCCGGCCGTCGATCCGGCCGATGACACGACCGCGATCACGGCGACGTGGAACCAGGGCTTCTCGATGGTCACGGTGGTGCTCAACCGCACCGCGGACGGCGCGCTGTCGGCGCAGACCTTCACCCACTTCACCGACGGCAGCGGGCGCACGGACTATTCTTCGACGACGACCCTGATGCGGCAGATCACGATCAATCCTGGATTGATCAACCCGGGCGTCATCGGCGGCGTGATCGGCGCTCTGACGCAGGTTCCCAACCCGGACGAAGACTGCATCGCCTTCGATCCCGAAACCGTCCGCGCCGAGGAGGTGAACGGCAGCTGGAAGGTCACCTCGGGCTCGATGTGGATGCTCGACGCGGGCTCTGAGCGCGACGAGATGCGCACCGCGGCCTACTTCATCCGCCACTACGGCTTCACCCAGCAGTGCTTCGTCGGCCGGCCGGACGCCTCGCTCGCCTACTGGCTGACGCCGACGGGCGCGGCAAGCGGAACGGCGAACTCCGAAGACTGCGTGTCGATCAATCCGAACGCTTTGTCCGTCAGCGGCTCGGGTTCGAGCTGGCGGGTGCTCTCGAACGGCGACCACGCGGCCTTCTCCGCGCCGAGCCAGGACGAGGCCAACCGCATCGTCGAGATCGTCGAGCGCTACGGCTTCACCCAAAGCTGCTTCGTCGGCCGGCCGGGCCCGTCGATGACGTATTTGAAGCGGTGAGTTCCTGAACGCGCCGGGACCGATCGCCCGCCCGCGAACATCACGCGGGCGGGCTTTTTTTCGTTCCGGAGCGGAGCTGTCTGCGCAGCGCGGCGGTCAACTCGAACGCGCGCATTTGCATCAGCGCCGATAAGTGCTACAAGTGTAGTAATTGGGGAAGGGGCTTCGTCGGAACGAAGGGAGGGCTCCGGCGATGTCTCGCGCCTTGCGCCATCGCGTGTTGTTCGAAGACGACGAGCTTCGGGTGCTCTCGACGCTCTATGCGCCAAGCGCCGTGTTTAAGCCTCATCGCGACGACCTGTCCCGCATCACCATGACGTTGGGCGGCAGCGTGGCCGAAGAGGCGCGACCTGGCTCCGCGTTGATCAGTTCCGGCGACGTGCTGCTGAAATCCCGCACCGCGGTTCATGAGAACAGATATGCGCCCGGCGGCGCGCTGCAGGTCGCGATCGAATTCCTCTGCGAGGAGGGGGACGGCGCGCTTGGACGCGTGCTTGAAGATGTCTGGTCGCTGCGGCGCGGGGCGGACGCGCTGCGGCACGCCCTGGCTGCGCTCGAAGCCGCCGCGGCGAAAGACGGCGTCGCGCTGCGGGCCGCCGCGACCGACATGACGGCCGCGATCGCCGACGCGCCGTTGCGCGATCCGTCGCCGCCGCGTTGGCTCTGGGCGCTCAAAGAGGATTTGGAACAGGCGGGGCTGTCGGGCGTCGACATCGCCGCTCGTGCGCGCCAAGCCGGCGTGCATCCCGTGCACGCATCGCGGTTGTTTCGCGCTTGCTACGGCGTCTCCATCACCTGCCACGCCCAGCTGCACGCCGTGCGACGGGCGATCGGAGAGCTGGCGGCCGGCGCCAACCTGTGCGCCGCAGCCGCGGCGGCGGGCTTTTACGACCAGAGCCACATGTCGCGCGTGTTCCGCCGCGTCACCGGGCGCACGCCGGGCGCGCATCGGAAAGTTTGGGCGGGCGCGGCTTGTTAAGATCGTCCAAGACGCGGGGCGAGCAACCTGACAGGCTGCGCCGCACGATCCGGTCAAAGAGGGTTCCATGTCGACAGCGTCCAAGTTCTTCGCCTGCGGGTTGCTCGCCGTCCTGGCGTCCTGCGCCACCGCGCCCGCGCCGCAGCCGCTGGCCATCGCCGGCGATCTCGACGCGTTCGTCGAGGGTGCGCTCGCCGAGATCGGCGTTCCGGCCGGCGTCGCCGTTGCGGTTTATACGCCCGACGGCGTTTATGCGCGGGGTTTCGGACTCGCCAGCGTGATCACCGGAGAGGCGGCGACGGCCGATACGGCGTT
>JASFUX010000310.1:0-3745 GCA_050050115.1 Maricaulaceae bacterium | reverse complement strand
CGAGCCGCGGGCGCGCGCGGAGAAGCTGCGCCAAGGTCTCGACTACGATCGGTTGTCGCGAATGAAGGAATGGTCGGCGCCGGCGGGGGAGGACGCATGAGCCTCGAAACGCCGGCCAAGCCGATGACCGCCGAAGAGGTCAACGCCCTCGCCACGCGTCGCCAGCGCGCCGCAGCCGATCCGTCGATGAACGTCTTCGTCTCGGCGAACGCGGGCGCGGGCAAGACGCGGGTGCTGGTCGACCGGGTCGTCCGTCTACTGCTGGGCGGCGCGCCGCCCGAGCGCATCTTGTGCCTGACCTACACCAAGACCGCCGCTAACGAGATGCAGGACCGGCTCTTCCAGACGCTCGGCTCCTGGTCGGTGAAGGGCGACGAAGGGCTGGTCGACGCGCTGACCAAGCTCGACCCCGAAGCACCCGCGACCACCGAGGCCGAGCTGCGCCACGCGCGCGCGCTGTTCGCCCGAGCGCTTGAGACGCCAGGCGGGCTGCGCGTGCAAACGATTCACGCGTTTTGCGAACGGCTGTTGCGCCGCTTCCCGCTCGAAGCGGACGTCGAGCCGGGATTCGAGATTCTCGACGACGCCCAAGCTGCGGCCGCGGCTGCGCGCGCGCGCCGGCATGTCGCGTCGCGCGCCGAGCGGGTGAGCGACCTCAAGGCGGCGTTCGGCGAGCTGTCGGCGCGGCTCGACGACGAGTCGATGGCGGCGTTTCTCGGTTGGTCGGTGCGGTTTCGCTCCGTCGTCGGCAAGGGCGGCGACGAACGGCTCGACGCTTTGGCGGAACAACTTGGCGTTCCGGTTGGCGCCACCGCGGCGTCGGAACGGCGCGCCGTCTGGGAAGACGCGCCGGTCGAGGAACTCAAGACGTGCGCCGCTGCGCTTGGTCGGGGTTCGACGACGGATCAGGGCCTTGCCGCCGGCTTGGAGCGGGCGTTGGCCGAAACCGATCCGGCGCGCGCCTATGACCTCTACCTCGACGCGCTCACCACCCAAGCCGGGGACTTCCGCGCGAGTTTCGGCACCAAGAAGACCGTCGCCGAGACGCCGGCGCTGACCCGGCTGTTCGGCGATAGCAAGACCGGCTACGGTTCGGAGATCAGGCGCATGGAGGAGGCGCGCGAGCGGGTGCGGGCCGCCGCGCTGCTCGATCTCACGCGCGCGGGACTGATCATCGCCGAGGCCTATCTGAAGGCCTATGCGGATGAAAAACGCCGGCTGCATGCGCTCGACTTCACTGACCTGATCGAGGCGGCGCGGCGGCTACTCACGCATGCCGCGGCGGCGCAGTGGGTGCTCTACAAGCTCGATGGCGGGGTGGATCACGTGCTCGTCGACGAGGCGCAGGACACCGCGCCCGAGCAATGGGATCTGATCGAAGCTCTGACGACGGAGTTCTACGCTGGCGCCGGCGCGCGGCGCGAGAAGCGGACTACCTTCATCGTTGGAGATGAAAAGCAGTCGATCTTCTCTTTCCAGGGCGCGGACCCGGTGCGGTTCCTGAAAGCCAGTCGCGACCTCGACAAACGCGTCGTCGCCGGCGGCGAAGCGTTCAGCTCCATCACATTCGAAACCTCGTTCCGGTGCGCGCCCGAAGTTCTCAAGGCGGTGGATGCGACCTTCCAGCTGCCGGCGGTCGAGGCGGCGCTCTTCGGCGCGGACGGCCCGCCGGGCGGCGACGTCGTCCGCCATCGCGCTTCGCGCGCCACCGCGCCGGGGCTGGTCGAATGGTGGCCGCTTGAGCCGCGCCGCGAAACGCTTGAGCCCGAGGACGTCTGGGCCCCCGTCGACGCGCCCGAGCAGGGCGACCCCAAGGCGCGGTTGGCTGACCGGATCGCTCGGAACGTGCGCGACTGGATCGCCAACGGTGAGGGCGTAGCCGACCGCAAGGCCGAAAAGGAAGAGGGGCTGGTTCGCTTGCGGCCGATGCGGGCCGGCGACGTGATGATCCTCGTGCGCCAGCGTGATGCGGTGTTTGAGACGGTGATCCGGCGCTTGAAGTCCTACGGCGTCGCCGTGGCCGGCGCGGACCGGATGACCTTGAAGGCCGAGCTGGCGGTCGAGGACCTGCTCGGCGCGGCGCGCGTGGCGCTTCTGCCCGAGGACGACCTGGCGCTGGCGGAGTTCTTGAAGTCGCCGCTCGTGCATCCCGCCGGTTTGGACGCGCCGCCGATCGACGAGGAAGCGCTGTTCGATCTCGCCTGGGGCCGCAAGGGTCGCCTCTGGCATGCGCTGCGTGACAGCAAGGACAAGCGCTTCGCCGAAGCCGCGACGCTGGCAAAAGACCTGATCGAGCGGGCCGAGCGCGAGGGGCCGTTCAAGTTTCTCGCTGGCCTGATCGACCGCCGCAGCCCGACCGGGGAGAGCTACGCGCGGCGGCTCTACCATCGGCTTGGACCCGAAGCCGAAGACCCGGTCGAGGAGCTTTTGTCGCGCGCGCTGGCGCATGAACGTCGTGGCGCACCGTCGCTTGAACGTTTCGTGCACGAGACGCTGAACGACGACGTCCAGGTCAAGCGCGACGGCGGAGAGGCGGGCGACGCGGTTCGCGTGATGACCGTGCATGGCGCGAAGGGGCTCGAGGCGCCCGTGGTGATCGTCCCCGACCTCGGCGCGCCCAAGGCCGGTAGGCGCAGCGCAGACCCGTTCATCACTGAAGACGCCGGCGTGGTCTGGTCGCCCACCAAGGCCGAGGATCCTGCGTACGCCCGGGAGCTGCGCAACGCGCGCGATGCGGCGGAGAACGCCGAGCGGCTGCGGCTCCTCTATGTGGCGATGACCCGCGCCGAGGACCGCCTGATCGTCTGCGCGCCCGAGCCAGGAACGACCGTCGATCCGATGAGCTGGCACAGTCTCGTCGAAGCCGGCATGAAGGCCGCTGATGCGACGGCCTTCGAGCACGAGCTGGGCGAGGGCTTGCGGCTCGGCGGCGGAGGCAGAGCGGCGACGTCGGTTGAGGTAGGCGCTCCGGCAACGGAGAAAGCGACTAGCTTGCCCGCTTGGGCGACCGCGCCGGCGCCGCCCGTCGTCCGCGCGCGGCGCATGGTCTCTCCCGCACAAGGGCTGTCCGAAACCGTCGCGCCGCCGCCCGCGCTTTCGCCGCTCGCCAAGGGTGGCGCGCAACGCTTCCGCCGCGGTCGGCTCATCCACCGTTTGCTCGAGGTGTTGCCCGAGGTCGCGTCCGAACGGCGTGAGGAGGCGGCGCAGCATGTCTTGAAGGGCGAGGACGGACTGGATGACGCGGCCAAGGCGGCGCTCGCCGCTGAGACTTTCGCCATCCTCGACGATCCAAAATTCGCTCCGCTCTTCGGCCCGGACAGCCGCGCCGAGGCCCCGGTCGCCGGCGGCTCGCCGTATTTGCCGAAAGGCGTCGTGGTCAACGGCCGCGTCGATAGGCTGGCGATCACCGCGGACGAAGTGTTGATCGTCGACTTCAAGACCGACCGGCCGCCGCCCGATCAACCTGAGGACGTTGGCCGGCTCTATCTCGAGCAGATGGCCGCCTATCGGGCGGTGTTGAGAGCGCTCTATCCTCAAAAAGATGTGACGGCGGCGTTGCTCTGGACGGATGGGCCGCGACTCATGGTGTTATCGGGCAAGCTTCTCGACAGCGTCTTGAAGTCAGCTTGATCTCAGGCTCTGGGGTCCATACTTACCAGGCTGACAGAGCGCGCTATCATGCGCGGCGGCATAGCTGTTCGGATCCGCGAGGCTTCCCTGCCCGGACGCCCGGCCGAACGCACCG
>JASFUX010000309.1:0-3760 GCA_050050115.1 Maricaulaceae bacterium | reverse complement strand
CTCAAGCCCGGGCTTGAGCGCCAGGCCGTCTGGGCGGCCGAGCTATCGACCGTGCCGTACGACGGCTTCTCCATCTCCGACGAGCGGCTGTTCAATTTCACCGTGAACGAAAACGCCGAGTTCGAGGTCGTCGGGCCGCGCGGGGCCCGCCGCGCGATCCTGCGGTCCTCCGGGGAGTTCGCGCGCGAGAGCAATCACGGCGTGCACTATCATTTCCCGATCGAGCTGACGCGGATCTACGAGGGCGGCCAGATGAACCTCGACCTGACCGCCCGTTCCTCGATGCAGACGCCGACCGAGTCGATGTTCGTCAGATGCGTCGCGCCGGGGGTGACGGACTCGGGCTGGATGCGCGTTCCGGTCGAGACGCAGTGGGAGACCAAGCGCGTGGTCTGCGACGTGCCCCCCGGCGCCGCGCGCGCCGGGTTCGGCACGATCATCTGGTCGGACGCCGAAGGCGACAGCGGCTGGGTCGAGCTGCGCGAGATCCGCGTGCTCGTCCGCCCGCCCGACCTGCGTCCTGCGGCCTCTTAGGCGCGTTCGAACTAGCGATTGCGGAACGTCGCCCGCGCGCAGCTCTGGTACTTGTAGTCGTCCGTCGGCGAAGAGCTCGAGCCGCAAAGTCCGTAAGCGGTCGTTCCGTCAGGGAAGCGCTCCATCGATGTCAACGCAGCCGTCGCGACCCATCCGTCGACCGACGCGCCTCCGGCGCTGGTCCCGCCTTCTTGAGTGCGCACGCGACTCCAGCCGCCTGAGTTTTCGAGAACTCGCACGTTGCGGTCCTTGCGCACGCTGGCCAGAGTCGCTGAAGCCGGATCGGGCGCAGCTTTCAAGTCGGCGTTCGCGGCAAGGAACCGGCGTCCGTTGAAGAGCGCGCTCACGTCGGACGCCGCATGCGCCGCGGTCTGCGCGCCGCGGGCGTCGAACTGCCCGAAGTAGCCTCCGCGCGCCGGATTGACGAGGTTGGCGTCGATCGGAAAGCCGCCTGGCAACGTTATGTCGAGCGCGTTCTGGAACAGGGTCCAGCCCCCGAGGTTGTAGAACGCCTGGGTGCCGGTGTGCGCGGTCGAGCCCGACAGCCAGAAGTAGGACGCCAGCCCCCGCTCGGCGACCGCGTTACAGATGCAGCCGTTCGAATAGACGCCGACGTCGATCCCCGAGCCCTCGAACGCCTCGTTCACGGCTTCGAAGTAGGCGAGGACCGGGTCGACCATCTCCTGGTACGGCCAGTCGCCGTCGACGCCGAAGTAGATCGCCGAGCCGCGCGGCTGTCCGACAGCCGCTGCTTGAGTGAGCGCCTGGGCCGCGTCCTCGGGCCCCCAGCGGTTCTCGAAGGTGCGGAAGCAGTTGTTGTAGTGCTGAAACACCGCGCCGATCGACAGGCCGCCGTCGAGGATGGTCCGCGCCTCGTCGGGCGTCAGGTCCTTCTCCGGCAGGCTCGGCGGCAGGTGGCAATAGTAGCGGAAGACCGTCTTCACACCGGCATCGCGCAGCGACGCGACCTTGGCGGCGTCGAGCCGGGTCGCCGTGTCGGCGATCTGCGGAAAGCCGGTGCTGGGGGCGGAGGGAGCGCCGCCCGAACTGGCCGACGTCGTCTCGCAGCCGGCTAGGGCGCCCGCGCTGAGCGCGGCGAGGCCGGCTCCGCCCGAGGTGCGAAGAAGCTGGCGGCGGCTGATCGGGCTCGGCATGGCGGTCTCTCCTCAGGTCCCGGCGCCCAATCTCGGCGCACCCCATCCCATTGCCATGGCCTTGCGGCGTCGGCTAGACGAAGCCCCCGATCTGCAACGCAAGAAACATCGAGGGCGGCCATGGCCGGGCATTCCAAATGGGCGAACATCCAGCACCGCAAGGGGCGTCAGGACGCCAAGAAAGCCAAGGTGTTCGCCAAGCTGTCCAAAGAGATCACCATCGCCGCCAAGATGGGCGGCGCTGACCCGGACATGAACCCGCGGCTGCGGCTCGCCGTAGCCAACGCCAAGGGCCAGTCGATGCCCAAGGACAACATCGAGCGGGCCATCACCAAAGGCTCGGGCGGGGAGGGCGAGAACTACGAGGAGATCCGCTACGAAGGCTTCGGCCCCGGCGGGATCGGGGTGATCGTCGAAGTGTCGACCGACAACCGCAACCGCGCCGCCTCCGACGTGCGCGCCGCCTTTTCGAAGAACGGCGGAAACATGGGCGAGACCGGCTCGGTCGCGTTCATGTTCGACAACGTCGGCGAGATCCGGTTCGGCTCAGAAGCCGGCGACGAGGAGGCGGTGCTCGAAGCCGCGATCGAGGCGGGGGCCGAAGACGTCGTTTCGGATGAAGACGGCCACGTCATCACCTGCGCGCGCGAGGACCTTTCCGAAGTCTTAAAGACGCTCGAGGCGTCCTTCGGAGAGCCGCAGTCGGCGGCCATCGTCTGGAAGCCGCAGAACACCATCGAGATCGAGGGCGACAAGGCGGCGACCTTGCTCAAGCTATTGTCAGCACTCGAAGATTCCGATGACGTCCAAAACGTCTTCGCCAACTTCGACATCTCCGACGAGGAGATGGAGCGGCTTTCGGAGTAGCCGGGCCGTCCGCTGGACGAATAGCTACAATTTGAATCTGCGGATTAGGCGGGATTTAGCTGAGATCGCCTAGCCTTCTCGCTCTGCAGAGAGTGAGGAACGGCGAGCATGGCCGCGACGACCGCGCATACACAGGAAGATATTGCGCAGTCGCACGGCTTTGCGGCGGACGCTGTCAAGGAGCGCATGGGGTCGTTCCCCGGACGCTTGCTCGCCCTTGCGCTGGGCGCCGGATTTGTCGGTTTCGCGGTTCAGACGATCGTCCCGCTGGTTTGGCTCGGCGTCGCGCTTGGAGCGCAAACGGTCGACTATCTCGTTCACCGCCGTTTGGGCGCAGCGAGCGCGCGCGCGCGACGCGCTTGGCTCTATGCAAGCTGGTTCACGCTTGGGCTCGCCTCTTTGTCATACGTCAGTCTCGCGCCCATCGCCTGGTTCAGCTGGGAGACGGCGGGGCCGCTCTTCGCCTTCATGTGGTTGACCGGCGCGTCGGCGAACGCATCGAGTCGGGTCGACCAGATCGGGATGTCCTATTGGATTGGGATTTCGATCCCCGTGTCGTGTCTGCTGGTCATGATCGTCGTGTCTGCGTTGATCCCGGGCGGAATCGGACTGCTGGGCGGGGCCGCCGTCCTGCTCTCGACGGTTTTGTTCGTGCCAACCGCCCACATGGTGCGCGCCAACCACTTGCAGCTCGTCGCTGACCTGCGAGCCACACAAGAGGAGGCGCTCGAGCGTCAGGCCGCCGCTGAGCAGGCAAGCCGCGCCAAGTCCAACTTTCTCGCCGTCGTCAGCCATGAGCTGCGCACGCCGATGAACGGCGTGCTCGGCATGTCGCGCCTCTTGCTCAACTCCGATCTAAACAAGGCCCAGCGCGAACAGCTCGAAGCGATTCAGGACGGCGGAGAGATGCTGCTGTCGATCCTCAACGACATCCTCGACTTCTCCAAGATCGACGCCGGCAAGCTCCACATCGACGACGGCGAGGTTGACATCCACGCCGTGGTCGAGCGGCTCGATACGCTCTGGGGCGGGCGCATCGCGGAGAAGCAGCTCGTGTTCGAAGCGCGCATCAGCCCGCACGCGCCCTCCGTGATCGTCGGCGATCCGGTCCGCATGCGGCAGGTGCTCTACAACCTCATGTCGAATGCGGTGAAGTTCACCGACGAAGGCGCGATCAAGCTGAGCGTCGACGCCAAGCGGATCGA
>JASFUX010000308.1:0-3783 GCA_050050115.1 Maricaulaceae bacterium | reverse complement strand
CTCTTGTGATCCGAGTCCCCCGTAAATGCGAGGTGCGCTAGGCAATTGAGGCGAGCCGGCGGCGCGGGGTTCCCCTGCGGCGCTTATTTTCGCATCGCTTGCCCGGGGCGCGTCGCCGGCCGCCCTGCCGGGGGGATTGGCGGCCGGCTTTGAATCAGAGGAGCCTGCCAGCGCGCATGCTGAACGCCTTCCGGCCCCCGATCCCGACGGCCCTGCTCGTCGATTTCGACAACGTCATCTCCAAGACGTGCGTCGAGTTCGGCGACAATCCGCTGGCGTGGCTGCGGTGGCTCGAGGCCGGCGGGCACGAACCGGGCGGTCGCCGGCGGCGGATCACGCTGCGGCGCGTCTACTGGAACTCCCACAACGAGGTCTATCGCGAAGCCTTCGAGGCGGCCGGCTTTGAAGCTTTCGCCTGCCGGTCGGAAGCCAAATCGAAAAAGTCCACCGCCGACATGGTCCTGGCCATGGACGCGCTCGAGGCGCTCTCGGGCGAAGAGCCGATCCAGGAGTTCATCCTGATCTCGACCGACACCGATTTCGTCCCCCTTGTCGACCGGCTCCAAGATCACGATCGCCAAGTGGTCACCCTGGTCGACGAGCGCGACGTCTCCTCGGCGGTCTATCGCGCCCGCGCCGATCTGGTGATCACCCGGAACGCTCTGACCGACGCGGCCCAGACGCCGCTCGAGGCCTACAGGGTGCGCCGCGGACTTTGGGGCAAGGTCACCGTCGGGCCGCTGCCGGTGTCGAACAAGACGACGCGGCGGCTGCGCCGGGCGCGCGACCGCAACCAGAAGTCCCTCGCCCAGGCCGGCGAGATCGTTGCTAGAGATCTCATGGGCCGCGGCGTGCGCCGGATGGAGCGCGAGCGGCTGCCGCGGCTGATGGCGCGGGTCGACGGCTTCACCGTGGCGGGCGCGGACGAAGACCGCTGGCTCGGCTGGGGCGCCGAGGACGCCTTCGTCGACGCGATCGCCGAGCGCCAGGAGGGCCTCATCTCCACTCGCTCGCGCCGCGGCGCGCCCCAGATCGAGCTCTCCGAGGAAACCTACCAGGCGGTCCGCGCAGGCGAGGGTCCGGGCTTCGACCTTGACGGCGCGGGCGAAGAGATCGCCCGGCTCGCCGCCGAGCGTCCCGGCATGATCTTGAACCGTGCACGGATCATCAAGAGCCTGTCGGGCTTTCCCACCTTCACCTCCTCGGGCGCGCGGCCGTTCATGGGTTGCTCGACCTATCGCAACTTCATCCGCACCATCGCCGAGCGCCGCGGCGATCTTAGACTCGCGCCGACCCCGGACGGCGGGGTGGCGGTGGTCTACTCGGCCGGCGGCGCGATCGAGACCCCGCCCGATCCCGGCCCGCAGAGCGGCTCGCCTCCCGAGAGCAGCGCTGCGGGCGGCGTCGAAGCGTTCGACGAGCCCGATCCGGAAAGCGCGCATCCGGCAAACGACGAAGACGGCGCGAGCGCCGAGATCCTCGAAGCTCCGCCTCGCGCGAAGGACCCGGTCAAGGACGCGAAAAAGGCGGCCCTCTAGGAGGGCCGCCTTCTTGCTGGCGTCGATCGCCTCTAAGAAGGCTACATCGCGTTCGCCGGGATCAGCAGGATCTCGACGCGGCGGTTGCGCGCGCGGCCGACCTCGGTGTCGTTGGTCGCAATCGGCTGGTTCTCGCCCGCGCCGTAAGCGTAGATGCGGTTGCCCGCCACGCCGCGCGAGATCAGGTAGTTGCCGACGCTCAAGGCGCGCTGGTGCGACAGTTCGAGATTGTATTGCTCGTCGCCGCGGCTGTCAGCGTGACCGGTGATCTCCACCCGCGTCGCCGGGTATTCCACGAACACCGCCGCAACGTCGTTGAGCACCGGGAAGAAGCTCTGATCGATGTTCGAGGACGCGGTCGAGAAGGTCACATCGCCGGGCATGATCAGGCGGATGTTGTCGCCTTCGCGCTGGATGCCGACGCCGGTGCCCGACAGCTCTTCTTGGAGCGCAAGCTGCTGGCGGCGCATGTATTCGCCGATGCCGCCGCCGATCGCGGCGCCGGCGACCGCACCGATGGCGGCGTTCTCGGTGCATTCCCCAGTGTTGGACGCACAGCCCAGAAGGCCGCCGATCACCGCGCCGGTCAGCGCGCCGGTGCGAGCGTTGGTCTGGCTGGCTCGGCCGGTGGCCGGGTCGATGGTGGTGCAACCCGCCGCAAGGACGAGCGCGATCGCAACTGAAGCTAGGCGTTTCATCGGGCTTACTCCCCTCCCAGGGACAAGATGGAACTCTCTGACGCCGCGCGTCTGGGCCTAGATTGGGCCCAAATCGAGGCGAACGAAACCCGCGCCGTCCAATAATATGGATGAACGCTTTATCGCAGGGGATCGTTTCATCACACCGCGGCTGAACCGGGCGTGAACGGTGTTCGGGACGCAGCTCTTTGGGTGTTGGGTCTTGGGGGTTGGGTTTTGGGCGACCGGGGGCGCAAAGCGATGCGCCGCGCCGAAGTCTTCAATCCTTGGAACCCTAAAACCCAGAACCCAATCCCCAAAACCCAGAACCCGGCGGCGGGCGATTGACACTTCTTCGCCTGCGCGCCTAGAAGTCCCGACCCGCGCGCCGCCTCGTCCAAATCGGCGAGAACGGCGGGTTTTGGGGCGCGTAGCTCAGTGGGAGAGCACTACGTTGACATCGTAGGGGTCGCTGGTTCAATCCCAGCCGCGCCCACCATAAATCTCTATGTGTTTCAAAGGATTGGCGGAACCCATTCTCCGAGAGCGGAGCGTCGGGTAACTACGGCGTAACTTCGCGCGACAGGTAGCCGGTTGCCGCTGCGACGCCACAATCCTCCCCCACCACTCATTGAGTTATGCTCAGACCAATGCGCGGCGGCGGTGGACCGCGGCCCAAATCAATCTATTCAACCAGCCATGGCCCAGACGACAACAACACAACCAGCCGACGATCCCACCGGCTTCGCAGTCCGCAAGGATCTCTACGAAACCATCGAGAAGGAGCGCGGTTCGAAGGTCATCCACTTTGTCACCGGCGATCGCCCGGAGATGGAGACCCAGATCGGCCCGGATGTGATCGACCTCTTCGTCGACCATCTGGACGAACTCTGGCCGATCGAGAAGCTGACCTTGATTCTGTACACGCCGGGCGGGAACTCGGCGGCCGCCTGGCGATTGATCAACCTTCTGCGCACGTTCTGCGAGGAGCTTGAGATCATAGTGATCTCCAAGGCGCACTCGGCCGGAACTTTGATGTGCCTCGGCGCAAATCGGATCGTCATGACCAAGCAGGCAACTCTTGGCCCGATAGACCCGAGCCTGAACCACCCACTCAACCCGCCGATCCCAAGCGCTCCGAAGCATCGTGCGCCTGTCAGCGTCGAAGCACTGCAGGGCTATCTGGACATCGCGCAGGACAGCCTGAATATCAAAGACCCCGCCTCGCTCTCGCATGTTCTCACGCATCTGGCGTCGAACATTCACCCCTTGGTCCTTGGTCAGATTTTCCGTACACGCACGCAGATCAGGTTCCTGGCCAAGAAGCTCCTCAGCAACCAAGACATCGACGACGATCGTAAAGAAGCAATAGTCTCGTTTCTTTGTAGCGAAAGTGGAAGCCACGATCACACAATAAATCGCCGAGATGCGCGAGAATTGGGCCTAGTAGTGGAGAACCCAAGCCAAGAATTTTACGAGATTTTAAAGTCGCTTCACAAGAGTGTGTCCGACACGTTGAAGCTCAGAACGCGCTTCAGTCCCGACACGGAACTTGCCGGGAGAGACGA
>JASFUX010000307.1:0-3810 GCA_050050115.1 Maricaulaceae bacterium | reverse complement strand
TCGCTCGGCCGCGTCGGCCGCGGCACGGTCGAGCTGGGCGGCGCGACCTGGGAGCAAACGTCCATGGCGCTGACCCGCCCCGCCATATTCGAGTACTTCCTCGAACAGGACGTTTCGGCGCTTGTAGGCGCGCGCATGTTTGACGACGTGTCCCTGGTGCTCGACTTTCCGGAGCAGACCGTGCTGATCCTCGTTCCACGACGTCAGCGCGCATTGGACCTTCAACCGGTCGAGCGAGGTTTTGGTCAATTTGGTGAATAGGCTCAGGTGCATCATGGAGCCGGGACAGCCATATCGGATTTGTGTCTTGAGGCCCCGCGCATGAGAGCGTTGCTCGCCCTGGCGACGGCGGCGGTGGGCGCGTGCGCGCTCATCGAGCCGCTCGAACCGGTCAACGAGCTGCCGTTCGCGCGCACGAGAGATGGGCGTATACTGATCGACGTCGTGATCAACGATATCGGCCCTTACCCGTTCGTCGTCGACACCGCAGCGGGCGCGACGATCGTCGATCAGTCGCTCGCCGCCGAGCTCGAGCTGGTCTCGCAGGGCTTCGAGCTGACCATCCTCGGGCTCGAGAGCGCCGTCGCCCTGCCGGCGTTCGCGCCGGCGCGTCTTGGTCTTGGAACCGACACGGTCGAGCTCGACTGGCTGCTCGTGCACGACCTCGACCAGCCCGGCGCGCGCGGCGTGCTCGGCCTTGACGCGCTCTCGCGCTACGCGGTGATGATCGACGGGCGGCGGCAGGTCCTGGGGCTGAGCCATGGCCGCTATGCGCCCCGCCGCGCCGTCGACAACGCCACCGAGATCAAGATTGCGCCCAATGCCTTCGGTCTGCCCATCGTCGAGTACGACATCAACCGGGCGCGCGGCGCCGCGCTGATCGACACCGGCATCGGCGGGCTCATCGTCGATCCTGACTTCGCCGATCTCGCCCGCGTCGCCCGAAGCCGGACCGACGAGGAGCTGAGCGATCTGACGAACACGGACCTCCCGGTGCGGCGCATCGGCCGCGGCACGGTCTCGATGGCGGGCGCGGAATGGAGCAGGATCGAAATGGCGCTCGCCCGCCCGCTGGTGTTCGAGCACCTCGCAGAGAACGAGATCAGCGCGCTGCTGGGCGCGGACCTCTTTGCGAGCGTCACTCTGGTCCTCGATTTTCCCGCCCAGCGCATCTTCGTCGTCGAGCGGCGCAGCAGCTTCAGCCAGGCCCGGACAACGCGCGTGTTCCAGCAGACGACGTTCGAGCGATAGGGCCTCACATGCATTCTCCTGCGGCGCGCCGTCTTCCAACGCCCCGCCCGGCCCGCCGCCGTCCGGGCCGGAGAGCGCCGGCGATCGCGATCGCCCTGCTCGCGCTCTGCGGCTGCGCGACGGAGGCCGCCGGACCGCGCCCCGACGCTCTCGCGGTCATTCGCGCGGACGACGGCCGGGTGTTCGTTCCGGTCATGCTCAACGGGCGCGGGCCCTACGCCTTCCTGCTCGACTCCGGCGCGGGCGCGACGGTCCTCGACGACGATCTGATCGAAGAGGCCGGCCTCGCGCCGATCGGCGAGGCCGTGACCATCGTCGGACTGTCGAGCAGCGCGGAGCTGACCACGTATGTCCCCGCGCAGATCGAGTTCGGCGGGCGCGACATCGAGCTGGCGCGCATTCTCGTGCACGACCTCGGCCCGCGCGGCGCTCAAGGCGTGCTCGGTCTCGACGTGCTGTCGCGGTTCGCCGTCGAGATCGACGGGCCGAACGAAATCGTCCGCCTGTGGAGCGACGGCTACGTCGAGCCGAACCCGCGAAGGATCCGCGCGCGGCTGGAGATGCGGGCGAACGCATACGATTTTCCTTTCGTCGCGCATCAGTTGAACGATCAAGACGGCGTCGCCTTCATCGACACTGGCTACCGCGGCTTCATCGTCGACCCGGAGCTCGCGGCGCAGGCGGACCTCGAAACCGGTTCGTTCAGAGCCGTCTTGACCGACTTCGCATACGGCACGACCACGTTCAGCGAACTCGGCTCCGGCGATCTCGCTCTCGGCGACTTCATCTACGAAGACGCGCGCATGGCGCTGTTGCGGCCGGCGGTGTTCGACGTTTTCGCCGAGTACGGCGTGACGACGATGCTCGGCGCGCGGCTGTTCGCCGAGATGACCCTGGTGCTCGACTTTCCGGGCCAGCGCGTTCTGCTGGTCGATTCCAGCCGCGCGCTTCGGCGCGGCGTCGGTCCGTACACGCGCTAAGTGGCCAGCGCCGCGCGTGCGATCAACGCGTCTTCGTCGATGCTCGCGCCGTGCGCGCCAAAGGTCAGGCTTGCACTCTCCAGCCGCCGCGCGATGAATCCGTCCGCGACCGCCGCCGGCGCGAAGCGGCTCAGCACCGCCGCCGCGAACGCGAGCGCGAGCCATTCCACATTGTGCCGCGCGCGCGCTTCTTCAGGCGGCCGCGCCAGCACGGCTTCGACGTTCTCCGACAGCGTCTTGAATTTTCCGTCGCCGGCGTCCGCCGCGGCGATCTCCGCGACGAGCGCCGCCGGGGCGGCCGGCTCACGCGCGAGCGCGCGCATCACGTCGAGCGCGATAACATTGCCCGAGCCTTCCCAGATCCCGTTGAGCGGCGACTGGCGGAACAGGCGCGGCATCGGCCCTTCCTCGACGTAGCCGGCGCCGCCGAAGCACTCGAGCGCTTCGGCGACCACCGTGGGGCAGCGCTTGGTGACGAGATATTTCGCCAGCGGCAAGCCGATGCGCGCGAGCGCCGCTTCGTTCGGATCGTCCTTGGCGCGGTCGAGCGCCATGCCGAGGCGGAACGTCAGCGCCACGGCGGCTTCCGCGTCGAGCGCCAGGTCGGCGATCACGGCGCGCATCAGCGGCTGATCGATCAGCTTCTTTTGGAACGCCGCGCGCCCCTGGACGTGATGCGCGGCGAGCGAAAGCGCATGCCGCATCTGCGTCGCCGAGCCGATCACGCAGTCAAAGCGGGTCAGCTGCACCATTTCGATGATGGTGCGCACCCCCCGCCCTTCTTCACCGACGCGGCTCGCCCAGGCGCCGCGGTATTCGATCTCAGACGACGCGTTCGACCGGTCGCCGAGCTTGTCTTTCAGCCGCTGGATCTCCATCGGATTGCGCTCGCCGCTCGACGTCCAGCGCGGCACGAGGAAACAGGTCAGGCCTTCGTCCGCATACGCCAGCGTGAGGAAGGCGTCGCACATCGGCGCCGAGCAGAACCACTTATGCCCGGTGAGCACGTAGGAGCCGTCGGTCTGGCGCTCGGCTTTGGTGGAATTGGCGCGCACGTCCGAACCGCCCTGCTTCTCGGTCATCGCCATGCCCATGGTCGCCGCGCGCTTCTCCGCCGCGGGGATGAACCGCGGATCGTAATCCTCGACGGTCACCCGCGGGCCCCACTCGGCGGCGACGTCCGGCGCGGCGTCGAGCGCCGGGCGCACCGCATAGGTCATCGACATCGGGCAGCAGACGCCGTAGTCGGCTTGCCCCATCAGGAACAACAGCGCCGCATGCAGAGAATGGCCCGCCTCGCTCACGTTCCACGCCGCGCCAGCCACGCCCGCGCCGAGACCGAGCGCCATCAACTCATGATAGGCGGGATGGAAGCTCACCTCGTCGATCCGGCGGCCGAAGCGATCGTAGGGCTTGAACACCGGCGGGTTGGCGTTCGCCTGGGCGCACCATTCCTGTGCCTGCGCGGAACCGACCTTTTCGCCGAACGCAGTCAGCCTCTCGGCGTGAACGCCCGCGCCCGACCAGCCGCAAGCGTCGGTCAGGATCGCGTCGGCGGCGTAGAGGTTCACGTCCTCGA
>JASFUX010000306.1:0-3817 GCA_050050115.1 Maricaulaceae bacterium | reverse complement strand
CGCGAAAACGGTCGGACTCGATGTCGGCGTCGGTGAGCTCGATGTCGAGCGCGCTTTCGAGCGCGGCGATGAACTTCATCAGCCCCAGCGAGTCGACGTGGCCGGAGTCGACGTAGTCGAATTCATCAAGCGCCGCGCCGTCGGGCAGGGGCCCTTTGGCGCGCAACAGGGCGAGAACGAGATCGCGCGCGTTTTGCGTCATCGTTCGCGCTCCGTCACGCCGCGAGCCGCTGCTGGTAGTCCTGGCCTTCGGTCTTCAGCCAGACTCGCCGCTCCGCCGCCTGCGTGAGCGTTTCGAGGAAGTGCAGCCCTTCGAGCGCCAGCTCTGCGCCGAAGACCTCCGATGACGTCCAGGCGCCGGCGGCGCGGTGCTGGTCGAGGCAGTCGGCGATGTCGAGGTAGAGATTGGCGAAGGCTTCGAGGAAGCCCGCCGGATGGCCGGCCTTGAAGCGCGTATAGCGCGGCGCGTTGGCCACGCGCACCGCTCCGGCGCGGTCGAGGACCTCTCGCCGGCCGTCGGCGTGGGCGATCGTCATCGCCTCGGGCTCGGCCTGTACCCATTCGGCCGCGGCCTTCGTCCCGTAGAGCCGCAAACGCAGACCGTTGCGCGGGCCGAGCGCGGACTTGGTGAACCAGAAGCTCGCCGCCGCGCCGTTCGAATAGCGCGCGAGCGCGGAGACGTTGTCGACGACATCCTCAAAACGGCCGAAGCCGTCCTGCATCGCGGTGGCTTCTACAGGCTTGAGGCCGGTCAGGTAGAAGACCAGCTGATGAAGGTGCACCGCGAGATCGAGATGCAGCGTCGGCGGAACGCCGTCCTTGAGCCGCCAGGCCTGCGGCGTCACCGGACCGCCCGGGCCGTCAGCGCGGATGAAACCTTCCTGGGGCATCTCGGCGTGGATCTGGACGATCTCGCCGAGAGCGCCTTCGTCGATCAGCGCCCGCAGCTCGCGCACCATCGGATAGCCCGAGTAGTTGTAGGTCACGGCGAGGAACCCGCGCGACATCCGCACAGCATCGTGCAGCGTCTTCGCCTCGCCCGCGTCGCGCGCCAGGGCCTTCTCGCAGATCACCGGCAGACCCGCAGCGAGCAGCTCGAGCGTCATCGGCGCGTGCATCGGCGTCGGGGTGAGCAGCACGACGGCGTCGAGCGAGGCCTCGGCTTTGACCAGCGCCCGCCAGTCGCCGTAGGCGCGCTCGGGCGCGACGCCGTAGCGTGCGGCGGTCTCGGCGTTGATTTCCGGATTGGTGCTGAAGCATCCGGCCTCGAGCGCGAACCGCCCGTCCATCCGCGTGGCGGCGTAGTGCGCGTAGCCGACCGCCGAACGCACCGAGCCGCCGATGAAGCCGAGCTTCAAAGGCGCGGCGGTGGCGGGCGGCGCGATCGCGTTCATCACGTCATTGATGTCGATTCTACCAAACCGGGCAATTCACGGCGGATCAGCTTGCCCATGGCGTTTCGCGGCAAGGTGTTGATGAAAAAGATTTTTCTCGGTTGCTGCTCGTCGGCGAGGCGGTCCGCGCAAGCCAGGCGGATGTCGCGTGCGGAGATCTGCGTTCCTTCAGCCCGGACCACGGCCAGAGCCACCGCTTCGCCCAGACGCTCGTCGGGCAACGCGAAGGCTGCGCATTCGGCGACGCCGGCCAAGTCCTCCACCGCCGCCTCGACGTCGCTCGGATAAACGTTCGCGCCGCCGGTGATGATCAGCTCTTTTTTCCGCCCCCGGAAGTAGAGCCAGCCTGCTTCGTCGAGAAAGCCGAGGTCGCCGGTCTTGAAAAAGCCGTCCGCGTGCGCGGCGGCGGTCAGTTCGGGCTGCTTGTGATAGCCGACGAAAGCCATCGGCGTGCGGGCTGCGATCTCGCCGGTCTCCCCCGGGGGCAGCGGCGCGCCGGTCTCATCGAGGATGCGGACCTCGACGCCCGGCGCCGGCGCGCCGACGGATGCGAGCGGCGCGTCGGGGCGGCGCGCGTCGAGATTGGTCGCGATCGCGATCTCCGAGGCGCCGTAGCATTCATGCAGGTCGCAGCTGAGGCGCGTACGGAGCTTCTCCTTCACTGCGGTTTCGAGCAGGGCGGAAGAAGAAACGATGCAGCGCAAGCTTGGGCAACGCTTCGTTTCAGCGGTCGCATCGTTCTCGAGCGCTTCGAGAATGCCGGCGAGCTGCGAGGAGACGGCGATGGTGAAGCTCACGCCTTCGCTTTCGACCGCGCGGATCCATGCGGAAGGCGAATAGCGCGCCATCACGATCGCCGTCGCGCCGAGGATCAGCGGCAGCAGCACCAGGCGCTGAGCGAGGGAGTGATGCAGCGGCGTTGCAGCCAGCACGCGGTCGGCCGCGGTGACGCCGTAGAGTTCGGCAGCCGCCCGCGCGCGGGCGATCTTGGTGGTCTGGCTCAGCACGATCGGCTTTGGCGCGCCGGTCGAGCCCGACGTCGCGGTCAGGATGTAAGGCGCGTCCGGATCGGCCGCGTCGCGCGGTTGCGCGTCGGCCGGCGCGGCGGCGATCAACGCTGCGAGGCTGATCGCTCCGGTAGGCAGCGGGTCTTCGCCGGCGACCGCGAACACGCCGCTCGGAACGGCGTCCGCCCCTGCTTGCAGCGCGCGCGCCGCTTGCGGCTCGGCGACGACGTGCGCGACGTCGGCCGCCGCGAAGGCGCGGGCGACGGCGTCGGGCGGCGCGGTCGGGTTGAGCGGGACGATCGCGGCGCCGATGTCGGCGGCGGCGAGCATGAGAGCCACCGCGTCGGCGCTGTTGGGCAGCAGCACGCCAATGTGATCGCCGGTGCGCACGCCCGCCTCGGCGAGCCCGTGCGACAGCCGCGCCGCGCGCTGCGCCAGCGCGGCGTAGCTCAGCGTCTCGCCCTCGCAGGAGAGCGCGGTCTTGTCCGGGGCGGCCGACGCAGCGGCGAAGAAGAGGGACGACAGGGTCGTCATGGCGCGGTTCCCGTCAGGGCAGGCGGGCGAAGCGCAGGAAGGCTTCGCTCTTGAGACGGAACTTCTCGCCCGGCGGGGAGAGCATCACCGCGTCCGCCTCGACGTCGCGGTCGATCAGCGTATTGGCGCCGACGAACACCCGCGGGCCCAGGGTGACGCCGTGACCGATCGTTGCGCCGACGCCGAGGAAGGCGCTCTCGCCGATCACCGTCCCGCCGCCGACCGCGACGCCGGCGTTGATCCAGGCGCCTTCGCAGACCTCGCAGTCATGGCCGAGATTGACGTTGCCCGAGACGAACACGCTCGGGCCCAGCCGGCAGCCCGGATGGATCGAGACGTGCTCCAGAATGATGCAGTTCTCGGCGATCTCCACGCCGTCGTGCGGAATGACGCTGGGGTCGACGTAGCGCGCGAGCCGATAGCCCTTGGCCTTGGCCTCGGCGTGCTTGGTCCGGCGCAAGGCGTTCATCTCTTGGAAACCGACGGCGATCAGCATTTCGCAGGCGGCCGGGTCGAAGGCGTTCCCGGCGACGCTCCAGGGCGCAAGCGGCAGGCCGCAGAACTGCGCGTCACCCGATGCGATCACCGCATCGTCGACCGTAAAGCCGAGAACCGAGCGATGGCGACGGACATGCGAGAACACCAGCCGCGCAACGGCGCCCACGCCATAAATCACGATCGGCGGCGCCGCGCTCATGCGCCCTCGCGCGTTAAGACGCGCCGCGCGGCCGACGGCCGGCCGACGCTTGGGCGGCGTGGTTGTGAGAGCGGCGGAATGGGCGATCCTCGCGGCCAATTCGTCGGCGCGATGCTGCGCCGATTCGCGCCGCGCCTGACGACGCCCGGGAGCGCCGCAGCGTGAAGATCTCCGTCGTTGTTCCC
>JASFUX010000305.1:0-3830 GCA_050050115.1 Maricaulaceae bacterium | reverse complement strand
AGTCGATGTCGTTGTGCACGCCTTCGAACAGAGGCTCCAGCTCGCCGTCATAGCTCGCCGTGCCGGCGAGATAAGTTTCGTAGCAGTCTTGAGCGTCCCGGCCGACGTCCTCGCGCAAGGGGCTGAACGCAACGCCGTCGCCTGAGAAACGCGGGTCGTCGCATTCGCCGTCCTCGGGGTAGTTCCCCGAATTGTCGCCGAAATCGATGTCGTCGTAGACGCCTTCGAACACCGGCTCGAGTTCGCCGTCAAAGCTCGCCGTTCCCATGTCGTAGGCTTGCCGGCAGTCGTGCGCGTCGCGGCCCGCTTCGCTGCGCCGCGGGCTGAAGGCGACGCCCGAGCCTGAAAACCGCGGATCGTCGCATTCGCCGTCGTCGGGGTAGCTGCCGGAGTTGTCGCCGAAGTCGATGTCCTCGTGAACGCCTTCGAACATCGGCTCCATGTCCCCCGCGTAGGTCGCCAGGCCCTGCTCGACCATCGCGCGGCAGTCGGTCGCGTCGGCCATCAGGTTGCCCCGGTTGGCGCCCAGCGCAACGCCTTCGCCGATGAAGCGCGGATCGTCGCATTCCCCGTCCTCGGCCCAGACGCTGGAATCATCGCCGAAGTCAATGTCCGCGATGTCAACCGGATCCCGGCCGCCGAGTTCGATCGTGCTCGGTCCGGCGGGCTCGGCCGAGGGGCCGGCGTCGTCGCCCAAGAAAGTCAGCTCGCCGTCCTCGTAGGCGGTTCGGCAATCGGTCGCGTCGCGGCGGCGGTCGACGTCGCGCAGCACCGTGGAGGTCATGCCCGGGCCTTCAAAGCGCGGGTCGTCGCATTCTCCGTCGTTCGCCCAGGGTGATGAGTCGTCGCCGAAGTTGATCGGGTCGTCCTGAGCGAGCGCGGGGGCGGCCGTCCCGAGGGCGGTCGCGAGCGCCAAGGCGATGAGCCGCGTGCGCGGCGCGCACGGATTGACCAACAGGGGCATGGCTATTCTCCCACGTCCGAGCTTGCGATCGCGAGGCCGCTGGCGAGCAGCTCGTCAAGGCGCGCGATGTTCGCTCCGGGGACCATCTCGCCGTTGACGATGAACGCCGGGGTGCCGTTCGCGCCGATCTGGTAGAGCAGGTCGACCGTATCGTCGAGCTGGCCCTGGGTCTCGGGATCGTCCATGACGCCTTGCAGGCGTCGCCAGTTGAGATCGACGCTCTCCGCAATCTGACGAACCTGGGATTGCGGGATCGTTCCGCTTGAGCTCATGAGCTCGAAGTGAAGATCGAGGTACTTGTCCGGATCAAGCTCGGCTGCGGCGAGGGCCGCTTGCGCGCCGATCCTCGAGCTCTCGCTGGTGTCGGCGAAGATCGGCGTTTCCTTGAATACGAAGCGGACCTGATCGCCGTAGGTGTCGAGCGTCTGGCGCACCCACGGCGCGGCGCGGCGGCAGTAGCTGCAGTTGTAGTCGAAGAACTCGACGATCTGGACCGGCGCGTCGGGCGGGCCGACGGCGAAGTCGCGCGGATTGCCGAACAGTTCGTCGTGATGGGCCGCGATGGCGGCGCGCTCGCGCTCGACGCGCTCGGCGGCGCGGCGATCCTGAAGCACGAAGATCGCCTCTTCGATGACTTCAGGATTTTCGAGCAGATACTCGCGGATCACTGATTCGAGCGCGGCGCGCTGCGCGTCAGTAAGGGCCTCGGCCTCAGGCGAGGTCTGAGCCTGCGCCAACGAGGCGCTCGAGAAGGCCCCGCACAGGGCGAAGGCGACTGAAACAAAGGCAGAGCGCATGAGATATCCTTCACTCGGCGGCGTGGCGGCGATCGGCCGGCACATAGCACGTGTCGCCGGCTGCTGTGCAGGATTTAGCCCAGATATGGCGGTATTACGCCAATATTCACGCAATGTTCGGGCGTTGCCGTCTCAGCGCGGCGCGCGGCGGTCGTCCTCGGTCGGTACGGACGTCGCAAGAATGTCGGTCGCCTGGATCCACTCGGGCGAGCCGTCGGCGAGTTCCTCGCGGGCGCGGAACGCGAACTGGCGGGCCCTCTGAAAGTTGCCGGAGTAAAAGCTCTGCTCGGCGATCGCGAGGTTGGCGAGCGCGGTCTCGCTGCGGCGCTCGTGGATGCGCGAACGCTGATACCACGCGTAGGCGTTGTCGGGTTCGATCGCGAGCGCGGCGATGATGTGGTTGAGCGCCTCGTCGATGCGCTCGTCGTCGTTCAAGTCGATCAGCGATTGGGCGAGACCCGTCCGGAACAGCGCCGAGTCCGGCAGGAGTTCGACGGCGCGTTCATAAGGCTCGATCGCAAGCTCGGGGCGCCCGAACTCGTAGAAGAACTGCCCCTTGGTTTCGAGGAAATAGGGATCGTCGGGTTCGCGGGTCAGCAGCTCATCCAGCGCGGCCATCGCTTGGGGCAGGTTGCCCTGTTGATAGTAAGCGAAGGCGCGGGCGTAGAGCCCCTCGGTCGAAGTGTCCGTTTCTGGATAGAGTCGGAAGGTGTGCGCCGGGTCGTTGATGTAGCCGTGCAACTTGGCCTGCACGCGCCTGAGCATCGCAACGTGCTCGGGCGGATCGGGAGCGTCGGCGTACGGATCGTGCGCGAGGATCTCTTGAAGCGCTTCGACGCGCTCGGAGGAAAGGGGGTGGCTGCGGAAGTACGGGTCCGCGCGCCGCGGGTCGAATAGTTCCTGGCCGCGGAAGCGCTGGAAGAAGGCGAGGAGGCCTCTTGAGGATTGGCCCGTGGCCTCGAGCAGCTGGGCGCCGGTCTGATCGGTCCGGGCTTCCTGGTCTCGAGAATAGGTGAGGGCGCCCAGCGTGCCGAACTGCTGCGCCGAGGCGATGAGGCCGGCCGCCGCGCCGCCTTCGCCCGCCGCCATGGCGGCGAGGCCGGCCGCCATCGTGACCAGAAACGGCCCCATTGCGGAGCGGTTCATGTCGCCACTGCGGGCCGTGTGCGCGAGCACGATGTGCCCCGTTTCGTGCGCCATCACGCCCTTGATCTCGATAGGCGCCTCTGCGGCGGTGATCAGGCCCGCGTTGACGAACATGTTCTGCCCGCCGGCCGCCGCGTTCATCGTGGCGTCGCCGATGATGTAGAGGGAGATGTTGTCCGGGTTCAGCCCACCCGCCTCGAGCAGCGGATTGGCGAACTCGCGCAGCATGCGCTCGGTCTCTTCATCGCGCAGGCGGCCTTGGGCGAGCGCGGACGATGCGAAGAGAAGCGCGCAAGCCAGGGCGGCGAACGCGCAGCGGACCAGCCTCATGTGAGGCTCCTTTCATCCTCAACCCCGCCCGTCGTCGTCCAAGATTATACGTCAGACGGGCGCGCACAAGCGATCGCGCTGCAGTCCGCGGGCCAAGTTCGGCGGTCTTAAGGCGAAGAACCGTTTCGTCGCTCTCAGCCGCCGAGCCACGATTTCACGCGGCTCTGCCAGCGCTTGCGCGCCTCCTCGGCCTCGGGATCGGGTTCGGCCGGCGCCGCAGGCGCCGTCGCGGGAGAGGCGAGGGCGGGTTCTGGCTCCGGTTCGGCCGCCTCGTCCGCGGCGGACGCGGGGTCAGGCTGAGGCGGGGCTTCGGGCTCGGGCGCCGCATCGGTCTGCGGCTCCGGCTCCGTCGCGGCCTCAGGCTCGGGCTGAGGTTCAGGCTCAGGTTCCGGCTGCGGTTCGGGCTTCGCCGTGCGCGGGGGATCGGGCAGAGGCGTCGTGTCGATCTCTCCGTCATCGTCCAAGCCGACGACCGGCGCCTCGGTTTCGCGCCGACTTCCGCCAGAGCGTCCGCGCCGACGACCGCGCGACGGTGGTTTGTCCTCCTCGGCGTCCGCAGCGGGTTCCTCCGGCCGGCCCTCAACGGCTTCATC
>JASFUX010000304.1:0-3930 GCA_050050115.1 Maricaulaceae bacterium | reverse complement strand
TGTCCGGCCGCAGCCAGGTGCGCTGGAAGGCGACGAGGTCGTCTCGCGTGATCGCCGCGATCGACTCGGCGGTGCCCGAGCCGGTGAAGGGCGCGCTGTAGGCGTGCCCGGGCCCGTAGAGCGCCGCCGGCAGGAGGCGGAACGCCAGCGACTGCGGCTGGGCCTTCTCCTGGTCGATGGAGGCGATCCAGCGCGCCCGTTCGCGTTCGATGGCTTCATCCTCGAACGTCGGGAACTGAATGATGTCCGCGGCGAGCTCGACGGAGTCCCGCAGGTTCGCCGACAGCGCGGAGAGACTCACCGACGAAGCGTCGAGCCCGTTGCCGGTCGACAGCCGCGCGCCGAGGCGCTCGGCTTCAGCCTCGATTTCGAGCGCGTCGCGATTGCGCGCGCCCTCGTCGAGCATCGCCATCGCGAAGGAGGCGAGCCCCAACTTGCCGCCCACGTCCGTCGCAGAGCCGGCGTCGAACTGAATCGATATCTCGACCACGGGCACCGAGCTGCGTTCGGCGAGTACGACCTCGACGCCGTTGTCCAAGGTCGCTGTCTGGATCGGCGGGAATTCCAGCTCGGGCAGGTCGGTCGGCAGCTCCGGCAGCCCCGTCGAACGATCGACCGAAGAGGTCTGCGCGCTCGAACGGCTGGGCGTCGGCAGCACCGAGACCTGGTGCCAGCCGTCGCCGAGGAAGGTGCGGGCGGCTGCGCGCACCTCGCGCGGCTCGGCCGCGTTCACCCAATCGAGATAGTCGAGGATGAACAACGGGTCGTCGGCGTAGAGCTGACCTTCGGCGAGAACGGTGGCCTTGCCGCTCACCCGCTCCACGCCGCGCACCGCGCTCGCGTTGATGCCGGTGACGACGCGCTCGAGCTCGTCCTGAGTGGGGCCGTCTTCGAGGAACTCGGCGAAGATCTCCGTCATGAGGCCTTCAACCTCGGCCGGATCGGAGTCCGGCGCGAGGATCACCGTGAGATCGGCCACCGAAGCCAGCTCGAACGGCGTGACCCCGAAGTTGACGGAAGTCGCCAGCTCGCGCTCGTAGACCAGCTCGCGATAGAGCCGCGAGTTCTTGCCGTCCGCCAGCACCGCGGCGGCGAGGTCGAGGAGGGCGTAGTCGCGGGTCGTCCGGCCCGGCGCGACCCAGGCGCGGTTGATCATCACGGCCGCGACCTCGTCGTACATGATCTCGGACGTGTTGTTTTCCCGGACCGGAACGGAGGCGAGCACCTCGTCGACTTCAGGTCCTGGAGGGATGTCGCCGAAGTAGCGCTCGACATGCTCGCGTGCGGTTGCGGTGTCGATGTCGCCGGCGAGCACCAGCACGGCGTTGTTCGGGCCGTAGTAAGTCCGGAACCATTCGTGCACGTCCTCGAGCGAGGCGGCGTTCAAGTCCTCCATCGAGCCGATGGTGTCGTGGTGATAAGGATGTCCTTCCGGGAACAGACCTTCGTAGAGATTGTAGTTCACCCGACCGTAAGGACGGTTGTCGCCTTGGCGCTTTTCGTTCTGAACGACGCCGCGCTGTTCATCGAGGGTCTCCTGATCGACCGCGCCGAGCAGGTGGCCCATGCGGTCGGACTCCATCCATAGGACGAGGTCGAGCGCGGGCGTGGGGACGGTCTGGTAGTAGTTCGTCCGATCGTTCCAGGTCGTGCCGTTCATATTGGTCGCGCCGACCTGCTGGAGCGGCTCGAACCATTCCCCGTTGTAGTTCTCCGTGCCGTTGAACATCAGGTGCTCGAAGAGGTGCGCAAAGCCCGTTTGGCCCTCGGGCTCGTTCTTCGAGCCGACGTGGTACCAGATCGACACGGCGACGACGGGCGCCTTGCGGTCTTCGTGGACGATCACCGTCAGCCCGTTGTCGAGCTCGAAGCTCTCGTACTCGAGGTTGAGATCGGGCGCGTCAGCCGCCGCGGCGAGCGCTAGGGTCAGGGTCATCGTCGCTGCGGCGAAGCCGCCGGCGATGAGGCGAGGCGCGATGCTCATCTGGTCTCTCCCCCAAAAGGGTTGTCTGGACACGGTCGTGAATGCGTTGGAGAGGTTTTCGCCCGCCATAGCGCTCTTGTGCAAGTGTCGTATCGTTCATCGATGCGCTCGGGTCGGGCGTCCTTCGTCAATTCGGCGTGACGAGCAGCATCCAGAGCGGCAGCGTCAGCGCGCTCAACAGCAGCGTCGCCGTCACGTTCCCGGCCGTCAGCGGCGCGTCGCCGCCAAGCTCGCGCGCCAGGACATAGGACGCGGACGCGCTCGGCGTTGCGCCCGCGAGCACGAGCACGGCGGTGGCGAGCGGCGGCAGACCGAGCGTGAGCGCCCATACCCAGAGCACCGCCGGCATGACCAGGAGCTTCATCGCCGTGGAGAGCGCCAGGACGTTTCTTCTGGCGCCGAGCGCCGTCAGATCGATGCCGGCGCCCACGCCCATCAGGCTTGCGGCGATCGCGGCCTGGCCGAGCAGGCTCAGCGCGTCGGCGATCGGTCCGCTTTGCGCGATCCCAGCCACGTTCGCGACGAAGCCTAGAAGGCAGGCGAGGATGAGCGGATTGGTCGCCAATCGTCGCGCGAAGGTTTTCCAGGATGGCGCCGCGCCTTCGCCCCAGACCGAGAGCGCGCCCACGCAGATCACGTTGACGAGCGGCACCACGGGAGCAGCCATCAGCGCAGCAAGGGCGGTGGCCTCGGGCCCGTAAACGGGCTCGACCACGGCGACGAGGATGATCAGGTTCCAGCGGAACGAGCCTTGGAGCAGCGAGGTGAAGGTCGGCCCGCTCAGGCTGCGGAGGAACGGCTTCAAGACCAACACCAGGAACGCCGTCGAGACAAAGCCTCCGATCGAAGCGAGCAAGAACGGACCGGCGGCGATTGCGGCGAAGTCCGCGCGGGCGATGACGGAGAAGAGCATCGCGGGGAAGAACGCCCAGTAGGCGAGCTGATTGATCCCGGCCCATTGCTCGCGGGGCAAAACCCCGCTCGCCCGCGCGGTCCAGCCGAGCGCGATGACGATGAACACTGGCGCGACGGCGAGGAACGCTCCGTTCATGGCGACGACCGCAGGCGCTCGAGCACGCCCTGAAGCAGATAGGCCGCCGCCGCCGCGTCGATCACCTGCGCGCGCCGCGCCCGTGAGGCGTCGGCTTCGAGCAGCGCGCGCTCCGCGCCCGCGGTGGTCAGGCGTTCATCGGCGAAGGCAAGCGGCACGTCGCGCAATTTGAGGAGGTTGCGTCCGAGCGCGCGCGCCGATTGCGCTCGCGGGCCTTCCGAACCGTCCATGTTTAAGGGCAAGCCGACGATCAGCCCGGTGCAGGCGCGGTCGTCGTAGAGCGCGAAGATCCGCGCGGCGTCCTCGGCGAACTTCTTGCGGCGGATCGTTTCGAGCGCCGAGGCGACGGCCCGCGTCGGATCGGCCACGGCGACGCCGATCGTCTTCGATCCCGGATCGAGGGCGAGCAGAGCGCCGGTTGACGGCAAGTCGGGAAGGTCGAGGATGGCCATCGGGGGCTTGGAGCCCATTCTTTCGCAAGCGGTCAAGCAGGGAAACGCGATGTCGGACGAACCTTCCCTCGACGTCGAGACGGAGGCCGCCGAGGTGCTCGCCTTCTGGTTTGAAGAGCTTGCGCCGGCGCAGTGGTGGCGCGTCGACCGCGCGCTCGACGAGGCGATCGCGGTGCGGTTCGGCGATCTGCACGCCGCGCTGAGCAAGGACATTGCGCTGGCGTGGCTCGCGACGCCTCAAGCAGCGCTCGCGGCGGTGATCGTCCTTGATCAGTTCTCTCGCAATATCTTTCGTGGTCGCGGCGAAGCGTTCGCCAATGACGCCAAGGCGCGCGCGGTCACTGAAAGCGCCATCGCGCGCGGACATGACTTGGCTTTGCCCGCAGAACGCCGCCATTTCCTCTACATGCCGTTCATGCATTCAGAGCACGCGGACGATCAGG
>JASFUX010000303.1:0-3938 GCA_050050115.1 Maricaulaceae bacterium | reverse complement strand
GGCCTTGAGATGACCGAGCCGAGCCAAACAGCGTCCCGCCCCGACCCCCGTCCCGACAAGGTCGAGATCGTCGAGGTGGGTCCGCGCGACGGCCTGCAGAACCACCCGACCTTGATGTCGACCGCGCACAAGCTCGAGTTCATCGACCGCCTGCTCGACGCGGGCGTAACGCGCCTCGAAGCGGCGAGCTTCGTCAGTCCCAAGCGCGTGCCGGCGATGGCGGACTCCGCCGACGTGATGGCCGCCGTTCCCCGCGGGCGAGCGCGCTACATCGGCCTTGCGCTCAACGAGACCGGCGTGCGCCGCGCCATCGAAGCCCAGTGCGAGGAGATCAACTTCGTCCTCGTCGCCTCGCCGGGCTTCGGCAAAGCCAACCAGAACGCCACGCCCGAGGAGAGCGCCGACGCTCTGGAAAAGATCGCCCCGATCGTTCACGAGGCGAACGTCTTCCTCTCCGCCACCGTGTCGGTCGCCTTCGGCGATCCGTTCGACGGCGAGGTCCCGATCGCGGCGGTCGCCGATCTTGCTGGTCGCGCCGCGAAGGCCGGCGTTCAGGAGATCGCGCTCGGAGACACCATCGGCGTCGCCAATCCATGGGACGTCGCCGAACGCTTCGCCGCGGTCCGCGCCGCCGCGCCCGACATCGCTCTGCGCGCCCACTTCCACAACACTCGCAACACCGCCTCGGCCAACGTGCACGCAGCGATCGAGGCGGGGATCGACATCATCGACGCCAGCTGCGGCGGTCTCGGCGGCTGCCCGTTCGCGCCCCAGGCCACCGGCAACGCCGCGACCGAGGACGTGGTCTACATGCTCGAGCGCGCCGGCATCGACACCGGGATCGACCTTGCAAAGATGATCGCAACGGCGAAGTGGCTCGAAGACGTGCTCGGCTGCGAAAGCCAATCGATGGTGTCCAAGGCCGGCGGCTTTCCCAGCGGCGCCTAGGCGTCGAAGTTGCGCGCGAACACTTCGGCGACGACGGGATGCGCTTCGGTCCGCTGAACTGCGCCGAGGAGCTTGGGACAGTTCGCCTCGAACCACTCCCGGCCCGGCGACCAATGCGTCATCATCGCCGCGTAGACGTCGAGGATGAACATGTCGGGGCCCAGCAGGAACGGGTCGGGGTCGAGGCCGGCCTCCATCACGCGCCACAGCTCCCTGCGCCGTTCATACGCTCCTTGCGTCAGCGCCTCACCTTCGGCCTCTCCTGCGATGAAACGCGAGGGCTTGTCCGAGATCGCGTAGGTTGCATAGAAGTTCGCCGCCAGAAAAATCAGCCAGCGGAGGAATGCCGGCCGCTTCTCGTCGCCCGGCGGCGGGGCAAGCTTGGCGTCGGGCCAGGTTTCACAAATCCACAGCAGGATCGCGGCACTTTCGGTCAACGCCTCGCCGCTTTCGAGCACCAACGCGGGGACCTGACCGACGGGGCTGACGCGCGCCAGCCGACCGCGTTCCGCCTCGTCGCCCCATGGGGCCGCTTCGACGAAATTGTACGCCGCGCCCGCGAGCTTGAGCGCCGCTTCGATCGCCGTCGATCCTGCGCCTTTTGCGCCGTAGAGCGTCAGCATTTCCTAGCCTCCCGCGCCCTGGTCCTCCTCCGCCGCGATCGCGGCCTGCACGTCGAGCGCCTGCGCCGTCTCGGCGACATCATGCACCCGCACGACAGCCGCGCCCAGCCGCGCCGCCGCCAGCGCCGCGGCGAGCGAGCCGCCGAGCCGGTCGTCGGCTGACTGCGCGCGACTGTCGACGGCCTTGATGAAGCGCTTGCGCGAGGCGCCGAAGAGCACGGGCTTGCCCGTCTCTTTCGCAATCCGCCCCGTCGCGGCGATGAGCGCGAGATTGTGCTTGAGCGTCTTGCCGAAACCGATCCCGGGATCGACGAGGATGTTCTCGGGCGCGACACCGGCGGCCTCCGCGGCGCGGGCGCGCGCGTTCAGGAAAGCGATCACCTCGGCGACCACGTCGTCATAGGTGGGATTCGCCTGCATGGTCCGCGGCTCGCCCTGCATGTGCATTAGCGCGACCGGGACCTCGAGCTCGGCCGCCGCCGAAAGGCTATGGGACTCAAAACCAAGCGCGGTGACGTCGTTCCACATTCCCGCTCCGGCTTCGACAGCCGCGCGCGCGACTGCGACCTTCATCGTGTCGATCGAAACGAGCGTGTCAGGCGCCGCCTCGGCCAGCGCGGCGATCACGGGAACGACGCGGGCGGCCTCCTCGTCCGCCTCAAGAGGCGCGGCGCCGGGGCGCGTGCTCTCCCCGCCCACGTCAATGATGTCGGCGCCCGCCGCGATCATCGCCAGAGCATGGACGATCGCGGCTTCGGTCGCGAGATACCGTCCGCCGTCGGAAAAGCTGTCCGGGGTGACGTTGAGCACGCCCATGACCAGCGGACGCTTCGCAGCGCGCGCCCGCGCCAGACGCTGCGGCCAGCTCGTCGCGGGGCGAACGCTCATCGGCGTGCTAGCTTTCGGCTTCGCTCGCGTCGAAGCGGACGATCTCAGGCCGGGCAGCGAGCAGATCGCGCGCCGCCGCGCCGAACGCCTTGAAATGCGGCTCTTCGCGGTGCGCGGCGATCGCCTCGCCGTCCGCCCAGCGCTCGAGCATGCGGAACTCGCCGGGATTGTAAGGGTTTTCGTAGAGGTCGTAGGAGATGCAGCCCGCCTCGGCGCGCGAGCCCGCCACCAGCGGCTCGGCGGCGGTCAGAAAGGCGTCGCGGTTCTCGACCGCAACCTTCAAGTCAGCGAAAACGATAATCATAAGCGCGCTCCCTCGGCGTTTGCATCGCGGGGTCTTAGCATGCCTGCGCCCCTAGGAAACGCCGCAGCCCTATCCCGGTCCGGTCAGCGACAACAGACTGCCGGCCGGGTCCTTGAACCGGCACACCCCGACTCCGGGCCTCGGGGTCGTGTCGCGCCTTCCCGCCTCACGAACCAAGCGGAAAGTGCGGGCACGCCGCGCAGAACTCCGCGACGCCCTCCCGCGTGCGTCCGGTCTCGCGCATCGCGTCCTTCAGCGCATCGGGCTTGAAGAACTCATGCGCCTCGGCGGCGATCTCATAGCACAGCCCCGCGGCGATCTCCCGGTTCAGCAGCGGGCAGAGGATGTCGTCCATCAGGCGCGGCTCCGTCGGCTTCTTGACATCGCGCCACTTTGGTACCAATGTACCAAACATGAGCAAGACGATTGAGCGCGTCCAAACCGGAGTCCGCCTCGAAAAGCGGATCGTCAAGGTGCTCAAGGGCTTGGCCGAGTATCTCGACATTAGCCTGGGCGACCTGATCGAGGGCGTCGCGCTGCACGCCTTCGAGGGAAAGACGCCATTCTCCGAACGCACGCTCGAACAGATCGAAAAGCTGAAGGCCGTCTACGGGCTCGACCTCACCGCGGCCGACAGCCATGCGCTCACGGAGGGCGATGATGAAGATTCCTGACCCGATCAAACTCGACACCGCGCGCTTTCTCGCCGGCGAGATCCGCAGCGAGGACTTCCGCCATGACGCTCACGTCGCGATCGCCGCGGCGCTGCTGGTCGACAAGCCGTTTCTTGAAGCCGCACAGGCCTACGCGAACGTCATCAGCCACATGGCGACCGCCGCCGGACGCCCGGAAGCCTTCAACCTGACGATCACGCTCGCCTTCCTCTCGGTCATCGCCGAACGGCTGCACGATGCGCCGGAAGACGATCTCGACGCATTCTTAGCGGCGAACCCGGATCTGCTCGACAAGCGCTATCTGAAGCACTGGTATGCGGACGACCGCCTGCGCTCGCCAACCGCACGCACAATCTTCCTGCTGCCTGAACCGAGCTTGGCGAGCTAAGCGCCCGACGACACATCTGGCGCGCAGAGACGCTTCTCGAAGCGCCAGACTTCCAAGGGGAACATGCCCTCGGACGTCTTCAATTGGCTGACCATCTTGCCCACCCGACGCCA
>JASFUX010000302.1:0-4016 GCA_050050115.1 Maricaulaceae bacterium | reverse complement strand
AAAGCCGATCGCGCGCAGCGTGGCGAACTCGCGCGTACGGGAATCGACCGAGGCGTACATCGTGTTCCAGGCGCCTGCGAAAGCGCCGACCGACATCACCACGCCCAACACCCACCCAACGATGATCATCGTGGCGATGTTGCCGCCTTGGCTGGCGTAGAAGTCCGCCTCGGTGCGCACGTCGAGCTGCAGGCGCGGCTCTTCATCGCTGTAGGCGCGCAGCTCCTCGATCGCTTCGGGGCTTTCCAGCAGCACGCGGAACGTCTGATACGACGGACCGCGATTGAACAGGTTCTGGATGATCGCCGCGTCGCCCCAAAGCTCGGACTCGAACACCGAGCCTTCAAGCTCGAACACGCCGACGACCGTCCACTCCGTCACCCCGAGCCGCACCGTCTGCCCGAGATCGAAACCCGAGAACTGACGCAGCGCCGCCGCGCCGACGACGATCTCGTTCGTTCCCGGCTCGAACATCCGGCCTTCGACGATCCGCATCGCCGGCCGGGTCTCGAGCCCGCGCGCGCCCATCCCGCGGAACGGCAGATTGACCGGGTTGCCGGTCGCCCGGCTGAGCCCGTCGACGATGACGTAGAGCTCGGGCGAAACGATCGGCCGGCCTTCGGCGTCGCGCGCAACGCCCGGCGCCTCTTCGGTCACGATCAGCTGATCGCGGCTCAACACCGAATTGAGCTCGGCGCCCGCGCTCGAGCGCAGCATGATCGCCACCTCGTCCGAACCCGTACCGGCCATCGTTTTGTTGAACCCCTCGCCCATCGCGAGGAACCCTAAGAGCACGCCGACGACGAGCGCGATCGAACCGACCGCGGCGAGCGACATCCAAAGTCGTTGCGGCAAGGTCTGCAGCGTCAGGCTGGTGACGGCGAGGATCTGTTTCATCGCTCTTCCCTCAACCCTTGGCGAACGCCGTGGCGATGCCGACCCGCATCGCATTCCAGGCGGGCAACAGCCCGGTGATCAGCCCCAGAGCCACCATGATGGCGACCGCCGCGAGCACGATGTCGCCCGTCATCGCAATGGACGGCGCGAACTGAGCCAGCACGCCTGAGGTCTGACCGACCATCAGCGTCCCCAGCGCGAAGCCCGCGAGCCCGGCGATCAGCGCCAGCATCAGAGTCTCGGCGATCACCAGACGGAAGATCCGCCCCGGCGGGAAGCCAATGGTCTTCATCACCGCGATCTCTTTCGTCCTCTCACGGATCGACATCACTTCCGTCGTACCGACGATCATCAGGATCGTCGCGAACGAAGCGCTGACGACCGAGGTGATGATCAAGGAGATGTTGCCGATCTGCTCGAGGAAACCTTGGTTGAAGGCCGCCTCGGTGTTGGTCTCGGTCTCAAACGGCGAATTGGCGAAGCGGGCGTCGATCCGTTCGATGACCTCTTCATTGACCGCCGGATCCTCGGTGGTGACGATCATCCAGCCGATCATGTCGCCGATCATCGGGCTGGACTCGTTAAACCGCTCCCAGTGGAAGATCGCATAGTTGGTGAGGGTGTTCGCTTCCTCGCCTTCGAAAATCGCGGCGATGCGGAACTCCCAAGTGTTGCCGCCCTGGTAGTCAGTGAAGATGTTGCTCTTCATAGGAATGGTGTCGCCGACGCTCCAGTCGTACTGGTTCGCGATCGCCTCACCCACGAGGATCGAGTTGCGGTCGGCCAGGAAATCCCGACGCTGATCGTCCGGCATGATCATCTCCGGGTAGGCGTCGAGATAAGTCTCGGGATCGACGGCGAAGGTTTGCACCATCGCGCGCGGGTCCTGGTAGTAGCCGCCGAACCAGTTCGCCCAGCTGACGCCGGTCACGCCTTCCATGCCGCGCACCTGATTGATGTAGGCGGACGGCAGCGGCAGGGTGAAGTTGATCTTGTTCAAGGTCATCAGCCGGTTCGCCGCCGCCAGATCCGGCGCGGCGTTCCAGGCTTTGTTGAACGCCGCGAGCGGCGCGAACAGCAAGAACGCGATGACGATCGAGATCATCATCAAGATCACGCGCAGCTTGTTGCGGAAGAGATTGTGCAGGACCAGCGAAACGTCGCTCACGCCGCGGCCTCCCTCTCGATAAAGCGTCCCTTGTCGAGGTGCAGCTCGCGCTTGGCGAACTTCGCCGCCGCCGGGTCGTGGGTGACCATGACGATGGTCTTGCCCAGCTCGTTGTTCAGAAGCTGCAGGATCTTCAGGATTTCATCGGCGGTCTCGCGGTCGAGGTCGCCTGTCGGCTCGTCGCAGAGCAGCACCTTGGGGTCGGCGACGATGGCGCGGGCGATGGCGACGCGCTGCTGCTGGCCGCCGGACATCTCGCGCGGCTTGTGCCCGGCGCGGTCGGAAAGTCCGACGATGTCGAGCGCGGTGGCGACGCGATCCTTGCGCTCCTTGCCCGAGAGCTTGGTCAGCAGAAGCGGCAGCTCGACGTTCTTCGCCGCTGAGAGCGTCGTCATCAGATTGTAGAACTGGAAGATGAAGCCGACGTTCGCCGCGCGCCAAGCCGAGAGCTTGCCCTGGCTCATGTTGTCGATGCGCTGACCCTCAAAGGTGATCTCGCCCGAGCTTGGGCTGTCGATGCCGCCCAGGAGGTTCAGCATCGTCGTCTTGCCCGAGCCCGAAGGCCCCATCACCGCGACGAAGTCCTTGTGCGGGATCGACATCGTCAGCCCGTCGAAGATGGTGATCGCGTCCCCGCCGCGACTGAAGCGCTTTGAGACGTCTGTGAGCTGATAAAGAACGGGCTCGGTCATGCGCTGCTCCTCAAGTGCGCGCGTGCGCGCCTAGTCTTCCAAGAAAGTCACCCGCGCGGCCATGTCGGGCAGGATGCGCGGATCGAGTTCGTCAAAGCCCACCCGCACCTGGATGGTCGCGCGGCTTCGGTCCGCTGTCGGAATGATGGCGATGACGTGCGAAGGAATGCGCCAGTCGGGATAGGCGTCCAGCACCGCCTCGACCGGCTGGTCGGCGCTCACCTGATTGATCGAGCTTTCGTTGACATCGACCTCGATCTCAAGCGAGTCCATGTCGACGACGGTGGCGATGCCGGTGCGGGTGAAGCCGCCGCCAGCCGAGGCGGGCGAGACGATCTCCCCGGCCTGAGCGTTCTTGGCGACGACGACGCCTGGGAACGGCGCGCGCACGAGATGGCGGTCGACGAAGTCGCGCTGACGGTCGACCTGCAGCCGTGCGATGTTGGTCTGCGCCTCCGCGCCGCGGAGCTGTGCTTCGAGGCTCTCGACGCGCGCCCGATTGGCGGTCATCTCGGCCTCGGAGTAGACGCTGGACTCGCTCAAGCGCTGGGTGCGGTCGAGCACGCGCCGCGCCTCGCGCAGATCCGCGGCGATCCGGTCTTGTGCAGCTTCGGCGGCGAGCGCGCTCGCCTCGGCGAGTTCGAGATCGATCTCGGCGCGCACGGAGTCGAGCCGGCCGAGGATCTGGCCCTCCTCGACGACGTCGCCCTCCTCGACCAGCACCTCGACGATGCGGCCGGTGATCTCCGCCGACGCGGTCGCCTGCCGACGCGCGGTGACGTAGCCCGAGGCGACGAGCCGTCCGCCCCTGACCGGCGAGGACGTCTGCGCGGGCGCGCTCGACGTCGACGCCTGGCTAGATTGAGATGTCGATTGCGCTGCGACTTGCGTCGACTCCGCCGCAGCGGTCGCCGGCCCGGACGATCGCACCGCCAGCCAAGCGCCGCCCGAGGCGCCGATCAGCAGCACCAGCATCGCGCCCGCAAGAATGTAGGGCGACATCGCCCGCCGCCGCTTGCCGCCCGCCGGCGCCTCAGCGCTTCGGTCGATCGCCAGCGACCTGAGCTTGTCCGCCGTATCGTCCGTCATCTCGCCGCCCCGCCAGCACCTGGTCTCGACGCGCATACCGCCCGCGGCGCGAACGTATCGCGAACCAAGCCCGACGCCACCCCCAAAACAAAAGCATCGAATTTCGATAAGGAGTACAGGGACGACGACGCGTGCGCAAGCTGCTCGGCGACGCGTTTCTTGCGCTCTGC
>JASFUX010000301.1:0-4057 GCA_050050115.1 Maricaulaceae bacterium | reverse complement strand
CGTCCCGAAAGCAAACCGCCCCGCCGTTCAGGGTCGACGGCTCGACCGGAACGGCGGGGCGGCTCATGTCAGTCCACGTGCGTGGAGCGGAGCAGACCTTAGTTGCCTGCGTTCCGGAACGCCGTGAATTCCTCGAGCGTGAACGACCCGCTGCCGTCCGCGTCGATCCGGTTGAAGTCGGCGGTGAAGTCCGCCGGCTCGCCAGAAGCGGCCGTCTCGGTTCTCGTCGCGGCGTAGGGCCGGGTCGAGGTCGTCGGCAGATCGTCGGATTCGATCAGCGTGCCCGAGCCGCCGCCTTCAGTCGGGTCGGCGCCGTCTTCCGGCGCGCCGGTGCCCGACGAGCCCATGAACAGCTTGGTGCCGTCGAGGAAGGTGATGTCGCGGCCGTTGGCCTTGCAGGTCTCAATGTGGGTGCGCGCGGAGACCTCGCACAGGCGGTCCTTGCTCTGATAGCCGCGAACGATGATCTCGGTTCCGACCGGCAGAGTGTTCCGGTTGATGCCGGCGCGCAGGAGCGTGTTCGGCGTGCCGCCTTCGACCATCCAGTGGATCGTCTCAGACCCCGCGTCGTCGTCATACATGGCTTCGAGGTGGATCCAGGTGTGCGGGTTGACCCACTCGATGTCGGTCACATTGCCGCGGAGCAGGATCGGCGCGTCGGCGTCGAATTCGGCGGCGAATGCATGGTGCGCCTCGGCCCGCTCGGGCGTCGCCGCGAAGCCGAACGCTGCGAGACTCGCGAGCGATGCGGCGATGGCCAGTTGCTTTTTCATCTCTCTCCTCCTCAAGCGATCGCTTGCGGCTACTCTAAATTTATCACGTCAACGCCGTCGTCGCGACAGGTCGTCCGTGCAGGTCGCGAGCTATGGCGACAACCTTGCCCGCGTATGCGTCGCCGCACCGAAGGGCGGCTACTCCAGCGGCTCGCGCCGCAGATGGCCGTACATCAGTTCTTCGACGAATTCGACGCACTTGAACTGCTGAAGCTGCGCGTCATCGCCGCGGCGACGGTAGAGGTTCATCCGCATCGTCCACGGCTCGGTGAACGTCGCGGGATCGGTAATCGTCGCTTCGTACTCGATCATGTTCGCGTCGACGTAAGTGAAGCGCTCATTGACCACCGCTTGCGCGCTGTAGAAGTTGCCAGAGCGGTCAAGCCACGGCTGACCGTTCTGCGCCGTCACCTCGATCTCGAGCGTGTCGCCGTCCCAGCTCGCCACCGACTGGCCCATCCAGGAGTCGATCGGCGCCGGGCCCGGGTCTTCGAGATACACGTTGCGCACAGCGCCCGCGTACTCGTAGGCGAAGAACAGCGCGCTGTCGGACTGGAAGATCTGGAAAGGCAGGTGCTGCATGTAGTTCGCCCGCGGAATGCCGGGCAGATAGCACTTGATCTCCGGATCGCGATTGACCCAGTCGTCGCGGTTCTCGTTGCGACGCTCAAGAGCTTCCGGGGTGTAGGGAATCTCACCGCCCTCGACCACGCCGAGGCCGGCCGGCACGGCGCCCACGGCGCCGAGCGCGACAACTTCGCTCGACGGCACGGGCACGTAGGGGCCCTCGCGCAGCTGCAGCGCGGAGCGCGCGGCATGGGGCTCGAGATCCCAGTTGGCGGTGTTCATCACCTGCCAGACGCCGTTGAAGTCCGGCTTGCCGTCGGGCATGCGCGGAATCTCCTGCGCGCCGGCGCTCATGGCGATGGCGCCCGCGGCGAAGAGTGACGTGATGACTCGTTTCATGAATCTCCCCTCGAAGAGTGTCGTGTCCTAAGCAGCCAGGTTCCCATACGGCTTCTCCCAAACGCGCGTCTGCTCGAAGCTCTCATTCTTTGTGCGAGATCGTCGTGTTGTATCGCCGCTCGCGAGAAAGTCCACATTGGACCTTGTGGCGCGCTGCCTAGCGATGTTCGACGCGATCTCGATTTTCGAACGCAGTGTTCTTCAGAACGGATGTTTACGCAACGTCGATGTTGACGATGAAGCGTGTTGTCGGCGGCCCCCAGCAGCTTTGTGTCCTTGTAGTTGAGACCCCGTCGAGCGCATCCGAAGGGCGGTCGGCGGCGGTCCGTTTCGGTGATCAAGCTACGAAATCCCCTGATGAATTGGGAATTAAACATCCTTCACCCGCAGCCGGCTGGCGGCGGGACGGGGCGCGAAACAAAAGCGCTCCCGGCGGGTCGCCGGGAGCGCTTGTCAGCCCTTGAACGTGGGACCGGGGTCTACTCGTCTCCGGTTCCATCCGGCCGACGGCGGCCGCGGAAGCCTCCGCCGAGGGATTCGGCGGCGGCGAACTCTTCGCGGTCGATCGCGCCGTCGGCGTTCGCGTCGAGGGTCGAGAACACGGTGCGGAAGCGCGCGGCCATCGCCCCGCGCAGCTCGGCTTCGACCAGGCGGTCGTCGATGTTGTCGTCGAGCAGACCGAACAGATCGCGGCCGTTCATCAGGTTCGCGAACTCATCCATGTTCTCCGACGTCTCGCCGATCCAGCGGTAGCGGATCGCGGTGTAGAGCATCTCCTCGAACGATTGATCGCCCCAGGTGATCGTCGCCTCAGGATCCGGGTTGGCCGGATTGCGCGGCGAATTGTCGTACTCGTAACGCGCGATGAGCTTGGATCCGGCGGGGACCTGAATCGGTTCGGCGAAGTTGTAGGCGCGCTGCCAGTTGAAGTCGTAGTTGGGCAGCGACAGGATCAGCTCTTCGGAGCCGTCGGGCCGGCGCAGGGTCACCGAGGAGCTGCGGCCGCGGTAGTGCGCGTGGGGGAAGGCGCTGATCAGCTCGGCGTCGGCGGGGAACTCCATGTAGGCGATTTCCTCGTGGCGCTCGGCGCCGGGCGGGATCTCGATGGTGAAGTCGGCGATGACGGAGTTGTGGTTCACCAGCTCGGGCGCCTCGTCATAGAAATAGAGCCCGACGCGGGTGACGTCCGTCACGGCGCGTCCGTACGGAGTGTAGTGGACCTGGAAGCGCCACGGCTGGCCTGGCTCGAGTAAGGTGCCCGTGTTTTCCGGCGCGATCGTCGATTCCGCGCCGACCGCGTAGCCGCCGACGGGGCTCAGCACGTGGTGCACGGTTTCCCGTGAGCCGACATTGACGGTCGAGGCGCGCAGCCACTTCGCTTCGGTGAGCGGGTTTTCGATCACCGGGTTCCAGTATTCGACGACGCCGCTGGCGGGCACGTCGAACGGGGGCAGCTCCACTACCATGTCGGGCTCGCCGAGCGGCCATTCAGGCGCTTCGGTCACGCCCTCGATCAGCGGATCATCGCCTTGCCCGCGCGGCGCGCCGGCTTCGATCCAGTGAACGAGGGTGGTGATCTCTTCGGGATCAAGCCGCCGCGCGTCAGCGAACTCACCGACGTGCGGATCGGCGTGATAGGGCGGCATGCGGCGGGTGCGGACGACTTCGCGGATCATCGGCGCATAGCCGCGGACCATGTCGTAGCTGGTCATCGCGAACGGGCCGATGCCGCCGGGCGAGTGGCAGGCGACGCAGTTGTCCATCAGCATCGGCGCGATCGTGTCGCTGTAGGAGATGTCGGCGTGCTCGGCCGTGCGCTCGCGCTCGGGGAAAGCGATCGGCGTTCCGGCCGCATTGTCGATCGAGGAGACGGCGACCGCCTCGCCGGCGAGAACGGCGGCGAGAGCGTCCGCAAGACCGGCCTCATCGTCGCTTCCGACGGGGCCTTGATAGGCGACTTCCCAACCCTGGGACGGACTGACGAGGAAGACGTCGCCGGTGCGCGCGACGCCGAGCGACTCGCCGATGAGCTGGTGTTCGTCCATCAGCACGGGCAGATCGACGCCGATGGCGCTCATCTCGGCGATCATGTCCGCGCGGGTGTCCGCAGGAACCGAAGTCATCAGATAGAAGACGACGCCTTGATCGGCGTAGGCGTCCGCGACGGCCTGCAGGCGCGCGGCGGCCTCTTTGGAAACCGCGTCCTCGGCGGCGACCGCCATCAGCACGACGGCCGGTGCGTCCGAGAAGTAGTAGAGCGAGTGCGAGGCGCCCCGGTGGTCAGTCAGCTCAAAGTCGTCGACGTAATCCGCCGCTGC
>JASFUX010000300.1:0-4071 GCA_050050115.1 Maricaulaceae bacterium | reverse complement strand
TTCCTGCGCGCCTGCGCCCGGTTCCGCCAGCAGACCGGGCTCGACCCCAGCCAGCAGATTCAGGAGCAGGCGCTGATCGATCATCCCGAGATCGCGCGGTTGCTGCTCGATCTCAAGACGGTCCGGCTCGACCCGGCGTTTGGCGGCGACATGTCCGCCCGGCTCGCTCAGGCGCGGGTGATCGAGGCGGAGATCGTCGCCGAGCTTGAAAAGGTCGAGAGCCTGGACGCCGACCGGGTGCTGCGCCGCCTCATGCGGCTGATCCTGTCGATCCTGCGCACCAACTTCTACCAGACCGACCCCGACGGCTGGTTCAAGCCGGCGATCGCGATCAAGATCGCCTCGGACTCCCTTGAAGAGCTTCCCGAGCCCAAGCCCTATCGCGAGATCTACGTCTGGTCGCCCCGGGTCGAGGGCGTGCACATCCGCTTCGGCCCGGTCGCGCGCGGCGGGCTAAGATGGTCCGACCGTCAGGATGATTTCCGTACGGAGGTCCTGGGTCTGGTCAAGGCGCAGTTCGTCAAGAACGCGGTGATCGTGCCCGTCGGCGCGAAGGGCGGCTTCTATCCCAAGCAGCTGCCCAAGCCGTCCGACCGCGCCGCCTGGCTCGAGGAGGGGACCGCTGCCTATAAGCTGTTCGTCTCGTCTCTGCTCGACGTGACCGACAACATCGTCGAGGACCGGATCGTCCATCCGCACAAGGCGGTTATCTGGGATCGCGAGGATCCCTACCTCGTCGTCGCCGCCGACAAGGGCACCGCCGCTTTCTCCGACCTCGCCAACGAGATCTCCGAGGCGCGCGGCTTCTGGCTTGGCGACGCTTTCGCCTCGGGCGGCTCGGCCGGCTATGACCACAAGAAGATGGGCATCACCGCCCGCGGCGCCTGGGAGGCGGTCAAGCGGCACTTCCGCGAAGTCGGCAAGGACATCCAGTCCGAGGACTTCACCGTCATCGGCGTGGGCGACATGTCCGGCGACGTGTTCGGCAACGGCATGCTGCTCTCTAAGCACATCCGCCTGCTCGCCGCGTTCGATCACCGCGACATCTTCATCGATCCGAACCCGGCCGATCCAGAGAAGTGCTGGACCGAGCGCAAGCGCCTGTTCGACATGGAGCGCTCGACCTGGGCCGACTATGACGAGTCGCTGATCTCCAAGGGCGGCGGCGTTTTCCCGCGAAACAAGAAGTCGATCACGCTGACGCCCGAGATCAAGGCGCTGACCGGCCTCGCCGAGGACGCGGTCGCGCCGAGCGAGCTGATCCGCGCGCTTCTGAAGACCGAGTGCGAGCTTTTGTGGTTCGGCGGCATCGGCGCCTACATCAAGGCGAGCGGGGAGAGCGACGCGCAGGTCGGCGACAAGTTCAACGACTCGGTGCGCATCCTCGCCGACGAGGCGGGTGCGGCGGTGATCGGGGAAGGCGCGAACCTCGGCGTCACCCAGGCCGGACGGGTGGAGCTGGCGCGCCGCGGCGTGCGCTTGAACGCCGACTTCATCGACAACGCAGCCGGCGTCGGCTCGTCCGACTACGAAGTGAACATCAAGATCCTGCTCAATCCGGTGCTGAAGGCCGGCCGGCTGTCGCGGGAGGCCCGCGACGAACTGCTCGTAAGCATGACCGACGACGTCGCCGGCCACGTGCTGACCTCGTGCTACGACCAGACGCTGGCGATCTCCATGGCAGAGCGCTCTTCGGTCGAGGATCTCGACGCCAACGAGCGGTTGATCGAGCGGCTCGAAGCGCGCGGGGTCTTGAACCGCCGCGTCGAAGGCCTGCCGACCTCGGACCAGTTCCGCGAGCTGCGCGAGGCCGGGCTCGGCCTGACCCGGCCGGAGCTGTCGATCCTGGTCTCTTACGCCAAGATCTCGCTGTTCGACCGCATCGTCGACTCGCCGGTCCCGGACGATCCGCATTTCGACCGGCTGCTCGAGGCCTATTTCCCCGGCGAGCTGGCGCGCTACGGCGAGCAGATGCGCGGCCACCGCCTGCGCCGGGAGATCGTCGCGACCGTGCTGGCGAACGATTTCGTCAACCTCGGCGGGGCGACCTTCTCCCACCGGGCGCGCGAGGCCACGGGCGGCTCGACCGCCGACGTCGCCCGCGCGTTTGAGGCGGCGCGGCGCATCTTCGGCTTCTCCGACCTGATCAAGCGGATCAACGCCCTCGACAACGCCGCGCCGGCCGAGGTGCAGCACGACCTCTACGCGGCGGTGATCATGCTGCTGCGTCGGCAAACCTTCTGGCTGGTCCGCCGCGGTCTCGGCGAAGGCGAGGGGCGCGTGAGCCCGCTGCGCGAGACGATCGAGGCCTATAAGCCCGGCGTCGCCGAGCTGCGGAAGATCGCGCTCGATCTGATCTCGCCGTTCGAGCGTGAACGGGTGGCGGCGCGCGCGCAACGCTTCATCGACGGCGGCGCACCCGAGACCCTGGCGCACGATGTGGCGCGGCTCCAGCCGCTGACGTCCTCGACCGATGTGATCGGACTTGCGGCCAAGACCGGCGCGCCTATCACGCCGGCGGCGCGGATCTACCACGCGGTTGGCGAGGCGTTCCGCTTCGACGAGCTGCGCGCGGTCGGCGGGGAAGTTTCGTCGAGCCTGCACTGGGACCGCCTCGCCGTGCGCCGCATGATTGAAGATCTTTATGCGGATCAGCAGAAGATCGCCGGTCTCGTTCTCGCAACCGCGCCGAGCGTCGCCGACGAAGAGGCGTGGGCGCGCGACACCCTCGAAGGTTGGATCGACGCGCGGCGCGACGAGGTCGCACGTTTGACCGAGCAGCTCGACGAGTTCGCCGGCGGCGACTGGACGCTGTCGAAGCTGGCGCTGTCAGCGACGGCGCTGAGGGACTTCGTCGGACGCGCTTAGGAACCGTCTGCGGGCGAAACCGCTTCTGAGGCCGGGACTTCGGGCGCCGGCGCCGCCGCACCGAGTCCAAACACGTCCTTCACCCAGTTCGCATAGCGCGCGTGCGCCTCGGCGGCGCGCTCGGGGTTGTAGCGAAGTTTAGAGCCCGGCGTGTGCACGCTTTCCTCGAAGGCGTGGGTGACGCCCTCCCAGGTCTCCACGGTGAGCTCGGCGCCGCTTTGCCGCGCCTTTTCGAGTGACGCGTAGGTGGCGCGGTTCGGCGCGACGGTGTCGTTCTTGATCACCAGGACGTCGCAGGGAATGTCGGTCCGCTTCCAGCCGCGCTCGCGAGTCAGCGAGGGAAAGCCGGCGAACGGATAGATCAGCTCGATCGCCTTGACGCCCTTCCAAGGATCACGGGGCACGTCCCTCAAGTTGAACGGCTTCTCGTGCGGGATGTCGAGCGCGAGCAGGTCCATGATCGTCCAGCCGCCGTGACTCCATCCGACCACGGCCAATTGATCCGGATCGACATCGGGGCGGCGGCGCAGCATCTCGAGTCCGGCGACGAGGTCGCCCGCCCGCTCGCGCCCGCGCAGTACTCGGCCGGTGCACACCCGGCGCACCGCTTCGTCAAAGCCGATCCCGCGCGGCGTCAGGCTATCGAGGATGAGGACGAGAACGCCCGCGTCCCGCGCCGCGACGGCGTACTCGTCCTGGATCTCTTTCGCGCCGCCGCAGCCGTGCAGCTGCAACACCGCGGGGAAGGGGCCTTCGCCTTCGGGCTTGTAGACGCGGATGTGCGGTTCGAGGAAGGCGATCAGCTTCTCGACGGTGAACTGCTTCGCCCACCAGCCGGCAAGCGAGCCGACGACGAAGACGACGATCGCGATCAGGACGACGATCACCAGAAGGGCGATCACGCTCGGGATCACAAGCTCAGGCGGGATCGTGCGCATTCCCTAGCCCCAACGTCGACGCTGCCTGGCGATATTCCAGGCAGCGCGCAACCGCAATCGATCAGTGTCGGAAGTGTCGCATGCCGGTGAACACCATGGCGAGTCCCGCCTCGTCGGCCGCGGCGATCACTTCGTCGTCGCGGATCGAGCCGCCGGGCTGGACGATCGCGGTCGCGCCGGCCTCGGCGGCTTGCAGCAGGCCGTCGGGGAACGGAAAGAAGGCGTCCGAGGCGCAGGCCGAGCCTTTGGTGCGCGGCGTGTCCCA
>JASFUX010000299.1:0-4072 GCA_050050115.1 Maricaulaceae bacterium | reverse complement strand
GAAGCCCGCCGACGCGCCTTCGACATGTGGAGCCGCGGAGAAGATCTGCCCGGCGACTGGGGCGTGGAACTAGCGGCAGCCGTCGTCGACGAGCCGCTCGCCGCCGGGAGCGAGGACGGTGAGCCGCGCGCCGATCGCGTCGAAGGCGCTGTCCCCGGCCGGTCCGACGGCCAGGTCGAGAACGTCTCCCTCCGCCACTAGCAGGTTCACGCTTTCGGTGAAGCCGCCGTCGGCGGCCGTCGTTGCGCGGTGCTCGATCACAGCCTCGCCATTGCGCGCGACCACCAGGTCGACCCCTTCGCTCGATACCGACGGCGGGCTCGTCACGGCGAGCCGGACCTCGACCACGCCAGCGTAGTCGCTCGTCCATCGGGCGACGGAGTAGCCGTCGTACGGCGGATGAAAACCGCCGCGGTCGACGTAGGCGTAGAGCTGGTCTTCCGAGCCCCAGACTGGGCCGTAGTCCGCGCCAAGAACCTCGGCTTCAGCCCAGGCGCCGCCGATCGTCTCGAGGCCGCCGTAACTCCAGCCCGCCTGGCCTTGCACGTAGGAGAAATCGCTCAGCGAGTCGGCGATCACCCGATCCTCGCGCTGCTCGCCGATGTCCGAGAGCGCGCCGACGATGAAGACCGGCTCGCGGGTGAGAGCGACCTCGGCGCTGTTGCCCGCCACGACGCGCGCAGCGACCGCGCCGAACATGTCGCGCACTTCCACCGGACCGACGGCGGTGAGCGACAGGTTTGTTCCTTCATCGCGCGTCCAGGCGACCCGCGCGTAACCTTCCGGCGCAGCGAACCGATGCACGAAGGTTCGCGGATCGAGCGCCGCGCGGCAGAGATGCTCGGCGGTCCCCAGCGTGGCGTTGAGATGCGCGAAGGCCGACAGCGCCGGCGCCGGCGCATAGGCGCCGTACGGGCTGTCCGGTTCACGCAGCAAGCCCATGCCCACGAACGGCTCGTCGTCGCGCGCCAGATACCAGTAGATTCGCTCGACATCCGCGGCGCGCATCGCCGTCAGCATCCGGACGAGATCAGCGGCGGTCTCCAACCGGTCGAGGTCCACGCCTGCGGTCCGGCCGTACTCGGTCGCCCAGACGGGACGAACCGCGCCGTGCGCGGCCATCAGCGCGCGCAGGTCCTCCATCTCCGGCTCGATCGTCTCGAACGACGCGCCGTAGGGATGGATCACCAGCGCGTCCATCGCATCAAGGCCGCCGCGCTCGAACACGTCGTCGAAGAAGCCAAGAGGCGTGAGCACCGCCGCACCGCCGGCGACCACCACCTCCGGATCGACCGCCTTGACCGCGTCATAGCTCGCTGCAAGCAGCGGAGCGTAAACCCTGGCCGGATCGATCCGGCACGGGCCCTCGCAGAACGAGCCGTTGATCTCGTTCCAGACCTCGACCGCGTCAAAGCGCCCGGGGTTCTGCGCGAGCAGCGCCGCGCCGTAGCTGGCGAACGCCGCGACTCCCTCTTCCGTGTACGGCGTCATGCCGTCGTCGTAGAGCGGATTGGCGAATGACAGCACGAGCAGCGGATCGATACCGTGCGCCTCCAGGCCGTCGAGGTAGCTGCGCCAGTCTTCGGGGATCTCATAGCTCCCCGGCGCCTTCTCCACGTCCGCCCAGTAAAGCTCGTCGCGCACGCGGGTGATTCCGGCCCGGGCGATCAGCGGAATGATGTCGACGTCCCAGCCATGGGCGAAATGCGTCATCGCGCCGAAGGCGGAGTCCGGCGCAGCCTCGCGCACCGCGTCAGGCAGCACCGCGAAGGCCAGGGCCAGCGGTTCTTCCTCGCCCGTCTCGACATAGAGTTCGTAGTAGCCGGGGCCCAGCGCGTCCGGGGCGATCTCGACGCCTTCGATCGCAAGCTCGTCCTCGGCGGACGCGACGGTCTCGCCCCAGGCGGTGTCTATGCGCCAGCTGGCGATCGCGTCGGACGGCGCGAGAAGGCGCGCCGGCGCGTCGGACTCGAAGAGCAAAAGATCGCTCGCGAACTCGAGCGTCGTCGCCAAAGCGGGCGTATCGTCCTGAGCGCCGGCCGGCGCGCCGGCGACGAGCAAGGCGCCGACTGCGACCGATGCCGTCAGAACGGTGGTGCGGCGTTGACGGGTCATGCCGGCTCCAGGGCGCGTTCGCGATCAAACGAGTCAAAAGCTGTTCGTAATCTTTGTGCGAACTTTGTGTCCTTCGTGTTTGCCTTAAACACGAAGAGCATCAAGAAAGCCCAAAGCGCGCGAAGACTGACGAAAGACTGATTCCGCAAGCAAGCGCGCAGCCTCAGTAGCTGCGGATCTCCACCGACGCCGCGACGGCCGAGGCCGGCGCCCCGCTCGCGGTCTCGAACGACACCGGCCAACGGCCGTTCTCGATCGAATGGAAGTCGAACTCCGCCGCGCCGCGGCCGTCCAAGCTCTGCGTGCGTCCGCGGTAGGTGGCCGCGGCGACGTTGGAGTTCGGATCGACGATGATGGAGAGCACGTGCGGCGTGTTGCACTGCTGCTCGATCATCTGACCAAACGCCGCCGCGCGGCAGGATTCGGGAATGCGGGCTTCGAGTCGGAAGCGGATCCGAGAATCGCTCAGCGCCGCGCCGGCCGAGATCGCCGCCGCAAGCAGCGCCGCGACGAGCGCGCCTTTGCCTATCGGAGACTTCAGTACGTCTCTCAGCATGCCCCACAACCGAGCGCTCAAAATCCAAGCGCATCTGATCCAAGCCCAATGGATAGTGGTTCATTTTTGCACAGAGGGGCGATGACGGCGCAAGCAATGAAACCTCATGGGCGAAATCCCATGAGCGGATGCGCGTCGAGCGGACCACCTAGTAGGGGGTGACGGAAATCGTCACGGTGTCGCGATAGCGGCCAGCGAAGAGCTGGGAAACGTCGCCGATGGTGGCGCGCACTTCGTAGGATTGCCCGCCCCGCCCAGGCGCGGGCGTGCGCACCAGCGGCGCGCCGAAAGTCACCACGTCGCCGTCAAGCTCCATGATATAAGGAACCGGCGGCAAAGACGGCTGGTCGACATGGCGCATCACGCCGCTGTTGGCCGACTCCAGCGTGATCTTCACCTGGGCGTTCGAGCGCACCTGCAGGAAAGCGCTGCGGCTCTCCCCCGTCTCGAACGCGCCGAAGTCCATGTTGTCGTAGGTCCGCCCGGTGCCGAAGCGGCCGGCGACGCCGGCGAGGGTCGCGTCGGCGCGCGGCGTGACGTTGACGTTCAAGGACACCGTGCGCGGGCCGTCGAGCCGGGCGCCGGTGCGGGCGTTGAACACGCTTAGCTGGATGGTGTCGGTGTAGAGCCCCGGCGGCGGCGCTTCGCCGGGCGCCAGGACCGCGCGCAGCCGCGACGTGACGTTCTCGCGATGGCCGTGAACCAGCGCCCCGCCGCCGACGCCGTCGGCGTTCGCCACCAAGTCGCCGCCCGAGAACAGCCGATAGGTCAACACATCGCCGCTCGCCGAGATCAGCTCGCGATCGCTGCCGCCGCCGCTCAAGGCGGAGATCACGTAGACGCAGCCGTGATGATCGTCGACCCGCAGCTCCGCGGTGACGTGCGTGATCGTCCCGCGATGCGAGAACGGACGATAGTCGACGCTCACCGACGACGGTCCGCCGCGGAACGAGGCGTCGCAAGCGATTGCCGGCGCGGCGGTCGCCGCCGCGGCGAGAATTCCTGCTGCGAAAAAGGCTCCACGCATGCTCATCGGTCCGCCACCACCAGTTCGCCGACGTCGACCAGGCCGTTCGCCGATGGGTCGACCACCAGGATGGCGACCGCTTCGTTGCTGCCGCCGAACTCGACCCGATAGCGGCCGCTGGCGACGCCCTGGGTCACGAAGCGTCCCGCCGAGTTGGTGAAGAACAGCACCGGCTCATCGTCGCCCTCAACGGCGCGCAGCCGCCCGCCTTCGAGCGCCACCGGCTCGCCGGACTCGTAGATGAGGAAGCCGACGATCGTGTTCGACGCGTCAGAGCCGAGCGTGACCCGGTAGCCCGTCGTCGCGCCGGGCTTGATCACCGCCTGCGCCGCGCCGAGGTCGTAACCGAGCGGCAGATTGTCGACGTCGAAATC
>JASFUX010000298.1:0-4080 GCA_050050115.1 Maricaulaceae bacterium | reverse complement strand
TGTCGCACTACCGCGACAAGAGGCGTAGATGTCCAGACCTTCCGATTCCGAGCTGAAGCTTTTGCGCCATCTATGGCGCGCCGACCGCCTGTCCGCGCGTGAGATTCACGAAGCGGCGGGCGGTGACGCGAACTGGTCCTACTCCAGCACCCGCAAGACCCTCGACCGCATGGTCGAGAAAGGTCTGGTGAAGGTCGAGCACGTCCACGGCATCAAGACGTTCGCCGCCGCCGAGCCCAAGCTAAAGACCCTCGCCGCCCTCATTCGCGACTTCGCCCGCAACATTCTCGACACGGACGCACCGATCCCGGCCGCGACGTTCGTGAACTCCAAGCTGATCGACGAAGACGAGATCGAAGAGCTCGAAGCGTTGCTCAAGCAGCTCGAGCGCAAGAACGGGAAAAAAGGAGACGGCGCATGAGCTTCTTCAACGCGGTTTCCCAGGCGCTTCCGGGGGCGCTGCTGGTCGCCGGCCTCATACCCCTGGCGTGGAGCGCAGCCGTCTGCACAGCTCACGCCGCCGCGGTGCGCGCGCCTCAGGCAGGCGACATGCGTCGCGAAGTTCTGATCCTGATACTGATGACCTCTCCCGTGGCGATCGGCGCGCTGCTGCTCGCCGCCGCGCCGTTCGCGCCGGAGGCGCCCCTGCCGGTGTTGGATCTGCGCGAGTTCGGTCTCGTCGCCGAAGCGACGAGGCCCGAGGTCGAAGGCGCAACAGCACTGGAGCAAAACGCCGCTCCCTGGCCCATGCCGTCCTTCGCGACCGTCGTGCTTGCAGTCTACTTCGCCGGGTTTGCAGGCGCCGCCGCGCGGCTCCTCAGCGCCCACGCACGACTACACCGCGTCACCAGGACGAGCGCGCTCGCGCCAACCGTTGGCGCGCACGTTCGCCTAACGGACGATCCCGTCCCACCGTTCGCCGGTCCATGCGGCGCGATCGTGCTGCCGCGCGGGCTCGCGGCGCAGTTTCCGTTCGTCCGCCATCAGACCGCGCGATGCCGGCTCGCCGCCGAGCTGGCCTGCGACGCCGCGGTGCTGCGCGCCGCGCCCGACCGCCGCGCCGACTACGCCCGCGCACTGCTCGCCGCGCTTAAGCACGCCGTCGACGTCAAGCCGCGCTTGGCGCCCGCCATCAACCCCGCCAAAGGAGAAACGCGCATGCGACTGATCGGGATCCTGAGCGCTGCCCCGGCTCGTTCTCGCCTGCGCGGACGCGCCGCGACGCTCGTCGCATGCGCGCTCGCCGCGCCGCTGACGATCTTCCAGCTCAGCTGCGCGCAGACGCCCACGCTCGATGTCGCCCAATCCGCGACCGCGTCCTCCGCACTCGAATTAAGTGACGCGCGCTCTGAGAATCCACAAGCGCGGCCATGGGGCGACGTGTTCACCGTCGCCCCGCTGCAAGCCCGGATCACGGCCCCCTATGCACGGCTCATCGATCCAATCGCGCAAGAACCGAGGTTTCACACTGGCATGGACTTCGGGGCCCCTGAAGGAACGCCGATCGTCGCCCCCGCGGACGGCCGTGTCATCCTCGCCGGCGAGCGCGGCGGCTACGGCCTCGTTGTCGAACTCGATCATGGCGGCGAGTTGAAGACCCGCTATGCTCACCTCAGCACCCAAGAGGTCGCCACGGGTGATCAGGTGACGGCCGGCCAATTGATCGGCCGCGTGGGCTCGACCGGGCGCTCGACCGGGCCGCATCTGCACTGGGAAGTATGGTACGAGAGCCAGGTCTACGACCCTCGCCCGACCCTCGACGCTCTGGGGTTCGTGAGCGGCGCGGAGTAGGCGCGGCGATTAGTCTTCCGCCGCGCCACCCCGCTCCTTCAGATAGTCCGACGTCGAACCGTCCCAGCCGCATTTGCTGCAGCGCCCGTTCTCGAAGGCGTGGGCGCATGGCGAATGGCCGTAGAGCTGGTGCGCGCACTCCGCGCACAGGCCGGTCATCGGCGAGGCGGCGCGAATGAAGCCGCTGCCGCACTCATCGCAGACGGACTCGGCCGTCGCCGTCATGATTTGACCGGAAACCAGATCTCGACCGCGCCCTCGCCGCCCGCGAAGTCGAAGCGGTCGTCGTAGCGCTCGAAGTCCGGCGTCTCGTTCGGACTGAAGCCCGAGGTCGGCAGCCACTTGGTCCAGATCGCGCCCCAGGTCTCGCGCAGGCCGGCGAAGTCGCCTTCGTGGGCGAACACCGCGTAGCGCGCCGCGGGGAGGCTCATCCGGCCGAAGGCGTCGGGCAGGCCGTCAAAGCTCGAGACTTCCGCAGCACAGAGATAATCGAACGTCTTGCGCTCGAGGTCGGTCGCGCACATCGCGCCGTAGCGCATCTCGCCCATGGCGCCGGGCGCAGAGTCCTCAGCTGAAAAATCCCGCCATTGCGCCGCGACCGTTTCGGGCGAGGTCGCCGCAGCGTGCGTGCGCCGCAGTCCGGCCAGCAGCGTTGGCGGGCGGTCTTCGAAGCGGATCGGCGCAAGAGACATGCGCTCTTGGTACGCTGCTTCGCGCCGCCGGTGAAACGCAGCTTAGGGCACGATCGCCTGGCCGTTCTCGTCGACCTCGACCAGGCCCATGCGGTTGCCGGCCGGATCGAAGAACAGCCCCAGCACGACGACGCCCGGGACTTCGAACCGCGGCTGGGAGATCTTTCCGCCGTTGGCGACGACCTGCTCGAGCGATGCGGTCACGTCGGGGACGCCGAAGTACAGCAGGTTCTCGTTGCCGCCTTCGACGCGCAGAGTTCCGCGCAGCGGCGAGACCACGTCCGCGGTGACCGAGCCGTCGACTCCGAAGTCCCAGCCTAAGACGTTCGAATAGAAACCGCTCAACGCCTCGTAGTCCGGCCCGGCGATGTCGAAGAATACGATTGGCGCGGCCATGCCGGCTCCCTCCCTGAGTGTTCGTGCTGCTCGTCTGCGCGTCCCCGGCGGCGCCGAGCATCGCCGCAGCTGAGCATTGCGAGATCGTGCGTAGCTCATCCGTCGCTGCGCCCCAAGTTGCATCGACGTCATGCAGCAGCTCACTACACGGCTTGGCGTCGGCGTTCTTGACGTTTCTTGCGTTCGTTCAGCGCAGGCGATCGACCGGAAAGTAGACCTCGGTCCGGTTGGCGGCGAGGTCTCCGCCAGCGTGGATCTCGCGAAAGATCTGAAACGGCGCGCCGCCGTTGAGCGCATAGCGGTCAGAGACCTCCGAGACTGCTCCCACGACCGCGAAGTAGGCTTGGCCGAGGGAGAGATAGTCGCCCTGATGCTCGATCATCGCGAACTCGCCTCCGGCGAACGGCGCATAGAAATAAGGGCCGTCGCCCCTCACCTCGCGATCGATCTCTATGCAGAAATCGCTGCGCTGGGCGTCGTCGGGCGTGATTCCTGGCATGTCGGGGAAAAACCCGTAAGCCAGTCGAGAATGCTCGATGTCGTTCTCCTCGGCCCAGGCGACGAGACCGGTCCAATAGACGTCCTCTTCCGTGTACGGAGGCGGAAACGGTTCTGCATAAGGGCCCATGCGCCGCGCTGCGAGGAAGTGCTTGGGCGGAAGCTTCAGGAACGTCGCCTCCGACAATACGCACGAACCTCGGGAGAATATCTCCGGGCGGTCTTCCGGATCGCGCGTTTCCGACCGCGCCTGCCTGCGAAAGTCGCGCGGCGCCGAGCCGAACTTGCGTTTGAAGGCGCGCGTGAAGGTTTCGTGGTTCTGGAACCCGGTCGCCAGCGCGATGTCGAGGAAGGTCTCGTCGGTCGCCACGACGAGCAGCAGGGCCTTTTCCAGCCGCAGCCGCGCGATGTGCGTTTTCGGCGTTTCGCCGACCCCGTTGGTGAACATGCGATGGAAATGAAACGGCGAATAGCCGAAGCGCTCCGCCAAGGCAGCAAGGTCGATATCCTCATCGAGGCTGCGCTGGATCTCGGCCAAGAGCGGGTGCGCGCCACCGATTGCGCTGCTTCGTCCTTAGCTTGCGCTCACCGCCCGAACCGGACCCGCGCCAGCACGCCCAGCGGATCGGGCAGTCGTTCGCCGAACTTCCGAACCTTCGCCTTGGTCTTCTCGAAGGCCATGACGTTCTCGATCCGGCGGTCG
>JASFUX010000297.1:0-4082 GCA_050050115.1 Maricaulaceae bacterium | reverse complement strand
TGAAGCCCGACGCGCTCGCCGCCTTCGCCGCGCTCGAGACGGCCGCCTTCAAGTTCGTCGCCAAGACGCCCAGCGATGTCGAAGAAGCCGCTCGGCTGGCGGCTTCGATCGGGCTCGCGCCGGAGCGTGCCTACATCATGCCCGAAGGAACCGACGCCGAGACGCTTGATGCGCGCGGCGCTGAGCTTATCGACGCGGTGCTGGCGCACGGTTTCAACTACACAGACCGACTGCACGTCCGCCTGTTCGGCGCAAAGCGGGGCGTCTAGGCGATCGTCAAGGGCTCGCGCTCGCGTGGCCGGCTCGCTATATCCTCTGCCGATGGACGACCTTTACCCCACCGAGATCCTCGCGCTGGCCGCGGGCATTCCCCATCTCGAGCCGCTTGGCGAAGGCGAGGGGCGTACCGGGCGGGCGCGCAAGCGCTCGATGGTCTGCGGCTCGGAGGTGGAGATCGCCGTTCGTCTCGATACGGAGGGGCGCATCGCCGATCTCTCGATCGAGGTCGACGCCTGCGCGCTCGGCCAAGCTTCGGCGTCGGTGCTCGGCCGGCATGCGATCGGCGCGAGCCTCGAAGAGGTGACTGCTGCGCGCGACGCGCTCGAGGCGATGCTGAAGGAAAACGCCCCGCCACCCGAAGGCCGCTTCACGGAGATCTCTGCGCTCGCGCCCGTGCGCGACTATCCGCAACGCCACGCCTCGACGCTGCTGGCGTGGAAGGCGGCGGCCGCAGCGATGGAGGAAGCGCTCGACATTGATCGCACCGGTGCGTGAGTGATGAGAGTTTCGTTCAAGAAGTGGCTCGCGATTTATGCAATTGGCGGTGTCGCCGCGTCTTTGTTTGGCTGCGTCCTCGGCGTGGTCGTGTATCTGCTCAAAAATGCAGATGCGTCTCTCGTCATTCTCGGGACTGACTACGGAACTAATCTTGGCGCGTATACGGGTGCTTTCGCGATAATTGGTCTGGTCATTTGGGGCCTTGTATTCATCGGGTACTCGCTAGGCTTGTCGCGCCGATGAGCAAGATCATCCAATGCTGTGATGGTGGTCGTGTGTGGATGAGGGAGATCTAATGATCAGATCAAAGATTAATAAAGCAGCCTGGGCGGCCGCCGCGGCGCTCGCCCTAACCGCCTGCGCGTCGAACGCCGAGCGGGGCGGAGCAGCTGTCGCGTCCGCCGAGCCGATCGATCCTGCGACCGCGGGCTGGGACGTCGCGGCGTTAGACGAAGCCGTCGCCTACGCGCAGGCGCAGAATTCCACCGGGTTCGTGATCGTCGACGACGGCCGGATCATCGCCGAGCACTATTGGCCGCTGCCGCGGGCCGCGGTGATCTTCCGCAACAACTTCACCCACGGCGTGAACGCCGACGGCGTCCTCCTCGAAGACGTCGCCTCGATGCAGAAGAGCTTCGTCGCCATCCTCGCGGGCGTCGCGGTCGACAAGGGGCTGCTCGACGTCTCCCAACCGGTCTCGTCCTACATTGGCGAAGGGTGGTCGCAGGCGCCGGCGGAGCGCGAGGCGGCGATCACCGTGCTCAATCTGCTGGAGATGAATTCCGGCTTGAACGAGTCCTTCGGCTATGAGGCGCCGGCGGGCGAGCGCTTTTTCTACAACACGGCCGTCTACGCGACCTTGAAGCCTGTGCTCGAAGCCGTAGCGGGCGCGCCGCTCGACGACCTGACGCGCGACTGGCTGACCGCGCCGACCGGCATGACCGACACCGGGTGGCGCCAGCGCCCGGCGGTGTTCGCCGCCGTCGGCAACCCGACCGGCCTCGTCACCACGCCGCGCGACCAGGCGGTGATGGGTCAGATGCTGCTTGACGGCGGACGCGCAGCAGACGGAACGGTGGTGATCTCCGAGGCGCAGCGCGACGCGATGCTGACGCCTTCGACGACCAACCCCGCCTACGGACGGCTCTGGTGGCTCAACGGCGGCGCCTACGCCATCGCGCCGGGCAGAGGGCGCACCGAGGGGCCGCTGATCGCGACCGCGCCGGCTGACCTCTACGCCGCGCTCGGCGCGCAAGACCGCAAGCTCTACGTCGTACCGAGCCGCCGGCTTGTCGTCGTCCGCGCCGGACCGGCGGTGGACGACGCCGAGTTCAACGAAACGCTCTGGCGGCTTATCAGCGCGGCGATGCCGGAAGCGTAGGGCAGAGCTTACGCCTGCAGCTCGGCGAGCAGTTCCTCGAGCAGCTCCATGCCCTTGCCCCAGCCCTGGTCGAGTCCGGCGATGGCCGCGGCGAAACAGGCGATCTCGGCCGGGCTCGCCTCGTGGGGAACCCAGGTCAGGCGCATCCTCGTCCGCCGGCCGTCTTCCTCGAAGGTCACGGTGGTCAGCAGCACGCGCGGCCAGTCCGGATTGTGCGGCGCGGAGACGATGTTCCAATCGGCGTCCGACATGGAGTGCAGCCAGACCAGCCGCTCGGGCGGCGTGACCTCAGTGTACTCGATGCGCTGATACATCGAGCCGCCGCCCATCCGCATTTCCAGGAGCCACAGCCCGCCGGGCTTCACCTCCAGCTGATGAACGACCGTCTCGACGTTCGGCCCATACCAGCGCGATAGGAACTCCGCCTCGGTCCAGGTCCGCCACACCAGCTCGCGCGGCGCGTCGAATTCGCGTTCGAGCACATAAGTCGGCAAGTCGCTCATTTCTGTTTCCCCTCGGCTTGCTTCAGCTCCGTCAACAGATCGTCGAGTTGATCGAAGCTCGACGACCAGAACTGCTTGAACTCTTCGAGCCAGCGCACGGCGGCCGCCATCGGCTCAGCCTGCAATCGCGCCGGGCGGCGCTGGCGATCGACGTCGCGCGTGATCAGCCCTGCGCTTTGGAGCACGCGGAGGTGCTTGGACACCGCCGGTCGGCTCATCTTGAACGGCGCGGCGAGCTCGTTGACCGACGCTTCGCCGGCCGCCAGCCGCGCCAGGATCGCCCGCCGCGTCGGGTCGGCCAGCGCGGCGAAAACGGCGTCGAGGTCTTGCGAATTTGTTACGTAACCATTTGGTTCCATAACGCACAAGTACGCGGTTGGCGCGCGGGCGTCAACCGCTCGCGCCGAATGGCGGAGCCGGGCTCGGCGTCGGAATGAGGCGAGGGCCGGTCGCAAGCGCTTGCGACCGGCTTGAGCATCTCAGACGCGGACAAGCGTCCAAACGAGCAGCGCGAGCATGCGCGCGAGCAGGATATCGGCGAGCATCTCACCTGGGGATAGATCGGACTTATCCGCTCCCTCGCCTTAGCGCCGTACACTGCGCGCATGTCTAAGGACCGCGACTTTGAAGACAGCTCGCCCGCCGGCCTCTGGGAGGCCGCAAAGGACCTCATGCGCTGGCTGTTTGCCGCCTATGGACGGCCGGTCGACATCGCCGCCATGGGGCCTTTGACGGCGAAGGAGCATCGCGAGATTGCCAGCTGGCTCGTCGCGGTGGAGCGCATCGCGCGCCGGCTGCTGGTGGTCGAGGCGGGCAAGCTGGTGAAGACCTTGCCGGCGGTCATTCGTTCCTCAACGCCGCCTTCTGCGCCGCGGACAACCACGCGTGAGAAAAGGCTCGTCGAGCAGGACCTCGAAGATCCAAGCCGATGGCGCGTCAGCTTCCGCGTTCCGATGGCGCGCACTTGCGGAGGCGCCAGGCAGGAGTCCCAAGGCTCGGGCCTCAAGAGCGCTTGGCCTTTGGCCGAGCGGATCGAAGCGGCGCGGCGCGTGCTCAACGATCCTGCACCCTACGTGCTGCGGCTGGCGCGCCGTCTTCGAGGTGAGCCCCAGCGCGCCGCGGCGATCGTTCAGCCGGAGCGCGGCTCGGAGCGGGAAACCCTCGGCCGATGGGCCTACGCCCGCGCGCTTGAGCAAGCCCGCGAAACGATCCCCGCATTCGACACGAGCTGAAGCTCAAACCCGCATCCCCGCGTACAGCATCTCGCCCAAACTCAAAAGGCGAGGCAGCGCTCGCGTGTCCGGGGCGTGCGAGACGGAGGTCTTCGATTGGCGCGCAATGCGCTAAGCTTGCGCCGACCTGATCCGCTTCGCCGGAGAGACCCATGTCCCACCGCAATCCGCGCGCACATCTCGCCACGC
>JASFUX010000296.1:0-4102 GCA_050050115.1 Maricaulaceae bacterium | reverse complement strand
AACCCCGGCCGTCCGCCCCAGCCCGGCGACCGGGCCGAGCGGGTCGAGGCGATGACGGCGGTCGCGCGAGGAGAGGGCGCGCCGGCCGAGCAGACCGCCTCTATGGGTTGTTCAATGAAGTGGCGCGCGCACGCTTGATCAGGCTAGGTTCGGCGCGAACGACAATGCGGGGAGCCCCCATGGCGAAATCCAAAGTAGAGACCCTGAGCATCACCATCGACCTTGTCGAAAGCGACATCGCGTACTTCCGCGAACGGCTTGAGCGCGCGCGGAGCAAGGCGGCGGGCGCCGATCCGAGCGAGGTGATCTCCGGCGCCGAAACCCTGATGGCGGACGCCTTGAGCAAGACTCAGCCGCCGTTCGTGCGCGAGAAGATCGAAAAGCTCGGCCCGCTGATCTCGATGCTCAAGGACGAGGACTGGCGGCTTGAAGGCGAGGACCGCGAACGGGTGCTCGACTCGCTGGCCTACTTCGTCGAGCCGGACGATCTCATCCCCGACCACATCCCCGGCATCGGCTACTTCGACGACGCGATCATGATCGAGCTGGTCGCGAGCGAACTCGAGCCTGAGATCGAGGCTTACGAGAAGTTCTGCGAAGTGCGCTCGCGGATCGCCGGCCAGCCAGTCGCGCCGCCCCCGCCGACCGGCGGGGCCGCAGCTGCGGCCCCCGTCGCTCTGTCGGGCGATGCAGCGGCCAAGCTGGCCAAGGAGCGCGAGGCGCTGCAGGACCGGATGCGCCGCCGCGCCCGCCGCCGCGGCCGCGGAGGCGGCGCTCCCGCCGGCATGCATTCGCCGTTCTCGCTGTTCTAGGCCGCCAAGCGCCTCACAGCCCATACGCGTCAAATGTCTTGACAGGTGAAATAGCCTGTCTAAGTTGAGACAGGCTTTTTAGACTGTCTTTAAGCTTGACGTGACATGGATCGGCGGATGCCGACTGACTCAACTGGCGTGTTCGCCGTTCTGACCGGCGACATCATCGGTTCGACCGAGCTGTCGGTCGACCGGCTGGAGGAGGCGCGGCAGGCTCTCGCCCGGGCGGTCGGCGGCGTGCGGCGGCGTCGCGCCGACGTCGTGGCGGGCGAGCACGAGTTCTTTCGCGGCGACGCCTGGCAGCTCCTCCTGGCGGACCCGGGCTGGGCGCTGCGGACGGCGCTGATGATCCGCGCAGGCGTGCGCGCCGAGCTGGACGTCGACACGCGCGTGGCGATCGGCGTCGGCGTCGTCGACCACGTCGACCTGTCACGAATATCGCTGTCGACCGGGGAGGCGTTCACGCTGTCCGGCCGGGCGCTCGACAACATGACCGGCTACTTCGACATGACCGGCGCGGTTCCCGCGCGCGCCGGCGTCCTGGCGCGTTGGCTGCCCGTCACGCTGCATCTGTGCTCCGGCCTCGTCCGGTCCTGGACCCGGCGGCAGGCCGAGGTCGTCGCCTGCGCGCTGACGCTGGAGAAGCCGACGCACGAGGCCATCGCAAAGGCCCTCGAGCCGCCGGTGAAGAAGCAGACCGTCACCGACTCGCTCAGCGGCGCGAACTGGCGCACGCTGCAAGAGCCGATCGATGCGTTCGAGCAAACCGATTGGCTCGCGGTGATTGGACGGCCCGAATGATCGAAACCTTCCTCGCGCTGCTCGCGGCCCACCTGTTGGCGGACTTTCCGTTCCAGTCGGACTGGATGATCCGCCGCAAGCGCAACCCGCTCATTCTCGCCGCCCACGCCGCGGTGGTTCTGGCGACGGCGATCATCGCTCTCGGGAACTGGCCGGCGACGCTTCTGATCATTCTGCTGGTCACGCATGTCGCGATGGATTCAATCAAGGTCTATGTGCTCAAGGATACGCTCCGGGCGTTCGTCCTTGATCAGAGCGTCCACCTTGTCGTCATCGCCGGGCTCGCCGTCGCCTATCCGCGGACGGTCGAGCGGGGCCTCTGGTCGGAGCTGCCGGCGGGCGGCTTTGAGGCCTACGCGGCCGCTCTGTGTCTGCTCGCCGGCTTGATCGCCAGTCTTCAGGTGGGCGGGATCATCATTCGCAAGGCGACCGCCAGGTTCACTGCCGAGACCAACGACGAGATCCAGGGGCTCGAGAACGGCGGGCTCTACATCGGGTTCCTGGAGCGGGCGCTGATCATGATCCTCATTTTGATGGGGCATCCCTCCGGCGTGGGCTTCCTGATCGCGGCGAAGTCGATCCTCCGCTTCGGCGAAGTCCGAGAGCCGAGCCAGCGGAAGATGACCGAGTACATCATCATCGGCACGTTCATGAGCTTCGGCTGGGGACTGCTCGTCGCCGTGCTGACGCAGCTTGGGCTGGCCTTCGTGCTGAGTTGAGTCTGCTTCGATCGTATTGAAGAGCGCGCCTCAGCGGATCTCGGTTTCGCGCGCCATGTCCATCAGCATCTCTCCGTCTTCGGGCGTGATGAAGCGCGCCGTGATCAGTTCGTTCAGCCGCGCCTCGAATGCGGTTTCGTAGGCTTCTTGGCTCTCGTAGAGGTCGGCCAGCGTCGCCGCTGAAAACGGAACCTCGTGTCCGGCGATGCGGCAGAAGGACTCGCCGGTGGAGTTGCCCGCCCACGTTGAGGTCGGGACATCCAGGAGCGGCGAACGCACGCCGCCTGTGACGTTGCCGTGTTCGTCGAGAACCGGCTCATCGGCCGAGACATTGATGCGCTGGGAAGGAGGCGGCGGGACGCCGTCTTCAACCCAGCTTTTCAGATTGCGGTAGATGGCGTTGAAGCCGACCGCGCTCGGAAAGCGGCTGCGCGGACCTTCGTTGCAGCCGAACGTCGGCGGCGTGCGGCCGGCCTGCTCGATGTCGGCGAAGCGCGGCCCGTACCACAGCTCGTCGGGGGTAGCGTGGCCTGCGCCGGCGAGTTCGTAGTAGCGGAAGCCGTCGGCCGGGTCGTCGCCGTCCTCGCGCCGCGTCGGGCCGTAGCCGCGATAGTCCGACTGGGTCATCACGTGCATCACCGGAACGCCGACATCGCGGAACACGCGGCGAGGATCGTCCGGACCGACGCGCTCGGCGCATTGGTTGATCGGCGTCAGGCCGCTGGCGACGGCGACGATGTAGCCGTCGAACGGATCGGCGCCGGTTTCGGCTTTGACGCGGGGATGGATGGCCTGGATGTAGGTGGCGAGGAATCCGCCCGTCTGTGAATAGCCCCAGCCGTAAAGCTGCTCGACCGGATGAGCGAACCGCGAGCGCGATCCGTAGAGGAACGGATTGGACGCGTCCCAGCTGCGCGCCCATTCGGCGACCTGGGTGTTGATGTCCCATACAAGCCCGTTCTCGGACCGACGGTAGTTCGAGCCTTGGACCTCGCAGTTGCGCGGGTCGTCGAGCGGCAGCGGATTGGGCCACGACAGCGCCGCGTAGCGGTCGAGGTCGAAGGTCTTCAAGGAGATGACCGCGACCGGCTTGGCGGTGATCCCGACCCACGCATCGCCGCTTCGTACGATCTCGTCGTGATGGATGGCCCAGCCGATGTTGAGGTCGATCAGGTTCGAAGGATTCAACATCTCGACGATAACGCGCCCTGAAAAGTCTTCCGCCGCCGCCGGCCGCCGCACGAGCACGCGCGTCGCATAGGGCGCGTTCGGCGCGCGCACGGCGACCGGTCCGAGCTGGTCCCATTCGTAGACGTTCGCCGCGCCGGAAATGATGAACTCTTCTTCGAGGTAACCCTGCGCGGCGAGGTCTTCCGGCCGCTCCGTGTAGGCGGCGGCGCCGAAGGCGTGAGACTCTTCGGACTGGGCCAGCGGTCCGACAACGGCGATGCGCGCGGCGTCGAGCCGGTGCGCGCCCGTCGCGCACGCCGACAGCATCAAGAGCGCGAGACTGCAGGCCGCGAGCGTCGTTCTGAGGTGCATCTGGAATTCCCCCTCCGCCGTTGGCCGATTCCTAGCGGCTTTGCGTGGGGTTTGCGAGGTTCGCCGGAATTGTGGAGGAGCGCGAACGCTGGACCTGCCTCGGCGTTGCGACGGCCAAAAGCCTCCTGACAGAAGGTTGTCAGGAGGGGTGTGAGAGGTTCCTCGACGTGAAGAACAGGAGCCGTTGTGGCTCCCGACGGTAAGGAGCTCACACATGACCGGCGTCAT
>JASFUX010000295.1:0-4138 GCA_050050115.1 Maricaulaceae bacterium | reverse complement strand
CGCTCGTCTGGGACGACAACGCACCTGCGCGGCAGACCGCCGAGGCCGAAGGCTTCGAGGTCGTCAACTTCCTCGAGCGCGACTGGAGCGACATCGAAGCGCTGGTGCTTTCCCCCGGCGCGCCGCTGACGGTCAATCCGCACCGCGCGGTCGAACTGGCGCGGCTGACCCAGACGCCGGTTATTGGCGACATCGAGATCTTCGCCCGCGCGCTCGCCGGCCGTCCCGCGGCCGCGCGCGGCCAGCTCGTCGGGATCACCGGCACGAACGGCAAGTCGACGACGACGGCGCTCATCGGCCACATCCTGAAGGGCTGCGGCCGGCACGCGCAGGTCGGCGGCAACATCGGCACGCCGGCGCTCGACCTCGCACCGCCGCATCCCGGCGCGATCTACGTGCTCGAGCTGTCCTCTTTCCAGCTCGATCTGACCGAGAGCTTGAAGCCGACGGTAGCGGTGCTTTTGAACCTCGCCGAGGACCACCTCGACCGTCACGGCGACATGGCGGCCTACATCGCGGCGAAGATGCGGATCTTCGCCAATCAGTCCTCGCTCGAGCATGCCGTCATCGGGGTGGATGATCCTTATACGCAGCGCATCCTGAGCGAGATGCGCGCCGAGCGCAGCGCGCCGGCGCTGACGCCGATCTCGGCCGGCCGAGCGCTCGGGCGCGGCGTGCACGCGGTTGGCGGCGTGCTCTATGACGCGCTCGATGGCCGTGCGACCGAGGTGGTCGACCTCCGGCGCGCTCGCTCGCTCATCGGCCGACACAATTGGCAGAACGCGGCCGCCGCCTACGCCGCGACGCGGCTCTTGGGCCTCGACAGCGCCGAGATCGCCCGCGAGATCGTCTCCTTTCCCGGCCTGCCGCATCGCATGGAGGTGGTCGCGGGGGTGGGCGAGGTGCAGTTCATCAACGACTCCAAGGCGACCAATCCCGCTTCGACGCGCCAAGCCCTCGCCGCGCTCGAGAACGTCTTCTGGATCGCCGGGGGCCGCTCGAAGGGCGCGAACTTCGCCGAGCTCGGCATGCTGATGCCGCGGGTCGCCAAGGCGTACCTCATCGGCGAGGCGGCCGAGACGATCGCCTCTCAGCTCAAGGGCAAGGTGATCACCGAGATCTGCCGCGACATGAAGACCGCCGTCCGCCGCGCCGCCGCCGACGCAGCCGAGGCGCGCGGCGCCAATCCGGTGGTGATGCTTTCGCCGGCGTGCGCTTCGTTCGATCAGTATCAGGACTTCGCCGCGCGCGGCGATGATTTCCGCCAGATCGTCCTCGATCTGCCCGGCGCCGAGATCAACGGCCAAGCCGCATGACGGCGTCGGGCGCAGCCACCGCGTCCGCTTCCTCCGCTCCCGGCGTTGCGGTCGCTTTCGCCGACTGGTGGAGCAGCGTCGACCGCGTCGCGCTCGCGGCGATGAGCGCGCTGCTCGCGGCTGGGCTCCTCTGTTCGATGGCGGCGAGTCCGTCGGCGGCCGATCGGTTCGGCATCGATGCGCCGTTCTGGTTCGTCATGCGCCAAGCCGTGTTCGCGGCGGCGTCGCTCGGCGCCATCGTCGTGACGTCGATGTTCGATCCCACCCGCGCGCGACGCTTGGCGATCCTGGCCTTGCTCGCCTGCTTCGTCTTGCTGCTGATCACTTTGTTTGCAGGTTCAGAGACCAACGCGGCCAAGCGCTGGATCCGTTTCGGCGGCTATTCGCTCCAACCGTCCGAGTTCGCCAAACCCGCCTTCGTCGTGACCGCCGCTTGGCTGCTCGCGCGCGGACGTGAGACGGGCGCTTTCGCCGGAGCCGCGATCGCCTGCGCGATGTTGTTCGCCGCTCTGGCGACGCTGCTGTTGCTGCAGCCCGACTTCGGCCAGACGGTGCTGCTCGCGGGCGTGCTGCTCGGTCTGACGTTCCTTTCTGGCGCGCCGGCGCGGGTGCTCGCGGGCCTCGGCGCGCTCGGCGGCGGGATCGCGGCGGCGGCCTACTTCACCCAGCCGCACGTCGCCGCGCGGGTGCAGGCCTTTTTCGCGCCCGAGCCCGGCTATCAGACCGGCCTGGCGCTCGAAGCGATCGCGCGCGGCGGTCTTTTCGGGGTCGGTCCGGGCGAGGGGACGGTCAAGCACGCGCTGCCCGACGCGCACACGGACTTCATCTTCGCCGTCGCCGCGGAGGAGTTCGGTTTGCTCTTCACGCTCGGCCTCATCGGCCTCATCGGCCTTGTCGTGGTGCGGATTCTGGTGCGCGCGGCGGGCGAGCGGGACGAAGTGCGCCGGCTGGCCGCGGGCGGTCTTGCACTGATGATTGGGGCGCAGGCGTTGATCAATCTGGCGGTCAACCTGAACCTGATCCCGCCCAAAGGCATGACGCTGCCGTTCGTGTCCTACGGCGGCTCGTCGCTGCTGGCGCTGGGCCTGACCGGAGGCTTGGCGCTGGCGTTCACACGCCGCGACCCCGATCGCATGCCTGAAGGCGCTGGAGACGCGCGATGAAGTCGGTTCTCAATCCCGCCAAGCAGGCCGTGCTCGCCGCGGGCGGCACCGGAGGGCACATGTTTCCCGCTCAGGCGCTCGCCGCCGAGCTTGCCAAGCGCGGCTGGAGCATCGCCCTCGTCACCGATGCGCGCGGGCTGGCGCTGGCCAAGGACTTTCCCGCCGATCCGATTGCGGTGATCGACGCGGCGACGATCTCCCCGGCCAATCCGTTCAAGTCCATCGTCGGCGCGATGAAGATCGCCGGCGGCTACACCGCGGCGCGACGGATCATCAAGGACCTGAAGCCCTCGGTCGTGATCGGCTTCGGCGGCTATCCGGCGTTTCCGACGCTGATGGCCGCGCGCGGCAAGGCGAAGATCGTGCTGCATGAGCAGAACGCCGTGCTCGGACGGGTCAACCGCGCGTTTGCGGCGCGCGCGCATGCGATCGCCAGCGGCTTCAAGCGGCTCGAGCGGATGCCGCAGCGGGCGACGGGGCGCTGGGTGATCACCGGCAACCCGGTCCGCGCCCATATCACCGAGGCGCGCGACACCCCTTACGTCACGCCCGAAGGCGACGCCCCGATCAACCTTGTCATCCTGGGCGGCAGCCTCGGCGCGCGGATCTTGAGCGAGATCCCGCCGCGCGCCGTCGCCCGTCTGCCCGAGGATTTGCGCCGTCGGCTGAAGGTCGTCCAGCAGACGCGCGAGGAGTGGGTTGAGGACGCGCTGCAAGTCTACCGCGAAGCCGGGGTCGAGGCGGTCTGCCAGCCGTTCTTCACCAACATCGGGGAACTCCTGGCCAAGGCGCACATGGTGATCGCCCGCGCCGGCGCCTCGACGGTGACCGAGATCGCCGTCGCAGGCCGGCCCTCTATTCTCGTGCCCTTGGCGATCGCCATGGACGACCACCAGACCTTGAACGCCGAGGCGCTCGCCGACGTCGGCGCCGCCGACGTCATCCCCGAGCGCGAATTCGACGGCGAGGCGCTGACCAAGCTGCTCGCCGACCGGCTGAGCCACCCTGAAACCCTCGCCCGCCGCGCCGACAATGCGCGCGCAGCCGGCCGCGCCGACGCTGCTTCGGCGCTGGCTGACGTGGTGCTGAACGTGGCGAAGGGCGTGCCGGTCTAAGGACGGTCGGCGTCGGCGCGGCCTAACATATTCCTCACTCACAACCGCTGTTGGCCCGTGCTAGCCTCTAGCACCGCTTGGGACTGAGCGGCGCGTCGGGGCGCTCCGCCGTGGCCGAGCAGCAAAGAGATGCGCAGAAATAAGGAGAGGGGAGACCATGATCCGCAATCGACTAGTTGCTCTTTCCGCCGTCGCGGCCATTCTGGCGGCTTCACCCGCTTTCACCCAGGACGCCGAGCGGCCGGCCCGGTTCGGCTTCGGCATGGGCCTGCCGAGCGAAGAGCTCGCCCAGCTGCCGCAGACGCCGGGCGCCGTGGGCGACCAGCAGCGTCACTACTACTTCGAAGAGGCGGGCGCGGAGATGCCGTTCCACCTGTTCGTGCCGGAGGACTACGATCCGGACGTGCCGACGCCGTTCGTGGTCGCGCTGCACGGCTTTACCGGCAACCACGACTACTTTTTTGCGTTGACGGACGATCTGCCGGGACAGCTGCAAGCGCACGGTTTCATCTTCGTCGCGCCGATGGGCTACAACACCGGCAGC
>JASFUX010000294.1:0-4140 GCA_050050115.1 Maricaulaceae bacterium | reverse complement strand
GAAGAGCGCGCGCTGGTCCTCGCGCACGAGCGCGTACATCTCGATCGCTTCGACGCCCAGGCGAACGCGCTTACCGCCGCTCTGCGCTGCGTCTGCTGGTTCAACCCGTTCGTTCATTGGGGGGCGCACGCCATGCGTCTCGACCAGGAACTCGCGTGCGACGCCGCGGTGATCGCCCGCCATCCCGACGCGCGTCGGCGTTACGCCGAAGCGCTTTTGAAAACCCAGCTGGCAGTCCGTCCCCTGCCGATCGGGTGCACCTGGCCCGCAGGGACTCGACATCCTCTGACGGAGAGAATCGCCATGCTGAAACGAAGCCTCCCCTCCCTGCCTCGCCGCCTCGCCGCCGGCGCCCTCGTCGCGACGCTGACCGCCGGCGCGGGGATTGCGGCCTGGGCGGCCCAGCCCGCCGTCGCGCAGCCCGAACTCGCTCGACAGAACATCCCGGGGGCGGAGAACTACACCGCCCACACGGGCGAAGAGATTGACGCGAGCGCGCCGGTCTTGATCACGGGAGAAGTCACCCACCTGGAGCTGAGCGCCGACCACATCCAGGTCGAAAGCACTGAAGACGGAAGCCCTCACATTACAAGTTCCGGGAACGCGACGTTCTTCATTCACATCACGGACGAAAATACCGGACAGCCCTGGATTGTCAGCGGCGCCAAGTCTGGCGGAGTGACTGACGAGCAGCTCAGCGGTCTCGATGGCCAGCGCGTGACGATCCGCGCCTATCAGACGGTCGACAAGACCTGCGACCCCGCCTGCAGAGCCGACGGCCGCGACATCATGCTCGCTGAGGGCTAGGTCGAGCGCGACGTTCGCGGACGGTAAAGCGCCTCTCCTCAAGCCGAGGAGAGGCGCTTTTCATTCAAGCTCAGTTTGAGGGTCAACGTCGAGGCGATCGCCGCGGGGCGCGTTTGCAGCTGGTCGTCGATGCGAAAAAAGCGTCTCGTCGCTAGCAAGTGAAGATTGCTTGGACCGCATCGGAAGGCCTGCGCGCACGCGCAACGCAGACGGCCGCCTCGACGTTGACGAGGGCCTGGCGCGCTAGCGCGTCAGGACGAAGGTGACGCCGCCGAACTGTTCCTCGGCCTTGGCGCCTTTGTAGGAAATCTCGCGGTGAACGAAGCCGAACGCCAGGTCGCCGCCGTAGACCGAGCGGGTGATGCCCGCTTGAGCGTCGCCCAGGAGCCGCTGCTCGCGCACGCGGACGGCTTCGCCCTCGCGGCTGTTCGGCGACCAAGTCAGAGCGTGAGCGTCCGCGGCGGCGAAGAATTGCCAGCCGCCCTCTCCGGCGCGCTCTTCGGACAGCTCCTCGCCGAAGCGCACGAGCGCGCCGAGCCGGACCGACTCGCCGTCCGAGCGCAGGCGCACGCCAACGTGTTCGGAGATGCCGACATCCTCGCACGCGCCGGCGGCGGCGCAGACGTCAAGCGAGGCCTGGTTGCGCCAGGGGCTCGCGCCCGGGCGCGCCAGGGTCGCCGCGTCGAACTGGTCGGTCGTCGGATTGTCGAGCTGCAGCGGCGCGGTCTCGGCGGAATAGGCGCCGGTGAACTGCAACGTGATCGGCAGGGCCTCGCGGAGGTCGCCGTCCCAGACCACTGCGTGCGGATTCTCGGATGCGGTCTCCCCGCCCTCCGCCAAAGCAGGAACGGAGATCATCGCCGCCCCAAGCGCCAAGATCAGGCATCGCGTCATGGCAATTCCGATCCTTCCAGCCCAATGAGCCCTATACTTCGAGTCGACGAAGCTGAAAGGTTTCAACGTCTAATTGTATAGCTGACGCCGACAAACCTTTCCACCCGCGAAACATCCTCCTGGGTCAACAGCTCCACGCGAACTTCGCGATGGACGTACCCAAACGAGAGGTCTCCTCCTCCCACGCGAACCGCAACACCCGCCTGGGCGTCGCCGATCATCTGCTTGTGCTCGAGTCTGAGGCCGTCCGTTTGATCAAGCCCCGGATCGAGCGACCACGTCAGCGCCTGGGCGTCTACCCCAACGAAGGCGTACCAACGTGAACTTTTCTCCCGTGGAGAAGCAAGATTCCGGCCAAATCGCACCAGTGCGCCGTATCCCACCCCTGAAACGTCTCCGCCGAAGACAATATTCGCCCGCGGCTCGACCGCGACGTCCAGCTCCCGAACGATCCGGCTTGCGAACGGCGCCGTGTAGGCGAGTTGCACGCCGCCCGGCGGGGCCGCTGGCGCGGATTGCGAGGACACGTCGTAAACCGACACTGGCCGCGGCGAGGTCCGCTCGATCTGCAGCACCTCAGGATCGGCCGGATCGGTCACGTCCGGCGGTCTGTTGTTCTCCCGATCATCGCGGATCTGCACGGAGACCCGCCCCAGAGACTCAGGCCCGCTTTCCTGAAGCTGGCCGCTGATCGCGCCGACCACGCCGGCGACGTCGAAACTCATGCCGACCGCGGCCTCATCGGAAAAGGCCCGGTTGGTCCGGAAGATTTCAGCTGGCGCGTTCTGCGCGTTCCCCGCGAAGCTTGAACCGTCCGACTGTTGTCCAATCAGCGTCGTTCCGGTTCCCAGCGTCCGCTCAGCGTCTATGCCGACCGCGGCGCCCGTCCCGAGCGCCGCTGCACCCAACGCGGCGGTAGCACTGGAAGCTAGCAAACGCATAGCAACCTCCTCCCAGCCGCAAGGCAACACGATGATAATATCTGATTCGGGCAGACTGGACACTCCGTTCACTGCCCAAATGGTTAATTCGCGTTTACGAATTCGGGTGAAAACAATTCAGACTTAGAATCAATTGCGCCCCATGCGGAGCCAGGCATGGGGCGCTGTTTGATCAGTCGAGGCTAACGCTGTCTCACTGACAGGCGAGGCACTCCTCATAGTCCGTCTGCTGAGCGGCGGCCTGGGCGCTTTTTTCCGCCTCGGTCTTTGCCGACCCGGCGAAAGCTGCGCGCTGCACCGACTTCGAACGGCAGTAGTAAAGCGATTTGAGGCCCCTTTCCCACGCCGTCCAGTGCAGCATGTGCAGGTCCCATTTGTTGATGTCGCCCGGCAGGAACAGATTGAGCGACTGGGACTGGCAGATGTAGGGCGTGCGGTCCGCGGCCAGCTCGATCACCCAGCGCTGGTCGAGCTCGAACGCGGTCTTGAAGCAGTCCTTCTCGTCCTGGCTGAGCTCCTCAATATGCTGCACCGAGCCGTCATGCTCGAGAATCGAGGCCCAGACGGCCGGCGTGTTGATCCCCTTCTCTTCGAGCACGCGCTCGAGATGCGGGTTGCGCACCGAGAACGAGCCCGAGAGCGTCTTGTGGGTGTAGATGTTCGCCGGGATCGGCTCGATGCCGGCTGACGTGCCCCCGCAGATGATTGAGATCGACGCGGTCGGCGCGATCGCCAGCTTGTGCGAGAAGCGCGCGTTGACCCCGCGGTCGGCCGCGTCCGGGCAGGCGCCCCGCTCTTCGGCCAGCGCGACCGAAGCGGCGTCCGCGCCGCGGCGGATGTGCTTGAAGATCTGCATGTTCCAGGACTTCGCCAGCGCCGATTCGAACGGCACGTTCTGCGACTGCAGGAACGAGTGAAAGCCCATCAGCCCCAGGCCCACCGAGCGCTCGCGCGCGGCGGAGTATTTCGCCTTCGCCATCTCGTCGGGCGCACGGCGGATGAAGTCTTCAAGCACGTTGTCAAGGAAGCGGAAGACGTCCTCGAGGAAACGCTCGTCCTTGCGCCATTCGGGGAACTTCTCGGCGTTCACGGACGACAGGCAGCACACCGCGGTGCGCTCCTCGCCCAGGTGATCCTGGCCCGAGTGCAGCATGATCTCCGAGCACAGGTTCGATTGACGCACCTTCAGGCCCAGCTCGCGCTGGTGCTTGGGCATCGCGTTGTTCACGGTGTCGGAGAAGACCAGATAAGGCTCCCCGGTCTGCAGCCGGAGCTCGATGATCTTCTGCCACAACTCGCGCGCGTTGACCGTGCGGATCACGTCGTTGGTCTTCGGCGATCTGAGGCCGAACGGCTGGTCGGCGCGCACGGCCTCCATGAACTCGTCGGTGATGTTGATCCCGTGGTGGAGGTTCAAGGACTTGCGGTTGAAGTCGCCCGACGGCTTGCGGATCTCCAGGAACTCTTCGATTTCCGGGTGGTGGATGTCGAGATAGAC
>JASFUX010000293.1:0-4209 GCA_050050115.1 Maricaulaceae bacterium | reverse complement strand
CGATCGTTTCCAGTCGCTCACGCAGCACCAGCAGCTCGCCTTCGGAGAACAGCGAGGTGAACTTCTTTTCGTGTTCAATGCTGAGCGCTCGCGCTTTTTCCAAGAGCGCTTCGCCGCGTTCGGTGAGCTGAAGATCCAGCCGTCGGCGGTCGATCTCCGAGCGGGTGCGCTGAATGAGGCCGCGCGCGTCGAGCTTGTCGATGATCGCCAGCATCGATGCGCGGTCCATCAGCAGCGCCGCAGCCAGCTCGGATTGAGAGACCGGCTCGTTGGCGTCGATCAGCCACAGGGTCGCCACCTGCCGCTGGGTGAGCCCCAGGGTTTCGAGCGCGGCGATGAAGTCTTTTTGCATGACCGTGTGCGCGCGGCGAAGCTGAAAACCAAGGACGCTCTCGAGCCCGCCGAGGTTCAGCTCTCCCGGCGCGGACGGCTCGGGAGCCGAGGACTCGGCTCGGGCCGCCTCCGACAGCGGCGTCTTTGAGACGAGGGCGGTTTTTGCTTCGCTCAAGGGTCTCGCCATTTCATCCGTTTACGCAAGAATGTCCGCCAACCGACAGGGGCGGGCGACGACGGACGCGAGAGTCTTTCGCTCCCGCGTCCGCTCACCTAAGTTGCATCCGCCTAACCTTGCCTGGTTAGAAGGGCGCCGGTCAGAACGTCTTTGAGACCTCCACTGCCCAGGTCCGCGGACGCGCATAGATGATCTCTGCGTAGCCCAGCGTGCCGAGCGACGAGTTACCTTGCAGCGGGTAAAGCTCGTCCGTGAGGTTGTCGACCGATAGCGTCAAGGTCCAGCCGCCGGCTTCGTCTTCGAGCGCCACGGCGCCGTCAACCACTGTGCTGGCGGGATGAGAGACTGAAGCGGTGTTGCCGACATCGAAGAAGAAGTCGTCTGTGTAGGACACGTTGATCCTCGGCGTGACGTCGAACCGCGTGCCGGTTGCAAACGTATAGGCCCCGCCGATGTTCGCCTGCCAGTTCGGCGTATAGGGCAGCTCGCTGTCGAGCGTCACCGTGGCCGTCAGAGCCGGATTGCTGAATGTCGAGATGCGATCGAACTGCGCGTCGAGATAGCTCACGCCGCCGTCGATGATCAGACCGCTGGCGGGGGAATACGCGAACTCCAGCTCAGCCCCGTCGATTGAGGCGTCGCCCGCGTTGAAGAGAAGCGGGATGACGCCTTCGCGGAAGATCAGCTGCATGTCCTGATAATCAGACATGAACACGGCACCGTTCAGTCTCAAGTCGTCGGTCAGGTCGCTCTTGAAGCCGAGTTCCCAGGTGTCGACGGTTTCCTCGTCGAAAGTACGCGGCAAGTTGGTTTCGTTCGCGGCCGTCGTCGGGTCGTCCGCAGTCGGCGTATTGTAACGTTGGTTGAAGCCGCCCGATTTGAAGCCTTGCGTGAAGCTCACGTAGGTCATCAGCGTGTCCGACCAGCGATACTGCGCGCGCGCCGACCCCGTTAGGGCGTTGAAGGACTCTTCGAACGGACGGTTGAAGATGAACAAAGATCCGCCCTCCGACGTGGCCAAGGTTGGCAGGGGGCTGGGATCGGGATCGCTCGCATCGAAGATGTTGAAGATCGTGCCCTGCATGCCCTTGGTTTCGTCGGTGTATCGCAAGCCGCCCGACAGGCTTAAGGCGTCGTTGAAGTCGTAGGTCCACTCGGTGAACAACGCCGTCGACTCGGTCGTCAGATTGACGAACTGCCGATCGCGCGAGCCGACCCCGCCGCCGAGCATCCGCGCAATCAGCGGCGGCGCCGGCGGGAATGAGAGCGGCACGTTGACGTCGTCGTCGGTCTCTTCGTCGAAATAGTAAAGACCCGCCACGCCGTGCAGCTGGTCCAGCTCGAAGGTGGCTTGCAGCTCCTGGCTGAACTGATCGGATTCACTGGCGTACTGCGTCGTCAGGATCGTAAACGGCGTGTTATCCGCGTCGCGGCTGCCGGTCCATTCGATGCTGCGGAACGCTGTGATCGACTTAAGCGCCACAGCGTCCGAAACATCCCATTCGGCGGTCGCGGAGACGCCGCCGCCTTCGAACGTGCTGTAGACATCGGCTGAGCCGCCGTTCACGAACTCACCCATTTCGTAGAAGTCGTTGGCGCAGCGCGCGTCGTCGATCAGCGGCACGTTCGGCGCGCCGAATTCGGGATCGCCCGGCGCGAAGGGGCCGAACGGAATGGTCGCGCCGGGGCAACCGGCGACGACCGAGACGATCGCCGGCACTGGCGCATTCTCGTTGATCTCGGCAAAGACGAACGGCGAGCCGTTTTCGTCTTCATTCGTGTAGTCGCCGCGGACGGTCAGCTCAAAATCAGGCGAGGCGTCCCACTGCACTACGCCTTGCAGCGTATACATGTTCTCATCGCCCAGGTCCTGGCCGTCGAAGCTGCGGACCACATAACCGTCGCGCTGACGGCCGCCGGCCGAAACTCGCGCTGCGAGCCCGTCTGCAATCGGAATATCGAGCGAGCCGAACAGCTCGACAAGATTGTCCTCGCCGACTTTGACCCGGGCTGAACCGCCGAAGACATCCGCCGGATCGCGCGAAGTGACGAGCACGGCGCCGCCGATGGTGTTGCGGCCGAAGAGAGTGCCTTGCGGCCCGCGCAGCACCTGCACGTTTTCGATGTCGCCGAAATCGAGCGCGCCGCCGACGGCGCGGCCCATGTAGACCTCGTCGATGTAGATGCCCACGCCCGGGTCGACCGCCGGGGTCGGGTCGATCTGCCCAACGCCGCGGATGAAGACCACTGCAGCGGAGTTGTTGCCCGACAGCTGGCCGTAGCTGGTGAACTGCAGGCTGGGTGTGATCTTGTCGAGATCGACCGTCGCTTCGATCTGCCGGCGCTCGAGCGTATTCGCATCGAAAGCGGAAACCGCCACCGGCGTGTCTTGAAGACTCTCCTCGCGCCGTCGGGCGGTGACGACGATGACGTCGTCGTCCTCGGCGGCCTGGGCGCTGGTCGGCGCGATGAAGGCCGCAGCCCCGAGCGCCGAAGCGCCGAGCGCGAGCAGAGACGTGGTCGAGACGAGCTTGCGGAGTGAGCACGTGCGCATGGAATCCTCCCCGTATCTTTGTTTTTCAGGGGGCGCGCATCACGACGCGCTTCTTGATCCTGAAAGTTTGTGTAGCTAACAAAAGCCGGTCGTTAGATTCAAGGCAATCTATGCGGAATGGGGAGGATTTCGCGCACTAGATGATTTGGTGTTGCACCTATATCAATGCGCCGGTCGATGGATCTGGCGGCGTTTCGGCGCGGCATGGCTTGGCGCCGCGGCGGCGTCTGGCCTATCGACGCAAGGGCGAAGCGGCGGCTGTGACGCAAAGCTGCCGGGGCGGCGAAGGGCGAGGTCGATGACAGGCGCGATCGATCATCTGGGGCTTCACGCCAGGCTGACGCCGGACCGGCTCGCCGCGCGCGACCTGACCCAGGGTCGTCAGTGGACCTACGCGGACCTTGATCGGGCGACGGCCCGGTGCGCCGGCGCGCTGGCCGCGCGCGGGGTAGGCGTCGGCGACCGGGTCGCGAGCCTGGCGAAGAACCGCGTCGGCCTGGCGATGCTGCACCTTGCCTGCGCCCGCCTCGGAGCGATCTATGTTCCTCTGAACTGGCGGCTGTCGCCTGCGGAGATCGCCGCTCTCGTTGAAGACTGCGACCCGCGCCTGATCTGCGGGGACGCGGCGCTCGACGCGGCTGGACTTAACGGGATCGGTCTCGACGCGCTCGAGGACGAGGTCGAGCATGCTGCGCCGCATCCGCTAGCGCCGACGGAGCCGGATCGACCTTCGCTCATTCTTTATACGTCAGGCACATCGGGCCGGCCCAAGGGCGTGCTCCTGAGCGAGCGCAATCTCACCGAAACGGCGATCAACTTCTCGATGCTCGGCGAAGTGACGCACGACAGCCGCTTCCTCTGCGACGCGCCGATGTTCCACGTCATCGGCCTCGTCGCCAACATTCGCCCCGCGTTGATGCGCGGCGCGGCGTTTCTCGTCTCGGATGGTTTCGTTCCCGCGCGCACCCTGGAGCGACTTGGAGACCCGGCTCTTGGCGTCACCCACTATTTCTGCGTTCCGCAGATGGCCGCGGCCCTGCGCGCAGAGCCGGCGTTCGATCCGGCGCGCCTTGAAGGCCTCACGGCGATCTTCACCGGAGGAGCGCCCCATCCCGCGGCGAGCATCCGCGCCTGGCTCGACGAC
>JASFUX010000292.1:0-4214 GCA_050050115.1 Maricaulaceae bacterium | reverse complement strand
AGGCGCATGCGCGCCGAGCGCACGCCGGTCACGCCGTCTTCGTTGTCGAGCACGACCTTGGGCTGGGCGAGCCATTCGAAGACCACGCCCTCCTCCTCGGCCGACTTCACCTCGCGCGCCGAGCCCGGCATGTTCGCCCGGTCGCGGCGATAAAGGCAGGTCACCGAAGTGGCGCCTTGGCGCACCGCGGTGCGCACGCAGTCCATCGCCGTGTCGCCGCCGCCAATGACGATGACGCGCTTGTCCTTGGCGTTCAGCTCGCCGGAGTCGTACGCGGGCACGCTTTGGCCGGCGCAGACCTTGTTGGAGGCGAAGAGATAATCGAGCGCGCGGGTGACGCCCTTGGCGCCGACGCCAGGGGCCATCAGCTCGCGCGGCTTATAGACGCCCGTCGCGATCAGCACCGCGCCGTGACGGCCCTGAACTTCCGAAAACGGAAGACTTCCGCCGACGTCAGCGCTCAAGTGGAATTCGACGCCGGCTTTCTTCAGCCGCTCCACGCGGCGGTCGACGACGCTCTTCTCAAGCTTGAAGTCGGGGATGCCGTAGGTCATCAGCCCGCCGGCGCGGTCGTGCCGGTCGTAGACGGACGCGCCGTAGCCGAGGTTGCGCAGCCGCTCGGCCGCAGCCAGCCCCGCCGGCCCCGCGCCGATGACGGCGACCGAGACGCCGCGGTCAGAGCCGACCGGGATCGGCTCGACCCAGCCCTCTTTCCAAGCCGTCTCGGTGATGTGCTTTTCAACCGCGCCGATGGTCACTGCGCCGTGGCCGGACTGCTCGATCACGCAGACGCCTTCGCACAGGCGGTCCTGCGGGCAGATCCGGCCGCAGATCTCCGGCATCGGATTGGTCGCCGCCGACGCCTGGTAGGCTTCTTCCAAACGGCCCTCGGCCTCAAGCTGGAGCCAGTTGGGGATGTCGTTGTGCAGCGGGCAGCCGGACTGGCAGAAGGGCACGCCGCATTGACTGCAGCGGCCGGCCTGCGTCGCGGCGTCCTCGGGCGAGAAGGCGCGGTGAATCTCGTTGAAATCCTGACGACGCTCCGCGGGCGGCCGCTTGGTCGGCGGCCGGGGGTCGACATGGGTGAATTTCAACAAGCGTTCGCTCATTCCTGCTCCGGCGTCGTCTCTTGTTTCCGCGTCCCGTCCACATGCGCGCAGCCGCGGAATCGGGCCCGGCCCGACGTCACGCGGCGACGAATTACGATAGTTTGCCCCTGGCGCCTTGTCATCGGACCCGTAAGCCTCCCGGCTCGGCGTCGTCGGTCATGGCGCAGTCGGCGGAAGGCTTTTGATCTACAAGCCGCCCCGCCCGCAAACAGACACATATTGTGCACTGCGGGAGGCTAGGACGCAAGTCCTGGGGCGGCGCCGGGCGAGCGCTCCTCGAGCCAACGACAGCTCTGGCGCGGGCATTCCGTGGCGCAATCAGAGGGTGTTTTGGCCGTCCTCGCGCCTTCCGCGCCGCGCCGGCGCGACCTAAGCTCGCCGCCAATTTGGGGAGCTTCACTCATGTACTCGCATGGAATGATCGCGCCGGTGCTGGCGCTGGCGGCTTGGACGTTCGTGATGTGGGTCTGGCTCTACGCCGTGCGCATCCCGGCGATGCGCAAGGCCAAGATCGACGTGCAGAAGGCCGAACTCCAAGGCCCCGGCGCGATCACCCAGCTGCCGCGCGCCGCCCAGCGGCCGGCGGAGAACTACAATCACCTGCACGAGCAGCCGACGGTCTTCTACGCGATCGCGCTGGCCGCTCAGATCGCCGGCGCGGCCGAGCCGATCGCCATCGGGCTGGCTTGGACCTACGTCGCGCTGCGGATCGTCCACTCGCTGATCCAGGCGACGGCGAACATCATCATGGCGCGGTTCCTGATCTTCATGGTCGCGACGCTGGTGCTGATCGCGCTCCTCGTCCGGGTGGCGTGGTCGGTGTTCTTGTAAGGCGGCGACTTCCCCTCCCCCTTGTGGGGAGGGGTGGGGCTTGCCTATTCCTCCACCGCCTCCAGCGCGCCCTCCGCGTTCGGCGCGATGCGCCAGCGGGCGTAGGGTTCGGTGCGGAAGTTGCGCCGCTCGATCGTGTTCACCCGCCGCAGCTCGGCCGTCGCCGCATCGCGCGTGAGCGTCAGCGCGACGTAGCCGCGATCGTAGGCGTTGTGGTGAAGCACCTCGTCATTCGCGGCCTCGGTGAGCGCTCCGAAATTCACCCCGGGCGCAGCCACCTGGTTGAACTCGCTCGGACTGGTCACTGAAGACGTCCCGATCTCGACGCCACGCACCTCGCCCTGGCCGTCCGCAAGCCGGTTCATCCAGAAGCAGTGGCTGTCGCCGGTCAGCGTCAGGAGCTGCGCATCCGCGTCACGCGCGGCGGCGTAGAGCCGCTCCCGCTCGGCCGGAAACCCGTCCCACTGATCAAGACTCAACGGGACGCGGAAGCGAGAGAACTGCAGCAGCTTATATTCGTTCGGATACTGACGGCGCACCACCCACTTGAGCCAGCCCGGCAGCTCCTCGACGTAGTTCGGCGCGAACACGCGGGCCATCATCACCTGGTTGCCGAGGACCTGCCACGGCTTGCCGGCGGCTTTCGAGCGCGCAAGCGCCTCTGCGATAAAGCCAAGCTGGCCCGCGCCCAGCATCTCGCGCTCGGGCGCGCCGACGACGTCGGCCATGAAGCCCTCGAGCGCTTCGTGATTGGCGGGATCGTCCGGGTCCGCGTCGGGCGGGATCGGCGCTTCGTCCCAGAAGATCTCGCGTGAGCGCGCCGTCAACCGGGTTTCGAGCATGATCAGCGTGGCGAGGTCGCCGATCTCGAACGCCCGCCAGATCGCTTCGCGCGCACGGCCGGGCTCGGGCTCGCGGATCGGCATCCACTCGAAGAAGGCGCGAATCGCCGCCGTCTTGCGCGCCGACCATTCGCCCTCGTCCGGCTGGTGATTGTCGGCGCCAGTCGCAAAGGAGTTGTTGGCGCTCTCGTGGTCGTCCCAGATCGCGATCCAGGGCGCGGCGGCGTGCGCATCCTGAAGATCGGCGTCGGCGCGATACTGCGCGTAGCGCGTCCGATAATCGCGCAGGTTGACCGTCTCGTGCGGCGGATCGGGGATGCGGCCATGGCTCGCGCCCCACTCGGTGGCGTATTCGCCGGGACCGTATTCGTAGAAGTAGTCTCCAAGCTGGACGACGAAATCCGCCTCCCCGCGGTCGGCGATGTCGCGATAGACGTTGAACCAGCCGGCCGGATAGTTCGCGCACGACACGACCGCGATTTCGCAGCGCTCGGTCGGCCCCTGCGGCAGCGTCCTGGTCCGCCCCACCGGCGAGCGCGCGTCGAGCGCGTCGAAGGCGTAGAAATACTCCGTTCCCGGCTCAAGTTCGGTCACATCGACTTTCGCCGTCCAGTCCCGGTCCGGATCGGCGCGGGCGACGCCCTGCGCGACGACGTCGGTCAGCTCCGCATCACGCGCGACCGTCCAGGCAGCGTCGACGGCCCGGCCGTCGGGCGAGGTCACGCGAGTCCAGAGGATCACCCGGTCGGCCAGCGGATCGCCGCTCGCCACCCCGTGCGCGAAGGGCGCGGCGGCCCCCGGCGGCGGCGTCTGATCGCCCCGCCCGCAGCTCGCCAGCACCGTCGCCCCGCCCGCAAGCAGCGCTGCGCGGCGGGAGACGCTAGGTGTTCGGCTAGATCGGTCGGTCATCAGATTCTGACGCGATCACCGCGTCTCCCCGGTTGCCCCGCCGCCAGCGATCGAGCACGTAAGTCAGTATTGTAGCCGCTGCGGCGTGTCATTGTAGAGCAATTGATGGTCTTCGCTCGCCTCCGCCCATGAGGTCGGAAGCGCATGTCGGACCCGTTGAAACGCTTCGATTGCAGCGCGCATCTGACGTGCGCAAATATCTGCGGGCACGCGCCCAACTCCGGTTCCCATCCCAGGGAAACAAATGCTGCCAACGTGGTCGCGAACGGCCGCGCCATCGGGCAGCGCGCTCTCACGGACGAGCATCAACGCCGCGCGAGTCGCGAGGTAGGGGTTCACCGTATCGGCAGGAAGAACCATCGGGACCCGCATTGTTGGCGCGGCGATGAGGTAGGGATGGGCTTGGCTTCCGGTCTCCACGATCTCGGCCGCACCGACGACGAGTTCGCCATAGTGATGTTCGAGAATCCGGAGCCGAAGCCGATCCTGAACTTCTCTGCCGAAGCGATCCGAGTACTGCGCG
>JASFUX010000291.1:0-4220 GCA_050050115.1 Maricaulaceae bacterium | reverse complement strand
CGGCGCGCCAGGAACCGTCCGAAGCCTGCGTTTCCGCAAGGTGGTCGAGCGCGCGCTCCGCCGGCGCCACGGCTCCGGCGACGGCGAGGCCGATCGCGGACTCGGCATGGTTCCACGGATCCCAAAGGCCGCCTTCGATCCAACGGATGCGCCCCGTCGGCTCCTGCAGCGCCAGGATGCGGTCGCGCAGAGCGGCGCGATCGAAGGGGAGCCAAGCCTCGGTCACGCGGCGGCCCGTCGCTCGAAGTACATCACGACGCTTTTTCCCAGGACCGGGTTGAGCAGCGTTTCAAGCGTCCGGGTGGAGAGCGGACGTTTGAGGATGTCCCATTCGAGAAACGCCTGATAGCCGCGGACCAGCGGATTGCTGTCGGCGTTCGCGCCGAGCGCGCACTTGAGCCACCAGAACGGGCTGTGGAGCGCATGCGCGCCGTGCCGTCCGGTTGGCGCGAAGCCGCGCTCGACGACGGCTTGGCGGAGCGCGCGGGCGTTGAAGATGCGCACGTGGCCGCCCGGCGCAGTGCGATAGCTTTCGCTCAGCGCCCAGCAGATCCGCTCCGGCCAGGCGCGCGGCACCGACAGCGCGAAGGCGCCGCCCGGACGGGTCACCCGTGCGATCTCTTCGAGGGCCGCCTCGAACTCGACGATGTGCTCGAGCACCTCCGAGCAAATCACGCAGTCGAACGCCGCGTCGGCGAACGGCAGGGCGAGCGCGTCACCCTCAAGCACGGTCCATTGGGCGTCGGGATGGGCGAACAGCCGCAGGCCGCCGGCGGCGTGGGCGAGATCCTCGCCGTTCCGGTCGAGGCCGACGACCTGCAAGCCGCCGCGCGCCGCGAGCGCATGCGCGTGCCGTCCCCGGCCGCAGCCGAGATCGAGCGCCCGCTGGCCGTCCGTCAGGTTGAGGCGGTCGAGGTCAACGGTCTGCACGCGCGCCCGCCTTCAGGTAAGCCGCGGTCAGCGCGACGGCGTGGGCGCGCCAGGAGAAGCGCTCGCGGGCCCGCTCCGCGGCTCGTACGCCGAGCGCGCGGGCGCGTTCGGGATCGGCGAGCAGAGCGCAGATCGCCTCGCCGAGCGCCTCGTGATCGCCCGCCGGTGCAACAAGGCCCGCGTCGCCCGCCACCTCGGGCAAGGCGCCGCCGTCGGTGACCACGACCGGCGCGCCGCAGGCCATCGCTTCGGCGGCGGGCAGGCCGAAGCCTTCGAACAGCGACGGCGAGACCACGACGGCGGCGCGCGCGTAGAGCGCGGCGAGGTCGGGCTGGGACAGCCGCCCGCCGAACACGATGTTGTCCTGCAGCGACAGCTCGTCGATCGCCCGCTTGGCCGGACCGTCGCGCAGGTCGCCGACGATATGGAGGCGCGCGCTCGGATGGCGTTCGACGACCTGACGCATCGCGCGCACCAGCACGACGAGCCCTTTCATCGGCGTGTCCGCGCTGACGGTCGAGACGATCAGGCCGGGCGCGCGCGGCGCGTCGGTTCGTTCGAAGAACACGTCATGGTCAACGCCGTTGGGCGAGACGGAGATCCGTTGCGGGTCGATCCCGAAGTCGGCGACCGCGCGCTGCTTGGAGGCGTTGGAGACCGTCACCAGAGCCGGCAGGGCGCGCGCCGTGCGCGCCTGCGTTGAGAGGAACGAGTGCCAGCGGCGCAAGAGGAGGCGGTAGAGAAACCGCTGCTCCGCAGCCAGCGCGAACTCGAGATCGATCGTGATCGGATGGTGCAGCGTCGCGACGGCGGGAACGCCGAGGCGCGTCAGTGGCGAGAACAGACCTTGGTTGTCGTGCACGACGTCGAAGGCCTGGGCGTGGTCGCGCATCCAGCGCTCGAGCCGCAGACCGAAAGCGAACGGTTCGCCGAAGGCGCCGGTGTTGTGCAGCCACCACTCGGCAAGGTCGGCGCGGCGGGCCAGGAACCGCGGGCGAAACGCCGTGAACGCGTTCTTGTAGGTGAACAGATCGAGCGAGCCGAGCCGAACAAGCGGGATGCCCGCAGGCAGCTCCGGGTACGGCGGTCCCGAGATGACCGTGACGTCATGGCCGATCTCGGCGAGCGCGCGGGCGATCTCGCGAACGTAGACGCCTTGCCCGCCGACTTGCGGGTGCGATCTGTAGCTCGCCAGCAGCACGCGCAGCGGCTCGACGGGCGCAGGCGCGATCGGCGCGGCGACGTCTCGCCGCAATCGAGCGTTGGAAAGAGCGCTGGCGTCCAATGAAGCAAACGGCTGGTGAGACGAGGGCGGGGCATGCAGCCCCGGGGAGACCGTTCGCAAGCTAATGCGGCGTCGCGAATGAAGAAACCTTTGCCGACGCGTTGCGCCCAAGGAGCCTTTGAGGGCGGCTCAGCGTCTCGTGACGAGCGCGACGGCGAGGGCGAGCCATCCGGCGATCATCGAAAGCCCGCCGACGGGCGCGACATGGGCGAGCCAATCGGGCGCGCCGAACGCAAGGCCGTAGAGCGCGCCTGCAAACGCCAAGGCCCCGAAGACGTGCAGGGCGGCGGCGATCCGCGCGGCGAAGAGCGCTGAGACAAGTCCTGCGAGCGCCGAGGCGACCTGCCACCGCGCGCCGGTGTCGATAAGCTCGACCGCGCCGGGATCGCTGATCGCATGAGACGCCATCGCGCCCGCGGCGACGGCGATCGCGCCGTGCAGCGCGCTCAAGGCGCCCAGGAGGTGGTCGGCTCGCGATCTGGAGTGGGGCATGGGGCGGCGCACATGATTGACGGAGAACCGCTTCTTACGACGGCGTTTCCCCCTGTGGCGAGGCCCGCGGCGAGCTAGTGGACTGCGACTTCGCGTCACGCGCGAGCGGGCGCGCGGCGTTTCTCCAATCGCAGATCGATATGCCCTGGAACGTACCGGGAAACCGCGCCGGCGCGGTATAGAGAAGCATAGATCCTGCAACAGCATACGGATCGCGTCGCCCGCGAGGGATTGGGCTCTGCCTGATGAGCGAAGAGCAAAGGACCACGTTCACCGTCTCCGAGACGGAAGGACGCACGGTGATCGCGCCGCGCGGGGACTGGCTTGCGCGCACCCTCGATCGCGTCGAGGCTCAAGTGCGCGAGTTCGAGGCGGGAGTCGATCCGGCTTCGGTGACCATCGACCTTTCCGGCGTGGCGAAGATCGACACGGCGGGCGCCTATCTGCTTGGCCGCGTCCTCAAGACCGCGCCCGATCCCGACGCGGACGTTCACTTCTCCGGCGAGCATCCGACCGCGCGCCGCCTGATCGCGCTGACGCAAACGGTCGCTGCGCCGAAAGCCGAACGCGAGCGCAGCTTTTTGGGGCTCTACCAGCTATTCGACCGGGCCGGCCGCGGTCTTGAGACCATGGGCCGGGACGTCGTCGGCTCCCTGGCGTTCTTCGGCGAGACCCTCGCCGCGGCGGGCCGCGGGATCGCCCAACCGCACAAGATCCGCTGGGCGGCGGCGTTTCACGTTATGGAGCAGGCCGGCGTCAACGCGCTGCCGATCATCGGCACGCTGTCGTTCTTCCTCGGCGCGGTGGTCGCCTACATCGGGGCCAACCTGCTCTCGCAATTCGGCGCCTCGGTGTTCGCCGTCGAGCTGGTGGGCTTTGCGATCCTGCGGGAGTTCGCCGTCGTCATCACTGCGATCCTGCTCGCCGGCCGGTCGGACTCCGCGTTCACCGCGCAGATCGGCTCGATGCGGATGCAGCAGGAGATCGACGCCATGCGCGTGCTCGGGCTCGATCCGTTCGACGCGCTGGTGCTGCCGCGGGTGATCGCGTGCCTGGTGATGGCGCCGGTCCTCGCGTTCGCGGCGGTGTGCACCGGACTGCTCGGCGGCATGATGGTGCTCTGGAGTTCGCTGGGGATTACGCCGGGTTTCTTCATCGCGCGGATGCAGGACACGATCACCGTCTCCCACCTCTGGGTGGGTCTTTCTAAAGCCCCGGTGTTCGCCATCGTCATCGCCGTCATCGGCTGCCGCCAGGGCCTGACGGTCGGCAACGACGTCGAAAGCCTCGGACACAACGTCACCTCCTCGGTGGTGCAGTCGATCTTCGCGGTGATCGTGATCGATGCGCTCTTTGCCATGGCTTACCTGGAGCTCGACATATGAGTGCGGCAAACCCAGGTGGCGGCGCGCCCGAGGCCGACGTCGTGATCGAGGTGCGCGACCTCAAGAGCGCCTTTGGAACCCACGTCGTGCACGAGCACCTCAACCTCACGGTTCGGCGCGGCGAGATC
>JASFUX010000290.1:0-4247 GCA_050050115.1 Maricaulaceae bacterium | reverse complement strand
GAGGCGCGACGGGCTGCATCAGCCGCTCGCGAACATTGTCGTGCGCGACGATGGTCGCACCCTTGCCGCCCCAGGCTTCGTTACCGCCGGCGTGATCGCCGTGATAGTGAGTGTTGATGAGGAAGCGCACGTCGCCGACGCCGTCGTTGACCTCGGCGACCGCCGCCTCGATCAGCGGGGTCAGCGGCGCATACTGGTCATCGATCATGAAGGCGCCGTCGTCGCCGACCGACAGGCCGATGTTCCCGCCCTGCCCGACGAGCATGTAGAGCCCGTCGCCCAGGTCGGTAGTGACGATCTCGACGCCTTGGAACTGCTCGGGCAGCTCGACGGCTTCGTCCATAGGCGCGGTCGCGCAGGCGGCGACGGCGAGCGCCGCGGCGCCGGCCGCGGTCAAGCGAGTGCTGATCATGGTGGCCTCCCTCAGGTCTGGCGGAAGGCTAGACGATCGGGAGGCGAGAGCCAACGGCGAACGCGATCGCTAGTCGTCTGCCGCGAGCCTGAACTGGATCGGAACCATGACGCTTTCGCGCGATGCGGCGTCCGCGCCGAGCGGCGCGTAGCGCCAGCGCGCCACGGCGGCGATGGCCGAGGCGCCGAACACCGGATCCGTGCACTCGGCGTCGACGTCGGTCGGAATTCCGTCGGGGGCGATGTCGAACGTCACCTCGCAGTCGCCGGCGCGGCTCATCGCGGCGGCAGGATAGATCGGCGGAACCTGGGTGAGCGCTTCAGGAGAATCGGCGTCAGCCGGCGCGTCCTGGCTGTCGGCGAGCGGGATCGTCGAGGCGGCGTTCAAGGTTCGCGAGGCCGAAGCGCCGGCTTCGGGCGTGAAGGCGAGCACGACAGTGAGGCCCGTGCGCGCAGAAGACGCCGCATCGCCGTCGGAGCGTGGCGGATAGCGCCATTGCGCCACGGCGCGCGCCGCCGGAGCCCCGAAGGGCTGGGCGCTGCATGTCGCGACCACGCGGGTCGTGCCGCCGTCGTCTGTCAGATCGAACGTGACTGTGCAGCTCCCGCTCTCGCCGTCTGCGTCGTCCGGGTAGTCGGGCACGACCATCGCCAGCGGTTCGAGCCCGCCCGTCGCGTTGGTCGTCGGCTCCGCGGGTTGCGCGAAGGCGGGTCGCGCCGGCTGGGCGGCCCAGGCGAGCAATCCTGCGAGCACGCTTGCGCACACAGCGGCGGTCGCGCCGGCCAACCGGCGCGGGCGGCTGGGAGACGGCTTGGCGAGCATGGCGATCCTCTTCTTCAGCAAACGCGCGGAGCGCGAGGTCCAGCCGCAGGCGATAGCGACGTCATTCTCAGCGAGCTGGGACTTGAGCAGGGCTTCGGCGTAGGGCCGCCGGGCTTCGGGAAAACGCGCCGCCACATCGGCGTCCCGCGCAAGCTCTTGATCGAGGTGCGCGCACGCGGCGGCGATGTGAACGAACGGATTGAACCAGCCCGCGCAGCGGATGACCGCGATGAGCAGGTTGGCGCGCGTGTCGCCGGCGCGCAGGTGCGCATGCTCATGAGCGAGCACGGCCGCCTGCTCTTCGGGCGTATAGCGCGTTTGAAAATCCGCCGGCAGGACGATCTTCGGCGACAGGACGCCGATCACCATCGGCCCGACGCCGGCGTGCGCAGCGTACGCCAATCGCTCCGTTCCGGGCGCGAAGCTCAGCCGACCCACGGCGCGCGAAAACCGGACTTGCCGGATCGTCAGCGCGGCGGCGCTGGCCGCAACGCCGAGGAGCCAAAGGCTCAGCAGGATCGGCGCAAGGTCGGGCGAAGACGTGACGGCCGCCTCCTCGACCTGCGCCGCGCTCAGCGCTGCGGCGGGGACCGGCGTTGCGGCCGCGGACGCGACGCGGGACGGCGCGAAGCCCGCCAGCGCCGCGACCGGAACCATCGCCCACGCCGCGTAGGCCGCCGCGGCGCCGCACCATGCACGCAAGGAACTGCGCAGACCCAGCACCAGGAGGACGGCGAGGCTGGCCGCGAGATTGGCGCGCCAAAGCTCTTCGAGAAGCTCAGCGGCCATCGTTTTCGTCCGCGTCGAGTTTTTCGATGAGGCGCTTAATCTCGGCGACGTCGCCGGGCGCCAGACGCCCCCGCTCTGTCAGATGAGCCACCAGCGGCGCAAGGCGGCCGTCGAACAGCCGGTCAAGCAGTCCCTGGCTTTCGGCGCTCACGTACTCTTCACGGGCCACGAGCGGACGATAGAGGAAGCGCCGCCCGTCCTTCGCCGCGGCGATCGCCTTCTTGTTCATCAGCCTGTTGACCAGCGTCCTGACGGTCGCCTCGCTCCAGCCTTGCGGTTCGGCGACCTCGGCGACGATGTCGTCGGCGGCGAGCGGGCTGCGTCGCCACAGACAATCCATGATCACGGCTTCGGCGTTGGTGATGCGCATATCTTTTACACCCGTAATATTTATATATTACAGACGTAAAAGTTGAGGTCAAGCCGTCTGTCGGCAGCCGAAGCCGCTCCTAAGCCTCTACCCCAACCTCTTCTGGCAGGATGCGATCGGGCGGGCGGTCGCCGCTTTGCCAGATGCGGATGTTGATGATCACCGACTCGCCCATCTCGACCCGGCTTTCGAGCGTCGCCGAGCTCATGTGCGGGACCAGCAGCACGTTGTCGCGCTTTAAGAGCCGCGGGTTGGGCGAAGTCGCGTGCTCGAACACGTCGAGCGCCGCGCCGGCGATCCTGCCGTCCTCGAGCATGTCGGCGAGCGCCTCCTCGTCGATGACGTCGCCGCGCGAGGTGTTGACGATGTAGGCGTGCGGCTGGAGGTGCTCCATCCGCCGGCGCGACAGGAGGTGATAGGTGGCCGGCGTCTTCGGACAGTTCACCGAGACCACATCGGAGATCGCCAGCATGTCCGAAAGGTTCTCGTGGTAGGTCGCCTCGAGCGACTCGGCGATGGCGTGAGAGACCGGCCGGCGGTTGTGATAGTGGATCGACATGCCGAAGGCGCGGGCGCGACGCGCGACCGCCTGGCCGATGCGTCCCATGCCGACGATCCCGAGGTTCGAGCCGGAGATCCGCCGGCCCAGCATCCAGGTCGGCGACCAGCCAGGGAACTCCCCCCGCTGCAGCGCGCGGACGCTCTCGGTCAGTCGCCGCGGCATGACCAGAATGAGCGCCGTGGTCATGTCGGCGGTGTCTTCAGTCAGCACGCCGGGCGTGTTCGTCACCACGATCCCGCGCGCCTGGGCGGCGGCGACGTCGATGTGATCGACCCCGGCGCCGAAGTTGGCGATCAGCTTCAAACGCGACGACGCCGCCTCAATCAGGGCGGCGTCGATCTTGTCTCCAAGGGTGGGCACCAGGACGTCGGCGTCCTTGGCGAGGGCGGCGAGCTCGGCGTAGGCGAGCGGCGCGTCGGTCTCGTTGATGCGCACGTCGAAGAGGTCGGCCATGCGCGCTTCGACCGGCGCGGGCAAACGCCGGGTGACGACGACACGGGGACGGCTCTCAACCATGCGCGCGCGGGCGGCCTCTTGTTCTGAGCGATGCACCTAGGAGTACCATCTTGGGCGTCCGCTCCCAAGCGCAAGGGCGCCCGCATTCCGCGCTCCGGCGCCGATTTAATTTGTGCAAGTGCGAAATCAGCCGGCCGCCGCGGCGGCGAACCGTCGCGCGATCTGATCCGGCGCGAGGCCCAGGCGCGGCGGCGTCTCGTCGGTAAGCGCGACCTTGGCGACGACGAACAGCGGACCGTCCCCTTTTGCGACGCCTCGACCGCCAAGCTGGGAGATGTCGCAGACGTTCTCCCGCCCGAAGCAGCCGGCCGCCACGTCGGTCCAAGAGATCGCGATCGAGGGCGTGACCACCTGCTTGGTGTAGTCGTAGACGGCGTTGTCGATCACCACGATCGTCAAGTTCTTCGGCGAGGCGTGCGCGATGGTGACCAGCGAAGTGAGGTTCATCGCCAGCGCCCCGTCGCCGCAGATCGCGACCACGGCCCGTTTGGGATGCGCCAGAGCGACGCCGAGGGCGACGGAACTCGCGAGGCCCATCGGTCCGGAGAGGTAAAGATGGCGCGGGTCGTCTTCGACCGCCTTGAGCCAGCCCGACTGCGAGCCGATGTCCGCGACGATCAGCGCGTCGGCGGCGCGGGCGGCCTTGACCACTTCGGCGGCGGCGTCCTTCTGCGTGCTCATTGCGCCGCCCCCATTTGAGGTCCCTTCTCGAGCGCGATGATCGCCGGCAAGCGCGCCGCGTTGGCGATCTTGAAGGCGGGCGCGATCAAATCGGG
>JASFUX010000289.1:0-4266 GCA_050050115.1 Maricaulaceae bacterium | reverse complement strand
CGCGGCAAGTTCCTGCAAGGCGAACTCGACACCGGCGAGACGCTGATCATGCATCTCGGCATGACCGGCCGCTTCACCGTCGAGACGGAGGCGGGGCAGGCGGCGCCGGGCGAGTTCGCGCGCGCCAACGGCTGCGATCCGCGCCACGACCACGTGGTCTTCGCGCTCGAGGGCGGGGCGCGGGTGACCTTCAACGACCCGCGGCGCTTCGGCTACATGGATCTGGTCTCGACCGGGGGGCTGGAGACCTGCGCCCACTTCGCCCGCATGGGCCCCGAGCCGCTGTCCAATCATTTCAACGCGCCGGCGCTGTCGGCGGCGCTCAAGTCCAAGACCGCCGCGCCGATCAAGACGGCGCTGCTCGACCAGCGCGTCGTTGCGGGGCTGGGCAACATCTACGTGTGTGAGGCGCTCCATCGGGCGCAGATCAGCCCGCGCCGCAAGGCCGCGACGGTGGCCGGCGCGCGGGCCGAGCGGCTGGTCCCGGCGATCAAGGCGGTGCTTGAAGAGGCGATCGCGGCGGGCGGCTCCACGTTGCGCGACTTCGCCCACGCCGATGGGAGTCTCGGCTATTTCCAGCACGCTTTCGACGTCTACGACCGGGAAGGCGCGCCGTGCCCGCGCAAGGGTTGCTCGGGGACGGTAGCCCGTTACGTCCAATCCGGCCGATCGACCTTCGCCTGCGGCCGCTGTCAGCGCTAAACCGCCGCAGCGCCGCGAAAAACAGCCAAAAGCCATGAAAATCGAAGGGGCGGAACGAAACAATCCGCCCTTGGACCGCGTTTGCGATGCACGATATACCCGCGCAAACGGCCGCAACGCGGAAAGGACCGGTGATGCGACTGGGCTGGGCGGGCCGCGCGCTCCTTTGTTTTGCATGTCTGACCTTCGGCGCATTCCCCGCGTCGGCGGAGCCTGCGCGGTTCGTCTCGGTGGTCGAGGACCTGCCGCTGATGGGCCCGCTGACCGAGGTGTCGGCCGATCCGTTCGAGACGCCGCAGGGCCGCATCGTCCGCATCGAAGCGGAAGGCCGCGCCCGGCCGGCCGAGATCGAGCGGTTCTACAACGAGACGCTGCCGGCCCTGGGCTGGCGCGCCGCCGGTCCCGAGGACGGCGAAGCGATCGCTTTCGAGCGCGGCGGCGAGCGCCTCGCTCTGCGTGTGGAGCCTGAGCCTGGCGGCGAGGTGCGCGCGACTTTCATCATTACGCCCGCCAACAGCCGAGCCGGCGACTAGCGGGTCTGATCAGAGGTTTCCCCATGGCCTACGAGCACATCAACACGGCCGTCGACGGCGCGGTGGGCGTCATCACGCTCGACCGCCCCTCCGCGCTCAATGCGCTGTGCGACGAGCTGACGACCGAGCTCGCCGACGCGCTCGACGTGTTTGAGAAAGATGACGCGATCGGCTGCGTAATCCTGACCGGTTCGGAGAAGGCCTTCGCCGCGGGCGCGGACATCAAGGAGCTGCAGGGCCGCGAATACGTCGACCTCTACAAGGACGACCCTTTCGAAACCTGGGAGGCGGTCGGCCGGTTCAGAAAGCCGATCATCGCTGCGGTCGCGGGCTATGCGCTCGGCGGGGGGTGCGAGCTGGCGATGATGTGCGACATCGTCATCGCCGCGGAGAACGCCAAGTTCGGCCAGCCCGAGATCACCATCGGCGTGATGCCGGGTTCGGGCGGCACCCAGCGCCTGCCCCGGTTCATCGGCAAGGCCAAGGCCATGGACCTGATCCTGACGGGCCGGACCATGGACGCCGAAGAGGCCGAGCGCTGCGGCCTGGTCTCCCGGCTGGTGCCGCTTGATGATCTGATGGAAGAGGCGAAATTGGCCGCCAAGAAGATCGCCGCGATGTCGCGGCCCATCGCGATGATGACCAAGGAAACGGTCAACGCCGCCTACGAAACCACCCTCGCCGAGGGCGTGCGCCGCGAGCGGCGGACCTTCCAATCGATGTTCGCCACCGAAGACCAGGCCGAGGGCATGGCCGCCTTCATCGAAAAGCGTGCGCCGCACTTCAAGAATAGATAGACGCCGGGCGTTTCGGCGGACCGGGCGGCCGGCTGGCGGAAAGCCGCTGATCGCTTGACCCTTCAAGGCCTGGGGGCTATAGCCACGCCCTTCGCTGGCGGGCGGGTCCGCCGGCCGGCGGAAGCGTTTGTTCTTGAACCCTGATCGCAAGTCGCCCGAGGCCCGAAAAGCCGCGGGCCGCCGCCAGACAGAAACCGAAAGCCCATGGCCAATACGACCTCCGCGAAGAAAGCCGTCCGCAAGATCGCCAAGCGCACCAAGGTGAACGCCGCCCGGCGCTCGCGCATGCGCTCGTTCGTGCGCAAGGTCGAGGAGGCCATCGCGGCGGGTGACCAAAAAGCCGCACGTGAGGCTTTGTCTCAAGCCGAGCCCGAGCTGATGCGCGCGGCGACCAAGGGCGTGGTGCACAAGAACACCGGCGCGCGGAAAGTTTCGCGGCTCGCACGCCGCGTCAAAGCGATGTCGGCCTGACACGGAGCGTTTGGCGCGCCGCGCCGAATCCTTCTGAGAATCAAGAAGAACCACCCATCCGCATACAGATTTCTGTACTGATTAAGCCGACAGTTGCTGTACGGATCAAACTTTTCGTCGAGTAACGCGGTCGCATTTTGACCGACTGAAGGTCGCCCGCGGGGCTCTCGCCCAAATCGTAAAAATCAAGTCTTGCGACAATTTTTTTACGGGTCGAGAATGCCCCCCGTCGACGCCGGGACGCCGATCGAGATTGAAGCCCCGGGACGACCGCAAATGGTATCCTTGTGCGTATCCAACACCAAACAAACACGACGAACACAGGGGGCGAGCGTGCGTTTTAGCGGCCAGAAGGCGTCAAAATGCGCAGAAAGCGCGATACTCAAAAAGCGCGAGCGCAGTTTATTTGGGTCGCAAAACGACCTTGAGTTTTTGGCAGTCGTCAGACACGATTGTTGACCCGGTTCTAAATCAGTCTTGATACGGAACGAATTATAACGTTCCGCTCGTCGCAGCCACTGCGGCGTGGGTGAGTGTTCGCGGCAAGCGTCGCGAGCGGGGGAGTTTTACGTCGTCATCAACAACCAAGTCGCCGGCGAAAACGCGACCGGCGACGGCTCGAAAACTTCACTCACGGGGGCGAAAGCCATGCAGCCACACTTTGAGTTCTCGCAATCGGCGCGGCGGGGAATGTCCTCGCGTCCCGTCGCGCGAGCCATCCGTTCGCATGAAGCGCGCGAAAACGCGCCGCGTAACGAGCCGAGCGATCAGAGCCTCGAGGCCGCGCAGGCCTTGAGCGTCTTCTCGACCCGATTGAAGCAGGTTCTCGGCGCCGAGCGCTGGACGTCGTGGGGCAAGGACCTGCGCGTCGGCGACGCCGACGAGGACATGGTCCGCGTGTTCGCGCCCACCGCGGTGCACCGCGAGCGTCTGATGAACTCCATCGGCGCCCGCAAGCTGCGCGAGATGTGGATGGACGTCGATCCGCTCGGCCGCACGCTTGATCTGCGCGCGGCCAGCGAGACGAGCGCGCGGGCCGTCCGCCGCCCGTCGAGCGCCGCCCGCGCGGTCTCGGGCGCGGCGTCCGCGCCGACCCAGCAGAGCCCGGCGCAGAATCTGGACAGGGCCGAAGAGGCAGCGACCGGCCGCGCCGGCCCGCAGGTCGGCGATCAGCCGCCCGCCACCTTCGACAACTTCGTCGAAGGCGGGGCCAACAAGTACGCTTACGCCTCGGCCCGCACGATCGCTTACGACGAGGAGCCGCCTTACAAGGTGCTGGTCATCACCGGCGCCTACGGCGGGGGCAAGTCGCACCTGCTCGCCGCGATCGCCCATGCGTTCGAGGAGCGCGGCGACGGCGATCAGCTGCTCGCCTGCAACGCCGACGACTTCCGCGCCGATTTCGTCAAGTCGCTGCGCGAGAAGACCGGGGTCGACTTCAAGACCCGCGTGAAGAAGGCGCGCGTTCTGGTGATCGACGACATCCACCGGCTCGAGAGCTCGAAAAAGACCCAAGAGGAGCTGTCGAACATCGTCTGCTCCGTCGTCGACGCCGGCGGCCGGGTGATCATCGCCGCGGACCGTCCGGTCTCCAAGCTCGACATCCTCGACCCGCAGCTCGCCTCGCGGCTGTCGGGCGCGGTCAACACCCAGATCGAGCAGCCTGACCTCGACCATCGCCGGCGCATCCTGCAGAAGATGGCCTCGCTCAATCCGATGGCCAAGCGCGGCGTCGAGATTCCCGAAGCGGTGCTCGACTACAT
>JASFUX010000288.1:0-4296 GCA_050050115.1 Maricaulaceae bacterium | reverse complement strand
TTTCCTCGCCAACGCCAGCCATGAGCTGCGCACGCCCCTGGCTTCGCTGATGGGCTTCATCGAAACGCTGCGCGGGCATGCGCGCGACGACGAGGCGGCGCGCGAGCGCTTCTTGGGCATCATTTCCGATCAAGCCGAGCGGATGCGGCGGCTGATCGACGATCTGCTCTCGCTGTCGCGGATCGAGCAGACCGAGCGGGTGACCCCGACCGACACGGTCAATCTCGCCGCCGTCGTCGAGGACGTGGCCGACGCGCTCGCGCCGCTGGCCGACGATCAGAAGGTTTCGCTGGAGATCGGCCAGCGGGTCGCGGACGCACGCGTGCTCGGCGACCGCGACGAGCTCGTCCAGGTGGTCCAGAACCTGATCGAAAACGCGGTGAAGTACACCGATCCGGGCGGACGCGTGGGGATCGATCTCGGCGTCGCGGTGAGCGCGCAGGACGCGTTCTCCTCGGCCGAGCCGCTCGCGCCTGACGCGGTCAGGCTGACGCTGCTGCAGCCCGAGGCGCCGGTGGACGGCGAATTCGCCTGGGTGCGGGTGACCGACTCCGGTCGCGGGATCGAGCGCCGGCATCTGCCGCGCTTGTCCGAGCGGTTCTTCCGCGGCGATTCCGACATGGCCGCTTCGATCGAGGGCACGGGGCTGGGCCTGGCGATCGTTCGCCACGTCATGGCGCGCCATCGCGGCGGTCTGGCTGTCGAAAGCGCGGTCGGCGCGGGCTCTCGGTTCACGATCCTGGCCCCGATCGAGAACAGCCGCGCGGCGGCCGACCGGCCCGCCGAGGCCGCCGCAGACCGCAGCGAGTCGCTCGATCGCCGTGGAAATCGGGCCGCGCCGTAAGGGTTATCCCCGTGCGACCCAAACGCACAGTTGGGGACAACTCGCGACTCTGTCACACGTTTGTCATTCGTTCCGCCTAGACGGTCGGCGAGCCGATGTCCGCCGTCTCGGGGCGGACCCACTGGGGGCGGCGCGTCGGTAGGGTGCGCCGTGGCGGCTGGAGCGCCTATGGCCGTCTCTATGATGCTAACGCTGGCGTTGCTCGTTTCGGCGGGCTTTGCGTTCGCGGTGGGCCGTTCGCGCGCGATCGAAGCGGTCGGCGGCGAGATCGTGCGGCTGAGGTCTCAACCCAACTACCACGGCTGGTTTCTGGCGATCGCGACCACCGGGCCGGCGCTCATTCTGCTCCTGGCGTACGCCGTATTCGGCGACCGGGTGCAGGGCGAGGCGCTGAAGTGGGCGGTCGCGGCGGTGGTCTCGGGGCTGGGCGTCGCGGGCTATCTCTTCGCGCGCCGGCAGATCGCCATCGACTTCGGCGCGCGCAATCAGGTCGAGCGGGTGATCCAGGGCGGGCTCATCGTCTGCTCGGCGATCGCGATCCTGACGACCTTCGGCATCGTCTTCTCGCTCCTGTGGGAGAGCCTGCGGTTCTTCGAGAAGGTTCCCGTCTGGGAGTTCCTGTTCGGGCTGCAGTGGAGCCCCCAAACCGCGCTGCGCGCCGAGCAGGTCGGCCAGTCGGGCGCCTTCGGGGCCGTCCCGCTGTTTTACGGCACCTTCTTCATCACGCTGATCGCCATGGCGGTCGCCGCGCCGATCGGGCTCTATTCGGCGATCTTCCTCTCCGAGTACGCCAGCCCGCGCGCCCGCGCTCTGATCAAGCCGATGCTGGAGATCCTCGCGGGCGTGCCGACGGTGGTCTACGGCTTCTTCGCCTTCCTGACCGTCGGGCCGGCGATCCGCGCGGCCGCGGCTTTCCTCGGGCTCGACGCGCCGACCCAGTCGGCGCTCGCCGCCGGGCTGGTGATGGGCGTGATGATCATTCCCTTCGTCTCCTCGCTCTCTGACGACGTGATCAACGCCGTGCCTCAGACCCTGCGCGACGGCGCCTATGCGCTGGGCGCGACCAAGTCCGAGACCGTGCGCCATGTGGTGATGCCCGCCGCGCTGCCGGGCGTCGTCGGCGCCTTGCTGCTGGCGATCTCCCGCGCGGTGGGGGAGACGATGATCGTAGTCATGGCCGCGGGCCGGGCCGCCAACATGCCGATCAATCCGCTCGAGTCGGTGACGACCATCACCGTGCAGATCGTTTCCCTGCTCACTGGCGACCAGGAGTTCGAAAGCGCCAAGACGCTGTCGGCGTTCGCGCTCGGGCTCGTGCTCTTCATCGTGACGCTGGCGATGAACATTGTCGCGCTGCGGGTCGTCCAGAAATACAGAGAGAAGTATGAGTAGTCCCGGGGTCGACGCCGGCCGCGCCGAGCGCGCTGAGCGGGCCGCCGCGCGGCTCAAGGCGCGCTATCGGTCCGAAGCTCGCTTTCGTCTCGCCGGGATCGCCGCCGTGGCGATCGCCGGGGCGGCGCTGGCGACGCTGGTCATCAGCCTGCTGGTGCAGGGCGTGAGCGCCTTGACCGCGTACAAGGTCACGCTCGACGTCGAGATCCCCGCGAGCGTCGATCCGGACGGAACCGGGGATCCTGACGTCATCCGCCGCGCGAATTTCGCCTCGCTGCTCCAAAATGCGTTGAGGACGGAGTTTCCTGCGGTCACCTCGCGCAGCGAGCTGCGCGAGCTTTTCGGCGTGGTCTCCTCGGTGAACGCCAGCACGCTGCTCAACCGCGTGATCGACAATCCCTCCCTGGTCGGACAGATGGTGTCCTTTTCGATGCCGATCTCCGATGATCTCGATCTTTACTTCAAAGGCGCTGCAACCCCGCAGGAGCGGCGGGTCGGCGCAGGGGCCGCGGAAGTCTCGATCGACGGCGATCTGGTTGAAATCGTCGCCCAGGGCCGCGCATTTGCGTTTGCGCTCGATCAGATCAAGGCGCGTCTCGCCGCCGAAGCCGAGCGCGCGGGCGCCGACGCCGAGCGGCTCGCCGCGGTCGCCGCGAACGAAACCGACCCGGCGCGCGCGCGCGCGTCTCAGGCGCAGGCCGAGGCTGCTCGCGCCCGCGCCGAAGACCTTCGCGCGCGCACCCAGGCGCCCGACGCGGCCGAAGAGCTTGGCGCGACCCAGCCGAGCGTGCTGGTCGAGATCAACGGCGGCGTCGTCCGGGCGAGCGAGATCGCGCCGGGACGGATCGTCGGCGAGGCGCTCGCGCCGCTCGACGGCTCGGCGGTCGCGCAGGCCGGCGCCTGGAGCACGGTGGTGCTCGCTACGCCGCGGTCGGAGCGGCGGGTCACCGACCAACAGATCGTCTGGGCCGAGGAGCTTCAAGCGCGCGGGCGGGTCGAGCGGGTGTTCAACGGCTGGCTGTTCACCCGCGGCGACAGCCGCGAGCCGGAATTGGCCGGCATGCGCACCGCGCTGCTCGGCTCGATCCTGACCATGCTCGTCACCATGCTGCTCGCCGTGCCGATCGGCGTGGCCACGGCGGTCTATCTCGAGGAGTTCGCGCCGAAGAACCGCTGGACCGACTTCATCGAAGTCAACATCAACAATCTTGCCGCGGTGCCCTCGATCGTCTTCGGGCTCCTGGGACTGGCTGTATTCATCAACATCGTCGGGCTGCCGCGCTCGGCGCCGCTCGTCGGCGGCATGGTGCTCGCGCTGATGACCTTGCCCACGGTGATCATCTCGACGCGCGCGAGCCTCAAGGCGGTGCCCCCGTCGATCCGGGTCGGCGCGCTGGGGATCGGGGCGTCCCAGGTGCAGACCGTGTTCCATCACGTCCTGCCGCTGGCCGCGCCGGGGATCATGACCGGCTCGATCATCGGGCTGGCCCAGGCGCTGGGCGAGACCGCGCCGCTCCTGATGATCGGCATGGTCGCTTTCGTCGCCGATCCGCCGACGGGGCTGACCTCGCCGGCGACGGTGATGCCGGTGCAGATTTTTCTTTGGTCGGATTCGGCCGAGCGGGCGTTCGAAGCGCGAACGGCGGCGTTGATCCTGTCGCTGCTGTCGCTCATGGTGGTGCTCAACGGACTCGCCGTGATACTGCGCCGCCGGTTCGAGAGACGATGGTGAGTGCTAAGATGACCCCGAAGGCGGAGGCGGCATGCAGGACGACGCTGTGACCGAGATCGATCGGGAGCCGACATCGCCCGCGGCGCCGCCTGAACCGGCGACGTCTCCCGCGTCCGTCGTCGCCAGCCCGGCCGCCCCGACCAAAGTCGAGGCGCGAGGGATCAATGTCTATTATGGGGACAAGCAGGCGATCTTCGACTGCTCGATCTCCATCTCGGACGCCTCGGTCACGGCGTTCATCGGACCGTCCGGGTGCGGCAAATCGACCTTCCTTCGGTGTATCAACCGGATGAACGATACGATCGAGAGCGCGAAGGTCGAAGGCGAG
>JASFUX010000287.1:0-4338 GCA_050050115.1 Maricaulaceae bacterium | reverse complement strand
CTCGTCGAAAGACGCGCCGCAATCCGCGCTTCGGGCGAAAGACGGCTTTCATCCCATGCCGGGCCGGCCTAAACCTGCGCGATGCGCCTGATCACCGACACCACAGAGCTCGCACAGGCTTGCGCCAAGCTGGCCGCAGGCGACTTCGTCGCCGTGGACACCGAGTTCATGCGCGAGACCACCTATTGGCCCAAGCTCTGCCTCGTCCAGATCGCCGGGGAAGGCGGCGAGGCGCTGATCGATCCTCTGGCCGAGACGCTGTCGCTCGATCCGCTGATCGAGCTGATGAACGAGCCGAGCGTCTTGAAGGTGTTCCACGCCGCGCGCCAGGACCTGGAGATCTTCTACCACCTGTCCGGCAAGGTCCCCGCGCCGTTGTTCGACACTCAGGTCGCCGCCGCCGCGGTGGGCCTCGGCGACTCGATCGCCTACGACGCGCTGGTGCGCGCTTTGACGGACCACAACGTCGACAAGTCCTCGCGCTTCACCGACTGGGCGCGTCGGCCGCTGTCGGACAAGCAGCTCACCTATGCGCTCTCGGACGTCACTCATCTGCGCGAGCTGTTCCCGCGCCTGCACGCCCGGCTCGAAAAGCTCGGGCGCGCCGACTGGCTCGATGAGGAGATGCAGACCCTGAGCGCGCCTTCTACCTATGCGCTCGATCCGGACGAAGCATGGCGGCGGCTGAAGATGCGCAAAACCTCGCCGCCCTATCTCGCTGCGCTCAAGGCGGCGGCGAGGTGGCGCGAGCAGGAGGCGCAATCGCGCGACACCCCGCGCCAGCGAGTGCTGAAGGACGACGTGCTCTACGAGATCGCGCTGCAGCGCCCGCGGACGGCCGACGACCTCGCCGGCTTGCGCGCCGTGCCCCGCGGCTTTGAGCGCTCGCGCGCCGCCAAGGGCCTGCTCGACGCGCTCGGCCCCGCGATCGAAGACCCGGCCGCCCATGCGCCCAAGCCGCCCAAGTCCAAGCCCGTTCCCGCCGGCACGGGCCCAGTGGTTGATCTGCTCAAGGTGCTGCTGCGCGTTCAGGCCGAGGCGCACAACGTCGCGCCCCGGCTGATCGCCACCGTCTCCGACGTCGAGCAGATCGCCGCTGATGATGAAGCGGACGTGCCCGCCCTGCGCGGCTGGCGGCGCGAGGTGTTCGGCGCGGCGGCGCTTAAGCTCAAGCGCGGCGAAGGCGCGTTGCGGCTCAAGCGCGGGCGGATCGTGGTCGAGGACTAGTGCAGCGCACCCAGAGGCTGTCAGTCGGCGTCAGAGAACTTCAGGCGGCTTCGATCTTCGGCGTGCGCTCGAGCCCTTCGGCAAGTTGGACGAGGCGCTTTTCAACCACCTCGGTCGCCAGATCCGCGCCCCGCTTAGTGAGCTCCAGACGCACTTCGCTATCGGTCAGCGCCAACCGCGAATGCGCCAGCAGAGATGCGGCGCGCGCCGAGATCGAGCCGGCGAGCCGCAAGGTCAAGCCGATCCGCAGCGCCGCCGTGCTGATCTCCGGCGCGGTGAAAGGCTCCAGGCCCAAGCCCTCGAGCGCCGGACGACGGCCGGCGTAGCGATGGTGGACCGCCAGCGCGAGGAAGATCCGCTCGGCGTGGCTGGCGCAGGGCAGCGTCGAATAAAGCACCTTGCGCGCGGTCAGCTCGGCGCGGTGATCGGGATGATAGGCTGCCCCGATGTCGGCCAGCCGGCAGGCCGTCAGGAACAGCTTTCTGTCGCGTCCCGTGGACACCGCGGGACCGAACGCGTCGATCGCCGGCGCGATCCAGTCTTCAAGCGCCCGGCCGAACGCCAGCTCGGCGCCCTGCCGGCGCGCCATCGCTTCAGCGGCGGCGAGCAGCGGCTCGTCGCGGCGGACCCTGTCGGACATGGTCTCGAGCACAACGCCTTCGCGCAGCCCGTAGGCCGACAAAGTGACGTGCGTGAAGTTGAAGCGCTTGAGCACCCGTTCGAGCACCAGCGCCGCGACCGGCATCGTCTCCGACCGCTTGCGCGAAACTTGCGGAATGCGCGCGATCGTCGCCGCACTCATCTTCGAGACCAATCGCGCGATGTCGATCGCGTGGCGGGCCTCGATGCGATAACCCTGCAAGAGCTGAAGCGGATAGGCGTCCTTGACCATCACGATCTTGGCGAAGTTCCGCCACGCGCCGCCAACGGCGTGAAGCTCGCCGCCCTCGGGCGCTTCGAGCGCGGTCGAAGCGAGCACCTCGTCGATCAGATCACGGACCGATCGAGCCGACCCTTGAGCGCGATCGGCGAGCGCCAGCGCGCCAAGCGACAGCGTCACCGGCTCGGCGACCTCGCCGTCGACGACGGGCGCAAGCTCGAGGCTGGCCCCGCCGAAATCGGCGACGACTCCGGTCGCGTCGGGATTGCCGGCGAGCACGCCGAGCGCCGCGTACCGCCCTTCTTCAGCGCCGCTGAGCACCCGCACCTTTGCGCCGAGCGCGCGCTCGACCTCGACGAGGAATTCCGGCGCATTGCCGGCTTCGCGCACGGCGGCCGTGCCGACAGCGTAGACCTCTGAGACCTTCTTGGCGTCGAGAAACAGGCGAAACCGGCGCGCCGCGGCGAGCGTCGCCGCCATGCCTTCGGCAGACAGCATGCCGGTGTCCGACAGCGCGCGGCCAAGCCCGGCTGCGACGCGGTCGTTCAAGATGGCGGTGAAGTCGCGCCCGTCGACGCGGTAGACGACCAGCCGAACGGAATTCGATCCGATGTCGACGACCGCGACGTCGCGCGGCGCGCCTTGGCGTCCGGAAGTCATCCGCACCCGCTGCAAGATCGTTCAGCGCTCCCGCTCGGTGACCTTGCGCGCCAGCTCACTTGCGCGTTCCCGCCCGGTCGATCTGCGGCGGCAGCGTCCGCCCGATGACGGAGCCGCGGCCCGAAAGGCTCGGATGCGCCATGAAGTGTGCGTGCGCGCTGAACGGCGCGCCGCTCGCCGGCGCTTCTACGCGGTCATAGTCCCCTTCGGAGTTCATGATCCAGCTATTGGTCTGGTCGCAGAGGTTGCCCATCATGATTTGATCGAGCACCTGGCTGTGCACGGTCTTATTCAAGACCGGCGCAAGCAGCTCTACCCGACGGTCAAGGTTGCGCGGCATCCAGTCGGCCGAGGAGATGAACACCCGCGCGTCAGGGCTCGGCATCGGCGAGCCGGCGCCGAAGCAGGCGATGCGCGAGTGCTCGAGGAAGCGGCCGACGATCGACTTGACGCGGATGTTCTCGGACATCCCCGGCACGCCGGGCCGCAGGCAGCAGATGCCGCGCACGATCAGCTCGATCTGCACCCCGGCGTTCGAAGCGCGGTAGAGCGCATCGATGATCTCCGGATGCACGAGCGCATTGAGCTTGGCCCAGATCGAGGCGGGTCGCCCAGCCTTGGCGTGGCCGATCTCGTCCTCGATCAGCTCAAGCAGCGCTTCCTTCATGTCGATCGGCGACAGATGGAAGCGCTCGAGATGTTCAGGCTGAGCATAGCCCGTGATGTAGTTGAATACGCGGCCGGCGTCTCGGCCGAAGGCCTCGTCGGCGGTGAACAGCGACAGGTCGGTGTAAACCCGCGCCGTGAGCGGATGATAGTTGCCCGTGCCGACGTGGGTGTAGGTCCGCAGCTCCTCGCCCTCGCGCCGCACCACGAGCGAGAGCTTGGCGTGGGTCTTCTTCTTGATGAAGCCGTAGACCACTTGCACGCCGGCGCGCTCGAGGTCGCGGGCAAAGTTGAGGTTCGCCTCCTCGTCAAAACGCGCCTTGAGTTCGACAAGCGCGGTGACGTTCTTGCCTTCTTCGGACGCCTCGCACAGCGCCGAGACGATCGGGGAGCCTTGCGAGGTCCGGTAGAGCGTCTGCTTGATCGCCAGGACGTTCGGGTCCTGGGCGGCCTGCTTCAGGAAGCTCGCGACCACGTCGAAGGACTCGTAAGGGTGATGAACCAGGATGTCCTTCGCGCGGATGGCCGCGAAGGCGTCCCCGCCGTGATCGCGGATGCGTTCGGGAAAGCGCGGCTCGAAGGGCGGGAACTGCAAGTCGTTGCGGTCATCGGTGATCAGGCCCGCCAAGCCCTCGACGCCGAGGATGCCGTCGACGACCACGACGTCCTGAGTCTCGGCTTCGATCTCGCGGACGATGAACTTGCGCAGGTCCTCGGGCATCGACTCTTCGATCTTCAGCCGCACAAGCACGCCGCGACGGCGCCGCTTCAATGCGGTTTCGAAGAACTCGACGAGATCTTCGGCCTCTTCCTCGACCTCGACGTCGCTGTCGCGAATGATCCGGAAGGCGCCGCGCTCCTCGACCACGTGCCGCGGGAAGAGCACGTCGCAACACAGCGCGAGC
>JASFUX010000286.1:0-4341 GCA_050050115.1 Maricaulaceae bacterium | reverse complement strand
CTGATCGTCATGCTCCCCAACGTGCTGATCGACGAACTTTCGCAAAATGCGCTCATGGTCGAGCTGGTGGTTCCGCCGCCTCCGCAGGAGGAGCCTCAGCCGACGCCCGCCCCGCCCGAGGCCGCCGCGCCGGACGCGGCGGAAGCCTTCGAGTTCGAGTTCTCTCCGGCCAACCCGAGCTTCGCCCTGCCCGAGTGGCGGCCCGACGTGCTGCGCAGCTACGAAGAGAGCGACGCGCCGTCGGCGATCTTCCGCGAAGCGGCGATCCGCGCCGCGCTGACGATGATGGGGGGATGCGCCGATCCGGACACCCTGCCGCCCTCGGTCAAGACCGGAGGCTCCGCCGAGGCGTGCGCGCGGGCCTGGGCGCGCGCCGCTGTCATCGCCGACGCGCTCGGCGTCGAACCGGCCGAAGCGTTCGATCCACGGGTCGTCGAGCTGAGCGCCGGACAGCGGCGGCGGATCGCCATCGCGCAGGGCCTTGTCCCTCAGATCAGCGACGACGGCCTGATGAACGTCGCGCCCGATCCGTATCTCGGAGATTGAGCTAGGCTTTCTCGGCGCGCGCCTTCGCCTCGCGCCAGGCTTCAAGCAGCCGCCTCGCCGGATCGCCGTCGGCGCGCGCTTCGGCCGCCTCGAGGATCGCGGCCAGATTGCGCGCCTGACCGAACGGCGCGAGCGCGAGCATCCAGTCGCGCGGCTGTTGGCCGAGCGTCTGCCCGTGCGCCGCCATGAACGCAGCGAGCCGCGGCGCGTCGAACAGCGGATCGAGGGAGAACGGCGGATGGGTCTTCGACAGCGCGGCGATCGTCTCCGCGGCCTCCCCCGAAGATCGCCCTCGCGCCGCGCCCGCTTCCGTTTCGCACGCCCAGCAGAGTCCCGACACGGCCGCGCCGGCGTCGTTCGCGGGCGGCTCAAGCACGATGAAGAGCGGGGTTTGCATGGTCATGGGCAAACTCGATGAGCGGACGTGTTCAGCTTTCCTCCCCCGCCTGCAAGAGAGAGCGAAACCTACAAGTCCGTTGTGTTGATGCAATCAAGCCCGCGCTCTGAACTCCTTCCGGAGGGTCAGTGCGCCGGATCGCCGCTCACCGACAGCGCCATCAGGGCGCGCAGGCGCGCCGCTTCGGCGTCGCCGATCGCATCCTGGAGCAATCGCTGGTAGGTCGCCGCGGCGGCGTCGACCTCGCCCATCTCGTGGCGCGCGGCGGCGAGGCCGAGCTGGGCTTCGTAGTCGTCGGGCGAAAACGTCAGGAGCCGCTGGAACGCGGTGATCGCGGCCTGTGCCTCGCCCTCGAGCGCGAGGCACGAGGCGTAATCTCGGAGCGCATCAAGGTCCCACGGATCGACGCGCACGCCGTCCTCGGCCGCGCGGCAATCCTCCGCTCCAAGACGACCGGCGAAGACGACAGTGGGCCGCGACAGGTCGCGGTGCGCGAGCGCGTCGGCGTCGAGAGCGCCGAAGCCGTCGCTCGGCGACGGCGCGGCGGCGTGCGCCGTCGTCTCGCCGCCGGTCTCAACCTGCGCTTCCGCATGCGGGTCGGCGTCGTGGTCGGCCTCGGCCATCGCAGCGGGCGCGGCGTGCGCGTCACCTTCCGCGGCGTCGTGAACATCCTCGCCGACATGGGTCTCCGCCGGCGCCGTCTCCGCCGCGTCCTCGCCATGTCCGGCGTCATGCATGGCGCCGCTCGCCTCGGCGTGCGCGACGTTCGTCTCGGCGGCCTGCGCCGGGTCGTGATGCTCGGCGGCGGCCTCATGCGTCTGCGCGCCGTGCGCCTCCGCGGTCGCTGCGTCTGCGCTGTCTGCGTGATGCGCGCCGGCCGTCGCCATGTCGGGCGCAGGCTCGGCACGGCTGGCGACTGCGGCCGCGTTCATGCCGTCGTCCGCAAACGTGACGAGCACGTGCACGGCGCGGTCGTCGATCCAGGCGCGCGCGGTCGCGAGCTCGGCCGCGACGGCGACCCTCAGCTCGACCCCGCCTTCGCCTTCGCGGACGTCCACTGCGCCGACGAGCCCGCCGCCGGCGGCTTCGATCCGGCGCGGCCGGGCGATCACGCCGCGCGCCGCGATGAATACGCCATCAGGTCTTATGGCGGCCGAAGCGGCGGTGGGCGGCGCGTCGAATTCGACGACGATCTCGCCGTAGGCGCCCGCCGCGCCGGCCGAGACGTCATAGATGTCGGCCTGCGCCTCAAACGCGCAAAGCGGCGCGCCGAGAACGGCCGCCGCGGTCAGCGCCGGGAGGAGACGTCGCGTCGTCATGTTGCGAGGCTGGCCGCGGCCGGGTTAATTGCCGGTTACGAGATCGGGCCGGCCTGCTAGAACGCGGGCCGCTTCATTCTTTGCAGGATTCAACCAAGACCGCCTAAGAGACCCCAAGAGACCTTAAAGGCTCGCAGGCATCTAGACGCATCAGGCAGCAGCCGGGCGCAGGCCCGGACGTGAAGGACAAGAGGGAAGGACGCGACATGCGCGAAGCGGTAATCGTCAGCACGGCCCGCACGGGGCTCGCCAAGGCAGGGCGCGGGGGCTTCAACGTCACCCACGGCGCGGACATGGCCGGCCACGCGATCAAGCACGCCGTCGAGCGCGCCAAGATCGATCCGGCCGAGGTCGAGGACGTGGTCCTGGGCTGCGGCTACCCCGAAGGCACGACCGGCTCGAATGTCGGCCGCGTCGCCGCCCTGCGCGCCGGTCTGCCCGTCACGACCGGCGGCACGGTGATCAACCGCTTCTGCTCATCCGGGCTGCAGGCGATCGCGGTCGGCGCCCACCAGGTAATCGCAGGCGACACGCCGATCGTCGTCGGCGGCGGGGTGGAGTCGATCTCGCTGGTCACCCGCGGCGGCGCGCCTGACGGCGGCCCGTCGATGAACCAGGTGATGCGCGAGAACAAGTGGGTCGTCGAGCACTATCCGGCGATCTATATGCAGATGATCGAGACCGCCGAAATCGTCGCCGAACGCTACGGCGTCTCCCGCGAGGCTCAGGACGAATACTCCCTGCGGAGCCAGCAGCGCATCGCCGCAGCGCAAGAGTCAGGAATCTTCGACAACGAGATCGTCCCGATGCAGACGACCTGGGCGAAGTTGAACAAAGAGACCAAAGAAGTCTCGATGGTCGACTACACGGTCGACAAGGACGAATGCAATCGTCCGCAGACGACGCTTGAGGACCTTCAAAACCTCAAGCCCGTGTGGGCCAACGGCAAGGTCGTCAAGGAAGGCAAGTACGTCACCGCCGGCAACGCGTCCCAACTCTCGGACGGCGCGGCGGCGGTGGTCATCATGGAAGCGAAGGAAGCCGAGAAGCGCGGCCTCGAACCGCTTGGCTACTTCCGCGGCTTCGCCGTCGGCGGCGTCGAGCCCGATGAGATGGGCATCGGTCCGGTCAAGGCGGTGCCGCGCCTTCTCGAACGTCATGGCCTCAAGGTCGACGACATCGACCTTTGGGAGTTGAACGAAGCGTTCGCGTCGCAGTGCCTTTACTGCCGCGACCATCTCGGCATCGATCCGGAGAAGTACAACGTCAACGGCGGCTCGATCGCCATCGGCCACCCGTTCGGCATGACCGGCGCGCGCTGCACTGGTCACATTCTGCTCGAGATGCAGCGCCGCAACGCCAAGTACGGCGTCGTCACCATGTGCATCGGCGGCGGGCAAGGCGCGGCGGGCCTGTTCGAGCGGGCGTAGAGAAGCGCGACCGGCCGCCGCTCCGCGGTGTCTTCATCTTCCCGTTTGAGCGGTGCGCGCGACCCTGTCGCGTCGCAGCGGGATCGCTATAGGCGTCGTCAGTGTTCTCCAATTTGGAGAAATCCGAGCTTCGTATTCTCTATTTGGGAAGTAATTCGCGTCTTTGGAGCAAGTTAAAATCGATGTTTTACTAACTATAAGTTGTTTTTATTATTTACCATTGCTAGGCCCTGGGGAGCCCGCTGCATGGCCGGCGTCCTAGGGGAGACGAAGCAATGTCGTTCAAGACCGGATCATCCGCTCACGCCATCGATATCGACGTTCAGCGGCGCTACTGGGATCGATGGAACGCCGAACACCGCGAGAAGAACCAGGTGTTCACCTCCCGAAGGCAAGCCGACATCGTCGTCGGCTGGCTGAGGAGGCTCGGCCGTTCCGATCTTGAGATGCTGGACGTCGGCTGCGGCAGCGGCTGGCTCGCCGACCGCCTGATCGAATTCGGCGCCGTGACCGGAACGGACCTGGCGCCGGACGTTCTCGAGCGGGCGAAATCCCGGCTTCCAAACGCGACGTTCGTCAGCGGCGATTTCATGGAGCTTGAGTTCGAGGAAGAAGGCTTCGACGTGGTCGTCGGTCTCGAAGCCCTCTC
>JASFUX010000285.1:0-4348 GCA_050050115.1 Maricaulaceae bacterium | reverse complement strand
ATGCGACGCCGTCGATGGGCGACGGCGAGGCGTGTCATCGCTGTCACTTCGACGAAGATCCGGTCACGGACTCTCCGGCGCTTCATCTCGAGGGCGTCAGCGCGCCGATCGCGCCCGGAGCGCGCTATGATCTGGCGTTGAAGTTCGAGCCCGGCGACGCCGCGGCGGCTGGCTTCTTGATGATCGCGCGTGCGGTCATATCGACAGCAGGCGAGGACGAGACCGCGCCGCTCGGCGTATTCGAGGCGATCGGCGAAGGCGTCGAGGCGAACGGCGCGGCGGTTCGCTCGACGACGTCGAGCGCCGCCGACATGACTTGGCGCGCGGCGTGGATCGCGCCCGAAACGCTCGACGGTCCGGTGGTGTTCGACGTGGTCGCCAACGCTGCGAACGACGACCTCTCGCCGTTCGGCGACGTGATTCACCTCGCGACGTTCGTTGTGGAGGCGGCGAACGAGGGCTAAAGCCGCTCCAAGAATTTCACCAACCTCTGCATGTCTTTCGGCGGATCCGTCTCGAACCGCAGCGCTTCGCCCGTCACCGGATGCACAAATCCGAGCACGGATGCGTGCAGCGCCTGGCGGCGGAAGTCCTTCAAGACCTCACCCTGCGGCGTCGCCACCTTCTTCAACGTCGCCTGTTTGCCGTAGAGCGGATCGCCGAGCACCGGCGCGCCGATCGAGGCGAGATGGACGCGGATCTGGTGCGTGCGACCCGTCTCGAGCTGGCAGGAAACGAGGCTCGCCGCGGGCGTTCCCGCCGCCGCGCCCGGTTCCTGGCCGAAGGTCTTCACCGTCTCATAGCGGGTGATCGCCGGCTTGCCGCGCTCGGAGTCCGGGTTCTTCACTACCGCCATCTTCTTACGGTCGTGCGGCGAGCGGGCGAGGCGCGCCTCGATGGTTCCCGCGCGGGGATTGGGCGCGCCGCGGCAGGCGGCGAGATAGACCCGCTCGATGTCGTGGTTGGCGAACAGTTTCGACAGCCCCTGGTGCGCGGCGTCGGTCTTCGCCGCGACGAGCACGCCCGAGGTGTCCTTGTCGAGCCGGTGCACAATCCCCGGCCGCTCGACCCCGCCGATGCCGGAGAGACCGCCCGCGCAATGATGCAAGAGGGCGTGCACGAGCGTGCCGGTCCAGGCGCCCGCCGCGGGATGAACCGTGAGGCCTGCGGGCTTGTTGATGACGATCAGATGCTCGTCCTCGAACAAGACGTCGAGCGGGATGTCCTCGGGCTGGGGAATGGCGGGAACGGGGGCGGGAATCGTCAGCACATAGGTTCCGCCCGCGCGCACCTTCGCCGACGGATCGGTCAGCGGCGCGCCGTCGAGGCTGAGCTGGCCGTCCTCGACCAGCGCCTTGCAGCGCGAGCGCGAAAGGTCGTCCCAAACGGCCGCCATCCAGCGGTCGAGCCGCTCGCCGTGGGTGGCTTCCTCCGCGACGGCCTCGCGCCGCTCAGCGCCGTTGGTTTCTTCTGCGTCCGTCATCACTCGTGGGTCTTAAAGCGTCGCGTCGCCCAGCGGGAGCGGCTTTTCCCTTTCAACGGACCGTCCGCTCGACGTAGAAGCGCATCCGCGTCGCCGTCGACGAGGGAGAGGACATGACGTTTCCCGCCGCGCCCGAGCATCAAAAGGGCATGGTCCGCGGACTCATCATCGCGATCGTGATCATGACGATCGCGATCGTGCTGCTGTTCGGCGCCATCGTCGGACGGCTGCTCTCGCCAAGCGTCGAGGAGGACGAGGCGGCGGGCGTCGAGCCCGCCTCGACCCAAGCCCCGGTCGCGGCGGGCGCGATTGACTTCTCCGGCGCTGAGGAAGTGCCTGTGCGCCTGCCCGAAGGGGCGCGATTGATTGAAGCGCAGATCAGCCCCGATCGCGCGACCTATCTGATCGAGACGGCGGAGGGGCGCACGGAAGTCCTGACCGCCCCGCTGACGGGCTACGATCGGGCCGTGCGGCTGGTGGTCGAGGAGCGATAGGCGCGCCCGCGCCTCAGCCCTCGCACACCGCGTGGATCGCGCCTTGGACCTGGGCGTTCGAGCCGCTGGTGGTCAGCACGCCGTGGTATTCGAACGCCGGCCCCTCGAACGGCGCAATAAACCCTGTGACGTGCGTCCGGCGGCCGAGCCGAACGTCCGCGCGATATTGTCCGGGCGATCCGGAGACGAACAGGCTGTCGCCGTCCTCGTTTTCGGCCATGAGCTGCACCATCGGCGAGTCGGCGCTCGGCATCACGCAATGGGTGATCTCCAGCGTGCGCGCCTCGCCCTCGACGACGACGCTCGCCTGACCCGCCGGCGGGGCGGGAAGCGCTTCGGCGGGCGGAGAGTCCGAGACAGCGGCCGTGGCGGTTTCGCGCTGGCCCGACGGAGGGGCCGCGGCGGCTTGGGCAGGCTCGCTTTCAGGCGTTGCGGCCGCTTCCTCGCCTGGCTCGCCGTTGCACGCAGCGAGCAGCGCGGCGCAGCCGACTGCGAGAAGCACCTTCCGCAGCGAATCGCCCGCTGCGGCGAGACTCGTGTCCTCAATCACAGTTTCCCTCCCCTCGCTGAACCTTTGTCGATCGCATACTGCGACCGCGGCAGCGACTTAACATTTTGATATCTTGGACTTGAAGCCCGACCGCGGCCAAGCATTGCGCGCGCGGCGCGGCGTCGCATCTCGTAGTCTTGCGCACCTTTTGCGCCGCTGCGGGCCGTCGCACGAACGTCAAACACGGCCGCTAAGAGGGCGCAGGGCAAGGTTGGGAGGGACCCCGATGAGCGACCTGACGATCACCCGGCGGCATGCGCTGCTCGCCGGCCTCGGCGCCACCGCGGCCAGTTGCGCCACAAGCGAGGCCGCCGGAGCCGCGCGCTTCGACCACGGGGTTGCGGCGGGCGACCCACGGGCAGACTCGGTGGTGATCTGGACCAGGGCGACGCCGGCGCGAGAGGGCGTCCGCGCCGTGCCGCTCACCTGGATCATCGCCGAGGACCCCGCGCTCGAGCATGTCGTTGCCAGCGGTGCGGCCCGGGCGGTCGCGGCGAACGACTATTGCGCCAAGGTCGACGTTTCCGGACTCGCGCCGGGTCGCGCCTACCACTACGGCTTCTTCGCTGGCGAGACCGCTTCGCCCGTGGGACGGCTGACGACCTTGCCCGCCGGCGCCGTCGATCAGGTCAAGCTCGCTGTCTTCTCTTGCTCGAACTATCCTTTCGGCCGTTTCCACGCCTACGCCGACATGGCCGCGCGCGCCGCGTCCGACGACATCACCGCCGCGCTCCACCTGGGCGACTACTTCTACGAAAGCGGCGGTCGGGGCGGCTGGGGTTATGAGACGGGCGAGGCGATGGGCCGCGCGCACGATCCGGCGCACGAGATCATTACGCTTGAGGACTATCGCCGCCGCTATCGCCAGTATCGCACCGACCCGGATCTGCAGGCCGCGCACGCGGCCGTGTCCTGGATCCTGACCTGGGACGATCATGAGTTTGCGAACAATCCGTGGATGCACGGTGCGCAGAACCACAATGAGGGCGAAGGCTCTTGGGAGGACCGCAAGGCGGCGGCCTTGCGGTCCTACTTCGAGTGGATGCCGATCCGCGATCCCGAGCCCGGCCGCGCCCGCGACGCGATCTGGCGCAACTTCGCGTTCGGCGATCTGCTGACGCTGGCGATGCTGGAGACGCGGCTGACGGGCCGTGACGAGCAGCTCGACTACGGCCGCGACCTCGGCTGGGTGGAGACGGCGTACTACACCGGCGATCCTGATCGGCCCGAGGTGATCACCGACCCGAGCCTGCTGCATCCGACCCCGCCGCCGGACGTTGAGACGTTGCGCACGCCGTTCGATGTCTCGGGCGACGAGCCTCAGGCCATCCTCGACTACGACAGCGCCAAGCTGGTCGACCCGGCGAACCTGCCCGACAACATCGAATACCGTCGCGACGTCGAGGCGTTCCTGGCGCGGCTCGAAGACCCCGACCGCCGGATGATCGATCCGGCCCAGGAGGAATGGCTGATCGACACCGTGCGCGCTTCGCACGAGGCGGGCGTCCGCTGGCAGGTGCTCGGCAACCAGATCATCTTCGCGCATCAGGCGCTCTTCGACTTCGCCGAGCACTATCCGGCCGCGACGATCGCGGCGATGGAGGAGGATCCCTACATCGCCGGGCGATTGGAGCTCGGTCGCTACGGACTGCCGGGCAACATGGACGCTTGGGACGGTTATCCGGCGCAGCGCGATCGGATCGCCGCGGCTTTCTCCGCCGCCGGCGCGCACCCGGTGATCCTCACCGGGGACACGCACCTCTTCTGGGCGAACGAGGTGCGCGATCCGTCGGGCGCGCGCTGCGCGGCGGAGTTCGGCAC
>JASFUX010000284.1:0-4357 GCA_050050115.1 Maricaulaceae bacterium | reverse complement strand
ACCTTCCTGTGCGGTACGATTTTAAGACGCCAGCGCTCCGCATTTGGCTCATAGAACCAAAAGGCCGCCGCCAAATCGTAACCGTCGCGGTCCAGCGCCTCGACTAGGCGTCGCCCACTTTCAATATCCGCGTTCACCAGTTCGACTGTATCCAAGGCAATACACCTGTTTGCGAGTCCGATACCGCCATGACCATCGTGTGTGCGGCGACACGATCGAGAAACGCGTAGCGGCTCTCTTCCGACCAAGCCGAGACCACTGCCCAGTTCACTGCGAACGGTGGCTCCGCATCCATTCTCGCGTCCAACAACGGTTTCAATCCTGATAGCGTCATAAGTTTCGCCAGTTCATGCGTATACGTATTATTCACGAGACTTTTGTCCGGAAGCGTTTCGGCAACGAAAAGGTTGCAAACAATCGACTTCAACGCACATTCTATCGAATAGCCGGCCAGATAGTATGCACCTGCATACTGGTCAGCGCTCAAGAGCACCATCGCCTCTTTAATTCGAAGCTTGGAGAGCTTCCTAAAGGCATCTTTGGAAATGCTCACACCGCTACAGTCGCCTTGATGTGCGGATGCGGCTCATACCCCTCTAGCGAAAAGTCCTCGTACTCGAACGCAAAGAGGTCCGTGACCTCCGGGTTGAGCCGCATCGTCGGCAAGGCGCGCGGGGTCCGCGAGAGCTGCTCGCGCGCCTGCTCGAGATGGTTCGAGTAGAGGTGCGCGTCGCCCAGGGTGTGCACGAACTCGCCCGGCTTGAGCCCTGTCGCCTGCGCCATCATCAGCGTGAGGAGCGCATAGCTCGCAATGTTGAACGGCACGCCGAGGAACATGTCCGCCGAGCGCTGATAGAGCTGACAGGACAGCCTGCCGTCGAGCACCGCGAACTGAAACAGGCAGTGGCACGGCGGTAGCGCCATGGCGTCGACATCCGCCGGATTCCACGCCGAGACCACCAGACGCCGGCTCTCGGGGTTTGATTTGATCTCATGAAGGACGTTCGCGATCTGATCGATCGTCCGGCCGTCCGGTGCGACCCAGGAGCGCCACTGCTTGCCGTAAACCGGCCCCAGCTCGCCGTCCGGATCGGCCCACTCGTCCCAGATGGAAACCTTGCGTTCCTGCAGCCAGCGCACGTTGGTGTCGCCGCGCAGGAACCACAGAAGCTCATAGATGATGGACTTGAGGTGCAGCTTCTTGGTCGTCACCAGCGGGAAGCCGTCGGCGAGATCAAACCGCATCTGTCGGCCGAACACCGACACGCACCCCACCCCCGTCCGGTCGTCGCGGGCGACGCCGTTCTCGATGATGTCGGCCATGAGGTCGAGGTACTGGCGCATATCCGGCTCATCTAGTGGTCCTGCCGGCTTTCTACACCCCTCGCTCCGATTCGCGGAGGCGGTCGTCCACCTTTCGTTAAAGCCCGGCGCGCCCTATATTCAGCCTGTCGGCTTGCCGACTATGACGATAAACGCGCGTGTAATAACCGGACTGGACCCGGGGGCGGTACCCGGCGGCTCCACCAAAGCTCTCGCCCGGCGAATAACCAGCGAGAGACGGCCCGCGAGGGCTTCGGCGGGGCCGAAATAGGATCGACAGACGGCTAAAGACGTTTGCTTTCGTCCGGGTGAGGCCCGTTACAGGCTCGCTAAGCACAGTTGCCAACGACAACTTTGCTGAAGAGGTCCGCCTCGCTGCGTAAGCGGTGAGATGATCTCACTTTAAGCCCTAGGGACTTTAGCCTCCCTAGGCGGGGTCCGGAGGCGCCTGGCAACAGAAGCCTCCACTTTCATTTCTCGTTAGCTAACTGTCTCATAATTAACGATTATTACGAGTCTCGAGCGATCCGTGCGGCGAACGCCGCGTCCCCGCGTCAACGAATCGCTCACACTGTCTCACCGACGACTTGAGACACGCGAACACGAGGCGCCGCCTTGCTGATCGGCTATGCCTGCGAAACGCCCGACGGGCCCGATCTCTCCGACCAGCTGCGCGATCTGGTGCGCGCGGGCTGTGGGCCGATCTTCATCGAAAAGCTTAACGATCAAGACGGCGATCACTACAACGATCGGGGCCGGGACCGGGCCGAGCTGGCCAAGGCGGTCGGCGTGACCCGCGCCGGAGACGCCCTGGTCGCGCCCCGTCTCGACCGCCTCGCGGACGATCTTTCAGCGCTCATTGAGACGCTTGAGACACTGCGCGCGCGCACCGTCAGCTTCGTCAGCGTCGCCGAGCGGCTGGACACGCGCCTGCCGGGCGCGGGCGGCGCGGTCTATCACCTCGTCGCCGCGCTGGCCGCCTTCGACCGAAGCGTGGGCTCGAAGCCGGCCGTGGGGGCGGCCAGGCCGCGCGGCGCAACGCCGAAGCTGAGCGAGGCCGACATCGAAAAGGCCAAGCAGATGCTGGCCAAGGGCGAGCACACAGTGGCCGAGATCGCCAAGCAGCTCGGCGTCTCCCGGCCGACGCTCTACCGCCACCTGCCCCGCGCGCGCTCATCGAGCCGCTCATAGGGACGCGCGGCTCCGACTCACCTTGCCGGGCTCACGCGCGGGCAAAGTTCGGCTAACCTGCGCCGCGTACTGTGGTTCCCCGCAGCAGACGGGGGGATCGGAGGGAGCCGGGGCGGTGGACCCAAGCGACGCAGACGCAGTGATCGGCGCGGCCGAGCAGGCCGTCGTCGCCGACGCGGCGGCCGAGGAGGCCAAAGCCGGCCGCGGCGAGGCGGGCGGGACCTGCAAGAACTGCGGGGCGAGCCTCGTGGGCTCGCACTGCCATGTCTGCGGCCAGGTCAACGACCAGCTGCACCGCCCGATCTGGTCGCTGGTCGCCGACGCGATGGAGGGCTTCTTCTCGCTCGACGGCCGGTTCTTGAAAACCGTGCCGGCGCTGATGTTCAAGCCCGGTCGGGTCTCGGCGAACTATCTCGCCGGCGCGCGCGCCCGCTTCGTCCAGCCGTTCCGGCTTTTGCTGTTCGCCTCCGTCGTCTTCCTCATCGCTGTCTCGACGGTCACCGGCGACTGGTGGACAGCGGTCGAATTCGACAGCGACGACATCGACGCCTCGCTCGAGGAGATCAGCGAGGAGCTGACCGCGCTCGCCGACGAGCTCGAGCAGAACGAGAACGCTTCGCCTCAGGAGGTCGCCGCGCTGCGCGCCGAGATCGCCGCGATGCAGGCGGCCGAGACGGTCGGCGAGTCGGCCGGCCTGACCCAGATGCGCGAGCTGCGCCGGCTTCAGCAGCAGCGCGCGATCAAGTGCGCGCTGCGGCGCGAGATCCTGCCCGAAGATCTTGGCGACTGCCCCGAAACGCCTATGGCTTCAGAGCCGGACATCACGATCTCGGGCGTCGACGGCGCCGTCGATCCCGAGGATCTGACCTGGCCGGTGGGCGTGCGCCGCTTCATCGTCGAACGCGCCGAGGTGATCGTCGACGATCCGGCCGGCTACTTCGAGGCGGTCAACACCTGGGTGTCGACCGTCCTCATTGCGCTGTTCCCGGTCTATGCGGCGATCCTGGGTCTGACGCATTTCTGGAAGCGGCGGTTCTTCTACTACGACCACCTGATCGTATCGCTGCACTTCCACGCGTTCTTGTTCATTCTGATCACGGCCTTGATCGCGATCTGGCCGATCGTGTCCTGGGCCGTCGCGGTCCCGGTGTTCTTCGTGTGGAGCAATCTCTATCTCTACAAGGTGCACCGGCTGGTCTACGGCTGCGGACGCTTCTCGTCGGTCCTGCGCACGCTGGTGATGGATTTCCTCTACCTGATCGTCCTGTCGTTCGTGCCCGCCGCGCTGCTGCTCGGCGGCTTCCTGACGGCGTAGAACGTCCTCAGCTCTGGTGCACGGCGAGGAGCGGCGTGCGCGCGGCGCGGATCGCCGGGAAGAAGCCGCCCAGGAGCCCGACGATCAAGGCCAGGATCACGCCGGTCAGGATCGTGCCGGGCGTCAGCTCGAAGCTGAACACCACCTGGGTGAAGCTGTCGCCGATGGTCGAGGCGCTTACGCCGTCGAGCAGCAGGAAGACGCCAACTGCGCCGAGCAAGCCGCCGGCGCCGGCGAGGACGAGCGCTTCGACGAGCGCCGCAACGAAGGCTGAAAAGCCCGAAAAGCCGATCGCGCGCAGCGTGGCGAACTCGCGGGTGCGGGAATCGACTGAGGCGTACATCGTGTTCCAGGCGCCTGCGAAAGCGCCGACCGACATCACCACGCCCAACACCCAGCCGACGATGATCATCGTGGCGATGTTGCCGCCCTGGCTGGCGTAGAAGTCCGCCTCGGTGCGCACGTCGAGCTGCAGGCGCGGCTCTTCATCGCTGTAGGCGCGCAGCTCCTCGATCGCTTCGGGGCTTT
>JASFUX010000283.1:0-4371 GCA_050050115.1 Maricaulaceae bacterium | reverse complement strand
CGCCTGCGCCGATGGCGCTGATGATGAACCCGCAGGCTTCCAACAAGCCGGTCTTAGCGGTTACATAGAACCCGGCTGCGCGCATGGGGGCCGGTTACACACCGCCACCCGCCTGAAAATTCCATTTTAATCAAATGGTTAGGCAATCGGAACTCGAAGGTTAGGCACCGAGAGTTCTCACATCATTCCGGTTCGATGATTTCAAGCTCCTCAGTGGACGCGGGTGCGGATGCTGGTCCTCCAAAGGCGTCGGTGAGCTTGCTCGGATAAACGTAAAGCATATCGGCGATTGCCAGAGCCAGTTCGAGGCATGTTTCGGACTCCTCGGGAGTGACGGTCGGCTTTTTCTTGTCCACATGCCGAGGGTGGTTCGACAGCGCCCGGATTTTGTGTGCCCACTTTCCGACGTGCTCCGGCAACAAGCCGCCCTCGATCGCTCGATCGATACGGCTCGCAAGTGATTCCTTGTCGGATGTTTCTTCATAGCCTTGATCGACCAACATCGCGTCGATCGATGACGCAGTAACCATCACGCAGGCATTCGGTGCGGCGCGAACATCATATGCCTCTTTGAGGTACTGCCGCGCCAAGTCTGGAATGCATCCGGGTATCGACCGGGGTCTCGGAAAAACCGCTTCGGTCGCCCAATACGATTTTTGCTCACGCGGATTTCCAAGGTTCACGTAGAATTGGGAAATGCGCTCGGTAATCAGATTTCCACAAGCCGTGCATTTCCAAAACCGCTTTGTCTGATCGACTGCGCCAGCGACCCCGGCACCGTCGCCGTTCCATTGGTGTTTAAGGCCGGGGTGGCTCACACCGCAATGCGGGCAACTTTCCAACTCGGGCTGTGGAAGTTCAAGAGGCTGTGACGATGTCTGGTGCTTCGAACCGGCGAAGTCTCCCATGAGATCGCTCCTTCAAATGCGGTCAACAAAACAAATTCGGTTGGTTCGGGCTCACGCAGCAAGTCTCAATGCCGCCTATCGCGACTTAAGAGCCTCAATTGCGTCCCGCGCCAAGCGCTCTTGATCCGCGGCGGCGGTGTAGCGGCTCACTTCCTTGAGCGTTTGGTGGCCGGTGATCGCGCCAATCTGTGAAGGCGAGCACCCAGCCTCGGCGAGACGGCGCGCAGCGGCCTTGCGAAGTCCGTGAGCACTTCGCCCTGTCACTCCCGCGGCGTCGCACCAATCGCGAAATGCGTTGCCGAATCCCGCGGCCGAAAACGGGCGATCTTAGCGTGTCGTTAGGAACGTCAGGTGATCCCGCGTCGTCTTGTTGATCACCGATCGCAACTCGGGATGAAGCGGGATGGTGAGCGCCGCGCCGGTCTTGGATTGCGTGACGCGGATCGTGTCGCCGTTGACGTGCTGCCAGCCCATTCGGATCACGTCCCCGCGGCGTTGGCCGGCCCATCGAGTTCGCGGTGTTGAACTGCTGGGTGACGGAAACGAAAGAGACCTCGCGCGCCTCGAACCGCTCGACGAGACGCGCGAAGTCGGCGAGCGACCGAGTAAGCCGGTCGATCTTATAGACAACGACTACATCGACGCCGCAGTCATCGAAACGATCCCTGAGCGCGACCCAGCCCGGACTCTTCTGGCTTGAGACGTAGGCGGCGCAGGCTTCACGTTGGGCCTCGAGCGAGTTGAACTCTTGCTCGAGGCCGTCTTCGTGGGACTTCCGCGTATAGGTCGCGCAGCGCGCGCGGGGTGTGCTCATCGGCGCGACACACCGAAGAACCGAGGACCCAAATCACGGGTGACGATCACATATCACGGTGATGTCCCAGTGAGCCGTTGAACATCGCTTTGTCTACCTCATTCTCTTTGACATCGACTGACGAGCAGCGTGCGAGCAGTTGAAGGGCGACGCGCTTGGTGGGATCTACTAGTTGGCATCGCAGTCCGGAACTTGCCGATCGTCCGCCAGCGGCATTAGATGCGACTAGGGGAGTGGATGGCGCGACTATGATCAGATCACTGACCTACTTGGCAGCTGTGCTTGCAGCGACAGGCTGCAATTCGATACGGGTCGACGACGGTCCTATTGCGGTGAGGGCCGACGCTTCGCCCTACGACGGTTTTCAACTCTACGAGTTTCGCTGCAAGGGCTGTCACGAGCCGGCTGCGCCCGGCGCGCCGAGCCGCGCCGAACTGGCTGCAATGTCTCCCGACGATATCGTCGCCGCCTTGGTTGACGGCGACATGGCGCTCCTGACGCTGGACATGCCGCGCGCCGACGCGTTCAAGATCGCAGAATACCTGACCAGCCAGGCAGCGCCGACCGCGCCCTGAGCCATTCGATCTCACACCGCCGCGTAGGGTTCGACCTCTCCGGTCTTGCTGGGAATGATGAAAAACCAGGTGCGGCGCTCCTGGTCGCGCGGATAAGCCGGGTTGGTGTGGGTCGTGCCGAGACCGTCCCATATGAACAGCGTATTCTCCGTCGCTCGCGCCGTATGACGTGCGGGCGACGTGTAGATCCGCTCCCACAGCTCGGAGAGGATCGCCTGGCCTTCATCGACCGGCAGCCCCTCGATTCGGCTGTCGGGATTCTTCGGCAGATACAGCAGCGGCTCATTGGTGTGCGGATGCTTGATCCGCAACGGTCGTCGGGCCGCGTCCCCGGCTTCGAACGGGGGGAAGTCTTCAAGCGGCGTGCCGGGCGGCGGCACGATCGCGTGCAGCGCATGGCCGCTGTCGACGATGCGCCGTAGATGGGCCGGCAGGTCGGCGTAGGCGAAGCGCATGTCCGACCACATGTTCGGCGTCGTCAACGGCGCGACGAAGTTCGCTTGCACCGAGTAGGCGCTGATGCCGTCGTAGTGGAGGCTGGAGACGTAAGACGGGCGCGCCGGTTCGGAAGGCAGTTCGCGCGGCGGGCTCGAGAAGTCGTTGATGAAGGGGAAGTCCGCCGATACCCGCGGCAGTCTGGCGCGCGGCGAGTCCGCCGCCGGCGGCTCGTTCGGCATGCCGAGATGAAGCGCAATGCGGCCGACGGCTTCGGCGGTGATCTCCTTAGACGGCGCAGCGATCAGTACAAAATGACGGTCGAGCAATCTCTGCAGGTCCGCCAATCCCGCTTCGTCGCGCGCCAGCTCCAGGAGGTCGTCTGTCTCCAGACGCACGGCGAAGCCGTCGACTTGCGGCGTTGCGGAGTAGCTTGCCATCTAGGCTCTCCAGCTGACGAAGGTGACTGATCTCGGAGTGATCGGACCATGATCTTCTCAGAAACCAAAGATGGAAGCGACAGCAGTTATGCGTTTGTGGGCACGACGATTGGCGGCGGGACCGGGATTGGCGATCGGGCTGGCGACAGCTAGAGTCTGCGGTCACGAACCGGGAGGAGCAGGATGATCACGCGTAGGATCGCCTTGGCGGGCGCCGCGATTGCTCCGTGGACCGTTGCGATGCGAGCCGGGGCGAATTCTGGTGGCGATCATCTGCTGGTCGGCGAGGCTGATCGCGAACTGCGCCTTTCTGCATGTGACCGCTTCACCAGCCAGACTTGGCGCTACGCCGGCCAGACATGGCGGGAGACGCGCAGCTCGATTTCGCTGTTTGAACACGAGTGGCTGCGCGTCGTAATCGTCAATGATACGCAGCACGCGTTGCTCGCAAGCATGCCGGAGCGAATGACGCCGCGGCGCCTGCGTCCGTCGGAAGAAACAACGTTCGACCTTGTCGTTGACACGACTCGCGACCTGACGATCGAAGCGTGGGATCCGGCGCGCGGCGATCGCTTCGCCAACCTCGCGGCGCACGTCAGGCCGAGCGACGGCGCGCACGCGTTGGTCTAGCCCGTATCAAGCTCCGGCATCGAGGGACGGTGTCTCCAAACAGCTGCGGTTGGAACGAACATGCGAGTCGTCGCGCTTGAAGAGCACTACACAGATGCTGAGGTGGAGGCCGCGATCGGCCGCCGCTTGGGCGGGCCGATAGGGACGGCCCTCCAGCTGAGCGTCGAAGATCGGATCGCGGGGATGGACGCCGCTGGACTGGATCTGGCCGTGCTCTCGCTGGCGCCGCCGGGCCTGCAAGGCGTTACGGAGCCAACTGCGCCGGACCTCGCGCGCGCCGTCAACGACCGGCTTGCCGACGACATCAGCGTCGCGGCGGGTCGGCTTGGCGGCTTCGCCGCTCTGCCGACCGCCGTACCCGCGGCGGCGGCCGACGAGCTGACCCGTTGTGTCGAGGAACTTGGCTTTTGCGGCGCGCTGATCAACGGGCCGACCGGCGGAGCGTTCCTCGATGCACCTGAGTTCCGAACGATTCTGAAACGCGCCGCAGACCTCCGTGTGCCGATCTACATCCACCCGTCCGATCCTTTGGCGCCGGTGCGCGAGACCTACCTCGAGCCCTACGCGAC
>JASFUX010000282.1:0-4404 GCA_050050115.1 Maricaulaceae bacterium | reverse complement strand
TGTCGGTGACGTGCAGCAGGCCGTCGATGCCGCCGAGGTCCACGAAGGCGCCGTAGTCGGTGATATTCTTGACCACGCCGTCGCGAATCTCGCCCTCGGCCAGCTGATTGACCAGCTCGGCGCGCTGCTCGGCGCGGGACTCTTCAAGCACGGCGCGGCGGGAGACGACGATGTTGCCGCGCGGCCGGTCCATCTTGAGGATCGCGAACGGCTGGTCCTTGCCCATGAGCGGGCCGACGTCGCGCACCGGCCGGATGTCGACTTGGGAGCCGGGCAGGAAGGCGCTCGCGCCGCCGAGGTCGACGGTGAAGCCGCCTTTGACCCGGCCGACGATCTGGCCCTCGACCGACTCGGCCTTTTCGAAGGACTTCTCGAGCCGCGTCCAGGCCTCTTCGCGGCGGGCCTTTTCGCGGGACAGCATGGCGTCGCCGAGGGCGTTCTCGATCCGCTCGAGGAAGACCTCGACCTCGTCGCCGGTCTTCACCCCTTCTTTCTCACCTTGGAAGGTGAACTCCTTGAGCGGGATGCGGCCTTCGGTCTTCAGCCCAACGTCGACGATGACGTGGTCGTTCTCGATGGCGGTCACCTTGCCGTTGATCACGGTGCCTTCGCGCAGATCGCGGCCTGCGAAGGAGGCTTCAAGAAGCTCGGAAAAATCGTCTCGGGTGGGGTTCAGAGTGTCGGCGTCGGACATGCGTTAAGTGCTCCAATGTTGACGATTAAAGGCCAGCCGGTTGTATCCGGCGGTCTGACCGCGACCATCGCGGCCTCGTTTGGGTTGTTCGACCCGGTCGGTCTGATAGCGGACGACTTTGACGGATAAGAGACGTCGGCTTCATCTCGCCGGACGCTGACGTCACGGACGGGCGGCGTCACGGCGCTTTCGCGCGAGCGCGTCGTCCACCAAGCGGCGAGCAGCTTCGAACGCGGCGTCTATACTCATATCAGTAGTATCGAGCAATACCGCATCATCCGCGGGTCTCATCGGCGCGACGGTGCGTTCGGCGTCTCTTTTGTCTCTTTCGGCAATGGATCTGGCGAGTTCGGCCTCGTCGACCTCTTCTCCGGCGGCCCTGAGCTGGGCGGCGCGGCGGCGCGCCCGCTCTTCGGGCGAGGCGGTGAGGAAGACTTTCACGTCCGCGTCCGGACAGATCACCGTGCCGATGTCCCGGCCGTCGAGGAGCGCGCCTGCGACCTCGCCCGGCGGCCTCGCGGCGAAGTCGCGCTGCAGCTTGAGGAGCGCGTCGCGCACCCGCGGCAGGGCGGCGACCTTCGAGGCGGCTTCTCCGACCGCGACGGTTCTCAAGGCCGGGTCGTCGAGCGTCGCGACGTCGAGCGCCTGAGCGACCGCTTCGAGCGCGGCTTCGTCGTCGAGCGAAACGCCGCCGGCGAGCGCGTCCCGTCCGACCGCGCGATAGAGCGCGCCGGTGTCGAGGAAGGCGAGCTTGTAGTGGGCGCAGAGCCGGCCGCCGATCTCGCCCTTGCCGGCGCCGGCGGGCCCGTCGAGCGCGATCACGATCATAGCTTTTCCATGCAGGCGCCGATCGACGCCATCTGTTCGAAGAAGCTCGGATAGCTGGTCTCGATCATCGAAACATCGTCGACCTCGATCGGCGCCTGGGCGCCGAGGCCGAGCACGAGGGCGCTCATGGCGATGCGGTGGTCGTGGAAGGTCTCCACCCGGCTGCCGCCCGGTACGCCCGCCGCGCCGCGGCCGTGCACGATGAAGCCGTCTTCAAGCTCTTCGGCTTCGACGCCGTTCGCAGTCAGCATGGCGACGGTCGCGGCGATGCGGTCGCTCTCCTTGACCCGCAGTTCGCCGACGCCGCGGAACTCGGAGGTTCCCTCGGCGAAAGCGGCGAGGACCGCGAGCAGCGGATATTCGTCGATCATTGCGGCGGCGCGCGCCGGATGAGGCGTGATCGCCTTCAGCGGCCCGGATGCGATCGTCCAGTTACGGACAGCCTCGCCGCCCGCGTCGCTCGCGGGGCTTGCGTTGAGAGTCGCGCCCATCGCTTCGAGACAATCATAGAAGCCGTCGCGCGTCGGGTTCGCCATCACGTCGGTGATCGTGACCTCCGAGCCCGGGCAGATGAGCGCTGCGGCCGCCAGGAATGCGGACGAGGAAGGATCGGCGGGCACGGAGACCTTCGCGGCCTTCAGCCGGACCGGTCCTTCGATCGAGATCTCCGCGGCGCCGTCCGCGTCGATCTCCGTGTGCACGCTCGCGCCGAAAGCGGTCAGCATCCGCTCGGTGTGATCGCGGCTAAGCACCGGCTCGCACACGATCGTCCGCCCGGCCGCGCCAAGACCCGCAAGCAGGACCGCGGACTTCACCTGCGCCGAGGCGGCCGTGTTGTCCCACTCGATCGGTGTGAGCCCCGCCGATCCGTCGACCCGTGCGGGCAGACAGCCCTCGGTCGAGCTGCAGGCCGCGCCCATCGCGCGCAGCGGCTTCAAGATGCGCTCCATAGGCCGGTGCGACAGGCTTTCGTCGCCGACGAACTCCGCCGCGACGCCTGCGCCCGCCACAGCGCCCATGACCAGCCGGCAGCCGGTGCCCGAGTTGCCGAAGTCGAGCGGCGCGGCGGGGCTTTTCCAGGCGCCGGCCGCGCCTTTAACGCGCCAGCGTCCCGGACCGGTCCGCGCGACGTCGGCGCCCAGCGCGCGCATCGCTTCGGCGGTGGCGAGCACGTCCGCGCCCTCGAGCAGGCCATCGATCTCGGTCGTTCCTTCGGCCAGCGCGCCGAGGATCAAGGCGCGGTGCGAGACCGACTTGTCGCCCGGCGCGCGGACCTCGCCGGAGAGGCCTTTGGAGGGGTGCGCGCGGGCGGGTCCGGCCCCGCTTTTTGACGGGCGATCGGTCGCGGTCACGGGCGGGGAGAACTCGCAATGCTGGACAAGGTGATTTGGGTTTTGACAGCGCCCCGCGATCATGGCAAGCGCGTCCGCTTCGGAAGACACGGGTGCATCGGTCGGGAGGCGGACCATGGCCAAGCCGGATTTGGGCGACAAGCAATCCTGCCCGAGTTGCGAGGCGAAGTTTTATGACCTCGGGCGCCGTCCGGCGGTTTGCCCGAAGTGCCAGACTGCATTTGATCCGGACACGCTGAAGAAGTCGTCCAAGTCCTCCGCGCCGGCTGCGGACGAGGCCGAGGACGAAGCTGAGGATCAAACCGAAGCCGCTGAGGAGGACGAAGACGAGGACGAGGAGTCCGACGTCCCCGCGGTCGACAGTCCCGAAGCGGCCAAGAAAGCCGCGAGCAGCAACACCGATGACGACGACGGCGGCGATGACGACGATGTCGACGACGAGCTTGAGGACGACGACGACGACGAAGACGAAGCGGTCAGCGACGACGATGACGACGGCGTGCCGTTCCTCGAAGACGACGACGACGACTTCAGCGCCGACGAGTTCAGCGACGACGAGGACGAAGAGGACGTTTAAGGGCGGAACGCGTCAGGCTTGATCGCCGGTTCGCCCACGGCGCTTATGTTTGTCGCATCGTTTTTGCGGAAAACCGGTTTCCACTTTTCCGCACGATGCTCTAGGTTCCCCGTCCTCCGCGTATAGAGTGTGATTGCGGCGCCCGCCCCAACGGCGCGCCGAAGCGAATGGGGCCATAGCTCAGTTGGGAGAGCGCTTGAATGGCATTCAAGAGGTCGGCGGTTCGATTCCGCCTGGCTCCACCACCCTACGCTCTTCGAGCTTCGGGCGGCTTACGCCAGTAAGGCGCACGAAGTCGTTAGAGCTAGGAGTGCGCGCCGTAGCCCGGAGGGCGAAGGCGGGCGGCTCGAACCACCACCATTGCTGCTTGTCGAGCCGGCCTACTCTGCCGGACCAGCCTGCAAAATCTCGATCTGATATCCGTCCGGGTCGCGCGCAAAACCGACGACTGCGCCGCCGACCGATTCCGCGGCGACGGGCTCGCGCTCGATGACCCCGCCTGCGGCGCGGATCTGTTCGGCGAAGGCGACCGGATCGGGCACGCGGAACACCAGCTTGACGGGGTTGGCCTCGTAGTCGACCTCGCGGCCGTCGATGTAGTGCATCAGCACCACGACCGCTTCGCCGCCTGGAAAGCCGAGCACGACCTCGTTCATGTAGTCGAGCTCGTAGGTCGTCAGCTGCGTCATCCCCAGCGCGTTCTCGTAGAACGTCGTGGACGCCTCAAGATCGCTGACGCCGATGCCGACGGCGGTCATGTATTCCGACCGCAGCGCGGGCGCTTCGCTTTCCTCGCCGGGCTCGGCGGCTGATGCGAGGGTCGACAGGCACGCGGCGGCGCCGACGGCGACGATCAGTCTTTTGAGGCTCATTGCAGGTCTCCCCATGCGAACTCGTCGTATCGCGAGCGCGTTGGGTCGACTTTGGTCTCTCTGGGAGGGGGACTGCAAGAC
>JASFUX010000281.1:0-4422 GCA_050050115.1 Maricaulaceae bacterium | reverse complement strand
GATGATGGGCCGCGCCGTCGACGAAGTGCGCGGCGGACTTCGACGCTTCGTCCACCAGCGTCACTCAATCTACTACAGCATCGACGAAAGCCGCGTGCTCATAGAGCGCGTGCTGCATGTCGCTCGTGACGCCATGCGTGAATTCTGAAGCGCTTGCGCCCTACTCCGCCGCCGCGCGCACCAGCTGACCGCGCACCAGCTGGTCGTAGTCGTTCGAAAGCGACTTGGAGATCTCTCCCGGGACATACTCGATCCCGTCGATCTCGCGCACCGGGGTGACCTCAGCGGCGGTGCCGACGATGAAGCACTCCGAGAACGAACGAAGCTCGTCGGGGTAGATGTCGCGCCGATTCACCGGGATCGACCGGGCGGCAGCCAAGTCGCACACCGTGGCGTGGGTGATACCGTCGAGCAGGCAGTCGCCCACCGGCGTATGCAGCTCGCCGTCCTTGACGAAGAAGATGTGCGCGCCGGTGCACTCGGCGATCCGGCCCTTGTAGTCGTACATCAGCGCGTCGGCGAAGCCCTTCGCCTCGGCGGCGTGCTTGGACAGCGTGCAGATCATATAGAGGCCCGCAGCCTTAGCTTTCACCGGCGCGCAGTCGGCAGGCGGCCGCCGCCAGCTGGACACCGTGAGCCGGATCCCCTTCATCTTGTCGGCGAAATAGTCGCCCCACTGCCAGACCGCGATCGCCATGTGGATCGTGTTCTTCTGCGCCGAGACGCCCATCATCTCCGAGCCGCGCCAGGCCACCGGGCGGATGTAGGCGCTGTCGAAGCCCATCTTCTTGAAGGTCTCGTCCTTCGCCGCCTCGATGTCGGCGACCGACCAGGGCAGGTTGAAGCCCATCAGCTCAGCCGAGCGCGCGAAGCGCTCGGAATGCTCGAGGCTCTTGAAGATCTTGCCGTCGTAGGCGCGCTCGCCTTCGAAGATGGACGAGCCGTAGTGCAGCCCGTGGGTCAATACGTGCACCTTCGCCTCTTTCCAGTCGACGAACGATCCGTTCCACCAGATCTGACCGTCAAAGGAATCGTACGGCGTCGGCGTGCTCATTTTCCCAAGCTCCTGCAGGGGCTCCATAAGATCAGCGATCGCGCCGCGGCAAGCGGCCCTGACGGCTCGACTTGTCGGCGCGCGCGCACGCGATCATTCTCAGGCGATCTTGGGGAAGTCAACTCGCTGGAGCCCCGCTCATGCCGCCCGCCCCGACCGGCCCTACGCCGGTCGCCAATGCGCCAGACCGCGACGCGCACCTCTTGGTCGTCGACGACGACGACCGGATCCGCACGCTGCTGAAGCGCTTCCTGTCCCAGCGCGGCTACCGGGTCTCGGCCGCCGCCGACGCCGCGCATGCGCGCTCGCTGATGACTGCGCTCGACTTCGATCTCCTCGTGCTCGACGTGATGATGCCGGGCGAGAGCGGGCTGACGCTGACCGCGGACATCCGCCGCCGCAGCCGCCTGCCGATCCTTCTGCTGACGGCCCGCGACCTGCCCGAGGACCGTATCGAGGGCCTAAGGCAGGGCGCGGACGATTATTTGCCCAAGCCCTTCGAGCCCGAAGAGCTGCTCCTGCGAATCGACGCCATCCTCCGCCGCGCCGCGCCGCCGGCGAGCCAGGGTGCGGTCGAGTTCGGCGACTGCCGGTTCGACATTGATCGGGGCGAGTTGACCCGGAACGGCGAGGTGGTGCGGCTAACCTCGGCGGAAGCGGCGCTGCTCTCCGCCCTCGCCGCCCGGCCCGGCGAGGTGATCTCCCGAATGGACCTTGCGCGCGGCGCCATCGCCGGGCAGGAGCGCTCCGTCGACGTCCAGGTCACGCGGCTGCGGCGAAAGATTGAAGCTGACCCGAGACAGCCGGTGCACCTGCAAACCGTGCGCGGCGCAGGCTATAAGCTTGTCGCAGACTTGGCGGGAACTGGTCCGACTTGACCGTAATGGAAAACCCCTTCGCGCGCCTTGCGCTCGATCAGCGTCTGAGACGCTTCGCGGCCTGGGCGCGCCGACCGCGGCGGCTGAAGGACTATCTGCCCAAGAGCCTGTTTGGCCGCTCTCTCCTGATCATCGTTCTGCCGGTCGCGATCATGCAGGTCGCGGTCGTCTACGTGTTCTTCGAAGCGCACTGGCAAACGGTGACCGCGCGCCTTTCTGAAGGCGTCGCCGGCGAGATCCAGATGGTGGTCGATCTCTACGAGGACGCCGGCTCGTCGGTCGGCCTCGCGACCGTGCGCCCGACGATCGAGCCGCCGCTGGGGATCACCGTCGCGCTCGAGCCCGGCGCCCGGCTTCCGACCAACGTCCGCTCGTCGTTCTTCCGCGTCCTCGACCGCACGCTGCGCCGCGCGTTGTCGGAGAAGCTCACCCACGACTTCTGGTTCGACACCACACGCTATCCCGCCTACGTCGAGGTGCGGGTTCTGGTCGATGAAGGCGTGCTGCGCTTCATCGTGCCGCGCGACCGAGTGTTCGCGACGACGGGCCATATCTTCCTTCTGTGGATCCTCGGCGCGACGGTGATGCTGACGGCGGTCTCGATCATCTACATCCGCAACCAGGCCAAGCCGATCGAGCGCCTCGCCCGCGCCGCCGAGCTGTTCGGCCGCGGCCTCGACGCGCCGGACTTCCGCCCCTCCGGCGCCCGTGAGGTGCGCCAGGCGGCGACGGCGCTTCTGCTCATGCGTGAACGGATCGAGCGGCACGTCAGCCAGCGCACCCAGCTGCTCGCCGGCGTCAGCCACGACCTGCGCACCCCGCTGACGCGTCTGAAGCTCGAGCTCGCCCTCCTGCCGCCCGGCGAAGAGGTCGACGAGATGCGCAAGGACGTCGAGGACATGGCGGCGATCCTGAACGAGTATCTCGACTTCTCCTCCGGCATCGGCGGGGAGGACCCCGCGCCCGCCGACATCGGCGAGATCACCCGAGACGCGGCCCAGAGCGCCGCCCAGGACGGGGTCGAGATCGAAGTGAAGACGAGCGGCGATCTCGTCCTCGACGTACGCGCACTGGCGCTCAAGCGCTGCCTGACCAACCTCGTCTCGAACGCGGCGAACTACGCCAGCCGAGTCGAGATCGCAGCGGAGCGGGTGAACGACTCGGTGGTGATCGACATCGAGGACGACGGCCCGGGCATTCCCGAGGAGCTGCGCGAAGAGGTGTTCCGTCCGTTCAACCGCCTCGACGAGGCGCGCAGCATGAACGGCTCGGGCGTGGGTCTGGGCCTTGCGATCGCCCGCGACGTGGCGCGCAAGCACGGCGGCGACGTGATCCTCTCCGACAGCGCCCTGGGCGGCCTTAAGGCGCGCGTGCGCCTGCCGGCCTGACGCGAGAAACGCTGCGTCAACGGAAAATAAAGTTAACGGACAGAAAGGGCAGCGAGCGTAAACGACTTGTTTGCTATCTTGCGGGTAAAAAGCGCTCATGCATACGAGCGCGCGAAAACTGGCGCCGAACGCCCGAGTAACCGCCTGCGAAGTGGCGGCGACCCTGCGCGCTTTGTCGATCCGTCTGGATAAGGACGGAAAAGAGACCTCACTCCCAACCGAACTTGCGAGCCGCATCGACCAGATCGTCGCCTTGTTCCTCGAAAAGCGTTGGAAACTCCCGAGGCGCTTTGATCAGATTCAACCTTTGTCCTACGTGCTCTTTCAAGCGCCCGACGAAGATCCGACGTTCACAGACGACATTGAGAATATCCGGCACTCGCTTGAGCAGTTCCTATTCGGTCAAGAGGGCGCTGAGGATACGAAAATTGCTTCAGTGATCGGCGAGACTGAAGATGTAACGGACATCGCACGCGTCTCGGACGCCGAGTTCCGTGAGCAGGCACCCGCGGTCGCCACCCGCGCCGCCGCGGCTCAACCGGCGCAGCCGGCGCGCCCTGAACCGGCTCCTTCGGCGCCGCCGAACGGCGCGGCCGCCGAGGACGATATCGTCATCACTGAAGACGCCCCCGCGCCGACCGCGCTCAGCGCGACCGCGGCCCGCACCGCCTTGAGAGCGCGCCTCAGGATGCGGGCGATCTACGACGCGCCGAACACAGCCGTCGTCGCCTATTGGGCGGCCGTTATCCGCCAGAGCGAGGGGCGCGAGCCGATCGCCTACAACGACTTCGTCACCGCGCACAAAAGCCAACGCGACGCGCTCGAGCTCGCGGCGCTCGAGTTCGCGGCCCCACGCATCACCGCGCAGCTCAAGTCCGGCTCTACGGCCCACTGCGTCGTCCCAATAAGCTACCGGACCTTCTCGGACCGACGGCTGCGCCAATCCTATCTGCAGGTGAGCGCCCAGATCCCCAAGGAGATCCGGCGCTTCATCATCGTCGGCGTCTGCGGTGGTCCCGAGGGTCCCTCGTCGAGCGTTCTGGTCGAGGCGGCTGGCGCGATGCGCCAGTACTACAACATCCTGAACTGGGAGACCGCCTCG
>JASFUX010000280.1:0-4480 GCA_050050115.1 Maricaulaceae bacterium | reverse complement strand
TGCGCGCCAAGACCGAGCCTCAGCCGGCGAACGACTCCGAACCGGCGAACGATTCCGAGTCGGACTAGGCGGTTTGATGCTCTACCTCGCGCCTTGGAAGACAGCGCTCGCGGCGGCGACCTGCGCAGGCGCGCTCGCAGCGCTTGGAGGGTGCGACGCGGGGCGCGAGGAGCGCGCTACGATCCGGCTGATCTATGAGGTTCAGTTTGACGACCGTCGCCTCGCCGGGGAGCTGACGGAACAGGAGTTGGCCGAGGCGCGGGCCGAAGAGCGCGCCGACATCATCGAGATACTGAGCCGGCGCGCGGACGCAGCCGGCGTTGATCCGGTCACCCTTGCGCCGGTCGAGGACGATAGGATCCTCGTCGAGCTGCGCTCGGTCGACGAGCTTTCGAAATTCAGAGCGATCGCGGGATCGCCCGCGCAGCTTACGATTCAACTCGTCGCATACCAGGAACAGCTCAGAGTGAACGACTACGTCAGCGGGGCCGTTGAAGTTCCGTCGACGCTGGAAGTGTTGCCGACCCGAGAACCGAACGAACCATACCTGGTCGTCGAGCGGAATTTGCGCGCCGATGACGCGGCGGTCGGCGCCGGCGGCGCGCCGGTGCAGCGGCTTTCCGGCGAGTTGCTGCGCATGGCGAGCGCGGGTCGCCATCCTCAAATGGGTTCGCCGGTCGTCAATTTCGAGTTCAACGCAGTCGGCGCCGAGATATTCTCTAACCTGACCACCAATCACCTGGGCGAACGGATCGCCGTCGTGATTGACGGACTCGTCGTCACCGCGCCGGTCGTTCGATCGCCGATCACCGGCGGATCGGGCTTCATCGAAGGCGACTTCACGGCGGAAGAGGCGTCGAACCTCGCCGACATGCTCAACGCCGGCGCTCTGCCTTCGCCGCTGATGCTCATCGAACAGGCGACCGTGGACAACGGGCCGGTTGATGGGCGCCAGGCCTCCAACGAGAACACGGACTAGATCGCTTCATGCTCTACTTCGCGCCTTGGAAGACAGCGCTCGTTCTTCTCGTCGTGCTCGCCGGCGCGCTTTTCGCCGCGCCGAACCTGCTGACCGAGCAGGCGCGCGATAACCTGCCAGGCTTCGTGCCGAACAACGCGGTCAACCTCGGGCTCGACCTGCAGGGCGGCTCCTATCTGCTCTACCAGGTCGACACCTCCGCGGTGCGCCAGTCCGAGCTGGAGATCGCGCTCGAACGCGCGCCCGGGATCGCCCGTGACGAGGGTTGCGACGAGCCGGGCGCGGCCGACAACCCGGCCCTGTTCTGCCCGATCCTGACCTCTCAGGCGGTGCTCGGCGACTATGCGACGCTGCGGGTTTCGGACCTGCGCAACTTCGACGAGGCGCTCTCGCGCCTGCGCAGCGAGCTGCCTCAGCCCGAGACCGGCAACGTGCTCGGCGGCCAGCCGCGGCATTATACGGTCGAGCCGGGCGACGGGCCGGGCGAGATCCGCATCGAGGTGACCGAGGACTACATGAACGAGGTCCGCCGGCGCACGATCGGCGACTCCATCGAGATCATCCGCCGACGCATCGACGCGCTGGGCACCAGCGAGGCGCAGATCCAGCGCCAGGGCGTTGACCGGATCGTCATCCAGGCCCCGGGCGTGCAAGACCCCGAAGAACTCGAACGGCTCGTGGGCACGACGGCGCAGATGACGTTCCACCTCGCCGTGTCAGACCCGCAGGCCTACCAGAACGCGCTCGAGGGCGTCGTCCGGCCAAGCCAGATGTTGGTTCCGCAACAGGACCCGCTCGCCGCGCCGCTTCTCGTCGAGCGTTACCTACGTCCCGCCGACAGCGCGCGCGATCCGAACAACCGCGACCGGCTGGTGCGCACTCTGTCAGGCGACTACTTCCGCGCTTCGGGCGCAAGCCTCGGGTTTCATCCGCAGACGGGTGAGCCGGTGGTGAACTTCTCGTTCAACAACACCGGCGCCGTGATCTTCGGCAAGCTGACGACCAACCACACCGGGGAGAGCTTCGCCGTGGTGCTCGACGGCGTGGTGATCACCGCGCCGAGGATGCGCGTGCCCATCACTGGCGGCTCGGGCTTCATCGAAGGCGGCTTCACCGTGCAAAGCGCGACCGAGCTGGCCTCGCTCTTGAACGCCGGCGCGCTGCCCGCGCCGCTTGAGCGGATCGACCGGCAGACGGTCAGCGCGACGCTTGGCGCGGACTCTGTCGCCGCCGGGAGGACGGCGCTGATCATCGGCTTCGCCGGCGTGATCGTCTTCATGCTGCTCGCTTACGGTCTGTTCGGGGTGATCTCGAACACGGCGCTCTTGGTCAACGTGGTGCTGATCCTCGGCGCCTTGTCGGGGCTCGGCGCGGCGCTGACGCTGCCGGGGATCGCGGGGATCATCCTGACGATCGGCATGGCGGTGGACGCCAACGTGCTGATCTTCGAGCGCATACGCGAGGAAATCCGATCTGGGCGAACACCGGCGAACGCGATCGAGACCGGCTATTCGCGCGCGCTTTCGGCGATCCTTGATGCGAACATCACCACGCTGATCGCCGCGGTCCTGCTGTTCCAGTTCGGCTCGGGACCGGTGCGCGGCTTCGCCGTGACGCTGGCGATCGGGATCGTGACCTCGGTGTTCACCGCGTTCGTGTTCTCGCGGTTCCTGATCTCGTTGTGGTTCAAGTCGACGCGCCCGCGCGCGCTGCCGATTTAGGGAGGCGGGCGTGCTGCTGAAGATCATCCCCTCGGACACTAAAATCGCTTTCACGAAGCTGCGCGGCGCGGCGTTCGCGCTGTCGCTGGTCCTGCTCGCGCTTGCGGTCGGCGCCTTCGTCACGCGCGGGCTCAACTTCGGCATCGACTTCACCGGCGGCACGCAGATCGTCGTGACGACCCCCGGACCGGCGAACCTTGAAGAGGTGCGCCGCGTGGTCGGCGACCTTCACCAGGGCACGCCGGTGGTGCAGACCTTCGGCGCGCCGAACGCGGTGAAGATCGGCGTGCCGCTGCAGCCGGAAACGGACGGTGAGGCGGGGCCAGACATCGCGATCGCCGATCAGGTGATGGCCGCGCTCGAAGCGGCGATGCCGGGCGTGCAGATGGAGTCCTCGGGCGAGATCAGCGGCGTCGTTTCGGGAGAGCTCGTGCGCGCCGGCGCCATGGCGGTGGGGCTCGCGCTTCTCGCGATGCTCGCCTACGTGTGGTTCCGCTTCGAGTGGCAGTTCTCGATCGGCGCTGTCGCCGCGCTTGCGCACGACGTGCTTTTGACCATCGGGATGTTCTCGGTGACCCAGATCGAGTTCAACCTGTCGATCATCGCCGCGATCCTGACCATCGTCGGCTATTCGATGAACGACACCGTCGTCGTCTACGACCGCATTCGCGAGAACATGCGCAAGTACAAGAAGATTCCGGTGACGGAGCTCTTGGACGGGGCGATCAACGACACGCTGTCGCGCACGACCATGACCTCGGTGACGACCCTGATCGCGCTGATCGCGCTTTATGTTCTCGGCGGAGAGGTGCTGCGCGGCTTCTCGTTCGCGATGATCTGGGGCGTGGTGATAGGCACCTATTCTTCGATCTTCATCGCCGCGCCGATCCTGATCCTCACCGGCGTGCGCTCCGAGAACGCGCCGTCGGAAACCAAGGCCGACCCGATCGTCTCGTGAGCATGCCGAACCCTCCGCGGTTGACCGCTTATGGGGAGGGCGGCTTTCGCTTCGCGGACGGCCGGCGGGAAGGCTCGGTACTGATCATCGACGAGAAGGTCGAGGCGTGGCCGCCGGCGCGTTTGAGCGAGGTCGAGCCCGCCCATTTCGATCCGGTCTTCGCCGCCGAGACGCCGTTCGAGTTCGTGCTCTTCGGCGTCGGCGACAAGCTCGCTCAGCCGCCTGAAGAGGTGCGCGAGCGCTTTGCGCGGGCGACGCTCGGTCTTGAGATCATGGACACTGGCGCAGCCTGCCGCGTTTACGCGAGCCTGCTCGCCGAGGGCCGCCGCTTCGCCGCTGCGCTGATTGCGGTGGACTAGAGGCGCCTACCGCGACACCAGGATTTCGCTCGTCGGGTGCGTGATCGTATAGGCGTTGCGCACCTCCAGCGATTCCTCCGGCGCCAGCTCGCGCCGCCAGACGAGGACGCCGGGCGTGTCGGCGAAGCCTTCTTCGTCCGCAGGCGTCGCGTCAGGGCTGACGCGCAGCGTGATGTCGTCGTCCTCGGAGACGGGACGGTAGTCCACGACCTCGACCGTGAACGGTGTATTGTGGCGGTTGAGCGCCGTGAAGCGATGATCGTGGCGCACCTCCGTGTTGCGGCCCATGAGGCCGGTTTCCGCGGTGGGTCCGCTTTCGTCTACCCAGCTAACGATCACTGATTGGTCTATGCCGAAGCCAAGCTCGATCTCCTCTCCGGGGATCAAGGTCGGCAACCAATCTTCGCGCAGATAGGCGCCGTCGCGATATTTCCTGAGCGCGCCGCCGGGCAAGGGGCCGTCG
>JASFUX010000279.1:0-4509 GCA_050050115.1 Maricaulaceae bacterium | reverse complement strand
CGTAAGCGTGGATCACTCCCAGCGCCTCGTGCACGTCGAGTTCACGGCAGAATCTCGCGACCGCCTGGAACTGCTCATCAGTTTTATTCCGTACAGGGAAATACATCGCGCAACCTCTGTCGCCGAGAAAGCTTGTCGGCGTTCCCACCTAAGAACGAGGTCGGGTTTTCGCGGTCCACTGCGGTAAGCGGATTGGCGCGAGAAATGACAGACTTCATCCTGAGAGGAAGAATTCTGAAAATGCCCCGGCTCGCTAAACGGCAATGAGTGTGAGCGCGAACACAATGGGAACGTGCAACGAATTGAAACACAATTTGATCGATGATTTGGCCTCAAATAGCGCTTTGCAAGGGGTGCCCGAGCGCTGGCACCAAATAGAAGAATCGAAGATTTCCAATCGCTTATCAAGCACATTGGCGCCCAATCTGTGACTATATGGCGCCACATAGTCACGAAAATTGCAGTTTCAAGACCTTATTTAACCACCTCAGGGCTAGCATCTGAGCATCAAAGCGGTGCTTGCTAGGCGGCAATCAGGCGCTTAGCTTGCGCCGTAAAGGATTTAAACCGGAGGTTTAGAGATGCCTAACGCGGGTGCCTACGCTGCCGAAGGGCCGGAAGATGACGTGCGAATCACCCTTCGGATTTCTCCCAGGACTCGAAGTGCAATCGAGGAGATTCAGCATATGGGAGGTTTTCGAACCGCTCAGGAGGCGGTTCGCCGGGCGATAGCTGACGAACTCTTCCTGCTCACACGTCAGCGTGAAGGTTGGACCGTCCTACTAAAGAAGGACGAAGAGTATCGGGAACTTGTTTGGCCTGACGTGCGATAGGCTCTTCAGCCGCCATTCACATGACTAGGCTGTCGACAATCGGGTCAAAGTTGGTTCGGCGACAAATAGGTGGCATCACCGGTTGAGTCGTCCTAACGTTCCTCACGGATAAGTAGTGCCAAGAGCATTTGAAGCCGGGGGGAGCGGTGAACCGAAGCAATTCCCAACCCGACATTGCTGACGAACTTATGGGTCCGGAAGAAGTTGATCTTCCGGACCCTCCTCAATGTGCCCCTACTCAACCTGAACCTTGGATCGTGCCGCAGCTTCCGGAGCCGGATGATCCTGAGGAGGTCTGAACTGAAGGGCGGGGGAATACCGAATGTCTAACAACACACCTAAAGGTCCACGAAATGACGACCCGCCGGAGTCGGGCGAAGGGGCCAACGGAGAAAAAGGCGATCGTGAAGATTGGACGATCATCGAAGTTCCGGATATCGGTGACCCGCGCGACTGGCACGCAATGGAGCGGGAACCTTCGGACGACCTTGATTTGCGTCGCGAGGACGCCCGTCGAAAGCTAGCGGTATCTCTGATTACGATCTTTGGTGTTGAAATCTTCGCCGCACTGGCAGTCCTCGGTGCGCTGATATTTCTTTGTGCTGACGATCAACATTTCGCTCACGCGAAAGAAATCTTGACGCTGGTGTTGACACCGACCGTGGCTCTGGTGGGCTCTGCGACAGGATTCTATTTCGGTGCCAAAGCCTAGTTTCTAATCACAGGTTCTTTAGCCTTCAAGAACCGCTCGTTCTTTCGAAATATCCGCTCGTCGACGTTGCCGAGCCACTCCATCGCTGCGAGGAGCGCGCCTCTAGCTTCTGAGAGGCGCGCCTGCGGGCTCCCGTAGCGGTCGGCCGACCCGCTGCCGGCGTGCCCGAGTACCCGCCGCTGGACGTGGTCTGCGACGCCCGCCGAGCGCATCGCCTCCTTGACCGAGTGTCGCCAGCTGTAGGCCGTGAGGCGGGGAGACTTCGGGACGCCCGCAGCGCGGATCGCTCGGTTGAGCTTGGCGCTGAGCGCGTCGGCGCCGCGCCCCGACGCGCCGAAGCCGGGGAAGATCGGGACCGCCTCGGGAGGCCGCCGACCCGCCACGCTTCGCGCCCGCCGGCAGGCGTCCCGCGCCGCGTCGAGCGCCTCGCCGACGAGCGGGACCACGCGCTCGCGGACCCCGGCGCCGGTCTTGAGGCCGCGCAGCGCGTTCGGCCGTATCCAGACGCTCGGGATGTCTCCCTCTAGGTCCACGTCCGCCAGGACGAGCCCGCCGACCTCCGCCGGGCCGGCTCCCGTGCATCGCAGGATGCGCGCGACGTTTCGCGTCTCGTGGCCGAGCCGCCGGCTGGTCGCGAGGTACTCGTCCAGGAGCGCGAGCATCGCGCGGTTGAAGGGGAGGCGGTCGGCAGAGGACGCGGCGCCGCTGCCCCTGCCCAGCTTGCGGAACGTTTCCCGGTGACGCTCGAACGGGTTCGGCCCGGCGTGCCCGTGCTCGGTGATCGCGCGGTTGACGATCGCGCGCAGCGCGCCGAGGCGGCGCCTGACCGTCGAGGGCGAGAGCCCGCGGCCGACCTCGGCCCCGATCCAGGACCGCACGTCCTCCCGGGTGACCTCGCCGAGGTCCCTGTCCCCGACCGTGGCGACGAACGAGTCGACGGCCCGGGCGAAGGGGGCCTCGCTCCGCTGCCCGCCGTTCTGATCCCGGTCGCGCTCGTAGGCCGCCGTCAGCGTCACGCCGGGCGCGACGTAGCTCCCCCGGTTCTCCAGGGCGTTCAGGACGGCCCTATCGCGGGGAAGGGTGCCCGCGCCGTCCATCATCGCCAGGAACTCGTACAGGTCGCCGCGAGTGAGGTTCCCCATCATCTCGCGGGCGGTCCGCTCCGCCTCGGCGATCACCTCGGCCGAGAGGACCTCGCCGGACCGGGCGCGAGCGATCAGCGAGTCGTGCTGCGCCCGCAGGGTCTCGACCCGCGCGAGCACCCGGTCCAGCGGCGCGCCCGGCGGGAACGTCTCGACCCACTCGCGGCGCGGCTCGGGGAGCTTGGCGCGCACGTCGGCGGGAACGGTCCGGCGGTAGCGCCAGCGCCCGCCGCGCTCGACCAGGTTTGGGATGTCGACGCTCTTCGCCATGACCGCAGACTCGTCCGGATTCGTATCAATTTCGTATCAGGACGGCTGAAGCTGCGAAGAAAAAGCCGAGACTTAACAGCGCGTTAAGGCGCGACAGTTCGAGTCCTCTTCTGGGCACCACTTATCGATCTACAACAATCTCCAGCCGTCCATAATTGTCCAAGAAAATTCAGTTATTTCATATTATTAGACTGAATTCGGGTCCATTGCTGTCTGCGGCCGTCCCTGTGCTGCGCGAGATTTTGATGGTATCGGTGATGGTATCGAACGCGGCGCGATTTCGCCGTGCTGACAGTCGCAGGGGGCGAATGTGGGGACGATCACGCTGCTGACCGACAAAGAATGTCGGAACGCGAGACCGTCCAAGAAGCTCCAAAAGCTGACCGAAGACGGACTGCAGCTGTGGGTGCAGCCGAACGGCTCACGGCTCTGGCGCTTCGCCTACCGCTACCACGGCCGGCAAAAGCTGCTCGCGCTCGGCCCGTATCCGCGGGTCTCTCTCGCCGACGCGCGCAAGGCGCGGGACAAAGCCAAGAACCTGCTGCTCGACGGCGTCGATCCGTCCGAGGAGCGAAAAGAAAAGCAGCGTGTAGAACAGGCCGAAACCGAGACCTTTAAGGTCATCGCCAAAGAGTTCGTCGCCAAGCTCGAGCGGGAAGGACGCGCCGAGATCACGCTGCGCAAGAAGCGCTGGCTTCTCGATTTCGCATATGAAGCCATCGGTGACACGCCGATCCGCGCGATCGGCGCGTCTGACATCCTCAAGGTTTTGCGGAAAGTCGAAGGACGCGGTCACTACGAGACCGCACGGCGGCTGCGCTCGACCATCGGCGCGGTGTTTCGCTACGCCGTGGCGACCGCGCGCGCCGAGACCGACCCGACGTATGCGCTTCAAGGCGCGCTGATCACGCCGACCGTCACCTCGATGGCGGCGATCACGGAGCCCAAGGCGCTTGGCGCGCTCCTGCGCTCGATCGATGGCTACGAAGGCCTGGCGACGACCAAGGCGGCGTTGCAGCTCCTTGCGTTACTGTTCCCGCGACCGGGAGAACTCCGCAGCGCCGAATGGGTCGAGTTCGACACGGCGAAGGCGGTCTGGACCATCCCCGCGCACCGCATGAAGATGCGCCGTGAACATCGCATTCCGCTGCCGCGCCAGGCGATCGAGATCATTGAGACGCTGCGCCCTGTCAGCGGCGAGGGAACATTGCTGTTTCCAAGCGAGCGCACGCGCGAGCGTCCGTTTTCGGAAAACACTCTCAACGCCGCGCTGCGTCGCATGGGCTATTCTAAGGATCAGGTGACGTCACACGGGTTCCGCTCAACGGCTTCGACACTCTTAAATGAGTCCGGCTATTGGAATGCCGACGCTATCGAGAAACAACTGTCGCACGCCGAGACCAACCAGATCCGCCGCGCCTATGCCCGTGGTGTATACTGGGAAGAGCGCATTGCGATGATGAATTGGTGGGCGGACTATCTGGACTTCCTGAAGTCGGGCGCGAGAGACGAGATGGCGGCTCCGGAGTATTGGCTGACGTTGCGCGCAAAG
>JASFUX010000278.1:0-4530 GCA_050050115.1 Maricaulaceae bacterium | reverse complement strand
ACCCCTTCGGTCGCTTCCTCAAGGTCGCCGACGTTGCTGCCTCGATCGGCTTGAGCCGCGCGATGATCTACAAGCTCATGCACGCCGAACGCGACCCGTTCCCGCCGCCGGTCAAGGTCGGCGGCGCATCGCTGTGGGTCGAGCAGGAAGTCGTCGAATGGAAGGCGAGGCGGGTGGCGGATCGAGGTCGACAAGGTTAGCTTATATTTGGCGTCAGCCTTTCCGACACAGGTGCGATCTCAAGCTGGCGAGATCAGGCTGATAGCCCGCACAGTACTACAGACTTCTCTGTACGCTTTCGACAGCCCAGGATCGACACCGACGTCGCTTCGAAAACATTTGAACGCAGTCTTTCGAGGCTTGAGCCGCGCGATTTTCGCTTGTCAAAAAGATGATGGTATCTCTGCTGGTATCGGATTAGACTTACAGAGGAAAGCAACGCAAAAACAATCTCTTATACGAGGTCAGGAGTCCTCTTCTGGCACCATTCGCAGCCGGTCCGCCGGAGCGGAATTTTCGATCCAGTGAATCGAAAATAGGCGGAGAATGCCCCGGCAGGGGCCTTCGCTCTTCGAGCTTCGTGTGGCGTACTCCAGTAAGACGCATGAAGTCGTTAAAGCGAAGCGCGCGCTCCGAAGCTCGCGCGGGGAGCGTAGGAGGGCGAACGCCCCTGCTGGGATGATGAAGATCTCGTCCGCCAAAATCGTTCCGCCCCTCGATCCTGATCCGCTCAGCGCGTAACTTCTTTCTCTGCGACGGGCCGAGAAGGATCATCGATGAACGTCAGTCCCGCTTCCGCGATCGTGCTCTTCGGCGCGACGGGCGATCTCGCCCGGCGCATGATCTGGCCGTCGCTCTACAGCCTGCACGACGACGGTCTAATGGAGGGGCGCTGCCGGATCATCGGCGCGGCGCGGTCGGACCTCACCGCCGACGGCTTGCGCGAACTCGTCGCCGAGGCTCTTGAGGCGCATATGCCCGAAGAGCTGCTGCGCGAGGACGTGCGCGACAGTTTCCTGGCGCGTCTCGACTATGTTCGCGTCGACGTCTCCGAGCAGAAGGACTTCGAAGCGGTCGGCGAGACGCTCGGGCCCTGCGCAGACGGCGCGCTCTATTATCTCGCCACCAGCCCGTCGCTCTATGGCGTGATCTGCGACGGCTTGTCCGCCGCCAAGCTGGCGCCGCGCGCAGGCGGTCTTGTGCTCGAAAAGCCGATCGGCCGCGACCTTGCGTCCTCACGCGCGATCAACGACGCGGTCGCCGCCGTGTTCGAGGAGGAGCGGGTCTTCCGCGTCGATCACTACCTCGGCAAGGAGACGGTGCAGAATCTGCTCGCGCTCCGGTTCGGCAACATCCTGTTCGAGCCCCTATGGAACGCGGCGTCCATCGCCAGCGTGCAGATCACCGTCGCCGAGACGGTCGGCGCGGAGGGGCGCTGGTCTTACTATAACGAGACTGGCGCGCTGCGGGACATGGTGCAGAACCATATGCTCCAGCTGCTCTGTCTCGTGGCGATGGAGCCGCCGGCGGAGTTCGACCCGGACTCGGTGCGCAACGAGAAAATCAAGGTCTTGCGCTCATTGAAGCCGATCGAGGGCGCTGACGTCGGCGCGCACGTCGTCGCCGGTCAGTATACGGCGGGTATGTCGCAAGGCCGCCCGGCGGTCGCCTACGTCGAGGAGGCGGGCGGCGGGCCGAGCCGGACCGAGACCTTCGTGGCGCTGCAAGCCGAGGTGGAGAATTGGCGCTGGGCGGGCGTGCCGTTCTTTCTGCGCACCGGCAAGCGGATGGCCGAGCGCCGCACCGAGATCAACATCCAGTTCCGCTGCGTGCCGCACAACATCTTCGGCGCGGGCTCGGGCGTGACGCCCAACGTCTTGCGGATCCGGCTCCAGCCCCAGGAAACCGTCGAGCTGACGGTGATGACCAAGGAACCCGGCCTCGACGGGATGCATCTAAAGCCGATGACGCTCGATCTGTCGCTGAGCGAGGCGTTCCAATCCTACCGGCGGCGGATCGCCTATGAACGTCTTCTGCTTGACGCTCTGCGCGGAGAGACCACGTTGTTCGTGCGCCGCGATGAAGTCGAGGCGGCGTGGGACTGGATCGACCGGATCACCAGCGCCTGGACCGCGGGCAAGGTCGAGCCGAAGCCCTATGCGGCCGGAAGCTGGGGGCCGACGGCGGCGATCGCGCTGGCCGAGCGCGCCGGGCACAGCTGGATCGAGTGATGACCGCAACTTTTCATGAGACGTCGGACGCCGCGCAGTGGATCGAAGAGGTCGCCGCTGCGCTCGCCGGCGCGCTTGAAGAGACGCTCGCCGCGGCGCCGCGCGCGACATTCGCCTCGGGCGGCGGGCGCACGCCGGGACCGATCCTCGAGCGTCTCGCCGAAGCGCCGCTCGACTGGGCGCGGGTCCGCATCGTTCCGACTGACGACCGCTGCGTCGCCGAGGACCATCCGGCGCGCAACGCCGCGATGCTGCGCACGCGGCTCGCCAAGGCTGCGGCCGCCGGCGCCGAGATCGTTGCGCTCGAAGACGCGCCCGATGCGGCGCCGGACGTAGTGCTGCTCGGCTTCGGCGAGGACCAGCACGTCGCTTCGATCTTTCCCGCGGGCGAGGGAATGGCGGCGGCGCGTGCGCCAAACGCCCCGACGAGCTTGCGCACGACGCCCGACCCGCTGCCGCCCGAGGCGCCGTTCTCGCGCGTCACGCTGAGCATGCCGGCGCTCCTCGGCGCGCGAGCGATCGTGATCGCCGCGCAAGGCGAGACCAAGCGCGCAGCCTATGAGGCCGCGCGCGAAGGCCGGCCGCCGCTGACGCCGCTGGCCGAAGTCCTGGTGCAGACGCGTGCGCCCGTCGCGCTATATTGGCGTTCCGACCAGAAGGAGGCTTGATGGCCTCGTCCCGCCCGCCCGCGCCGATGAACGCTGCGATCGAAACCGTACGCCAACGGATCGAAGAGCGCTCGCGGAACTTACGCGCGACCTACCTCGACGACATGGCCGCGGCGAAAAGCGCAGGGCCCGCGCGTGCGGCCTTGTCGTGCTCGAACCTGGCGCACGCGTTCGCTGCGGCCGAAGGCGACAAGGAGGCGGTCAAGGAACTGCAGATCCCCAACCTCGGGATCGTCACCGCCTTCAACGACATGCTCTCCGCGCATCAGCCGTTCGAGCGTTTCCCCGAGGTCATCAAAGCGGCCGCGCGCACCCATAAGGCTACCGCTCAGGTCGCCGGCGGCGTGCCGGCGATGTGCGACGGCGTCACCCAAGGGCGCGACTCCATGGAGCTGTCGCTGTTCTCGCGCGACGTGATCGCGCTCTCCGCGGCGGTGGCCTTGAGCCACGAGGCGTTCGACGCGGCGCTGATGCTCGGGGTGTGCGACAAGATTGCGCCGGGACTGTTCATCGCCGCGGCGCGCTTTGGCCACTTGCCGATCGTCTTTGCGCCCGCCGGCCCGATGCCGTCCGGCATTCCCAATCCGGAAAAGGCCAAGGTGCGCAAGGCCTACGCCGCGGGGCAGGCGAGCCGCGCCGAGCTTCTGGAGGTCGAGGCTGCGTCTTATCACGCGCCGGGCACCTGCACCTTCTATGGCACGGCGAACTCGAACCAGTTCTTGCTCGAGGCGATGGGCCTGCACGTTCCCGGCGGCGCCTTCGTGCAGCCGAACACGCCCCTGCGCGAGGCGATGACGGCCGAAGCGGTGCGGCTCGCGCTCGCCGGCTCGGCGCTCGGAGACGACTACCGCCCGTTCGCCCGGGTGATCGACGCGCGCTCGATCGTCAACGCCATGGTTGCGCTCAACGCTTCGGGCGGCTCGACCAACCATGCGCTGCACCTCGTCGCCATGGCGCGCGCCTGCGGGCTGATCATCGACTGGAACGACCTCGCTGAAGTTTCCGCCGTCACGCCGCTCTTGGCGCGCATCTATCCGAACGGAGCGGCGGACGTGAATCACTTCCAAGCGGCCGGCGGCACGCAGCTTCTCATCCGTGAGCTGATCGACGCGGGTTTGCTGTTTCCTGAGGTCGAGACGGCGGCCGGAACGGGCCTTGCGGCCTATGCGCGCGAGCCGTTCCTCAAAGACGGCGTCCTTGCGTGGCGCGACGCGCCTGAAGAGTCGCTTGATCTCGACATCGTCCGCCCTGTCGCCGACCCGTTCGACGCAGAAGGCGGCTTGCGGCTGGTTTCGGGCAACCTCGGCCGGGCGATCGTCAAGGTCTCGGCGGTGCCCGCGGAATGCCGCACGATCGAGGCGCCGGTCCGGATCTTCGATGATCAGGCCGCGCTGACCAAGGCGTTCGAAGCCGGCGCGCTCGACGGCGGCGACCTCGTCGCCGCGGTGCGCTTTCAGGGGCCGCGCGCCAACGGCATGCCTGAGCTGCACAAGCTCACCCCGCCGCTTTCGGTGCTGCAGGACCGCGGCCAGCGGGTCGCGCTCCTGACCGACGGGCGCATGTCGGGCGCCTCGGGCGCGGTGCTTGCCGCGATCCACGTCACGCCCGAAGCTGCGGACGGCGGCCCGCTC
>JASFUX010000277.1:0-4542 GCA_050050115.1 Maricaulaceae bacterium | reverse complement strand
AGATCGGCCATAGCGTTCTTGAAGCTCATGCCGCGGGAAAGACGCAGCACGTCGGTCAGCGCCTCGCTCGAGGACGGATAGCGCCAGAACCGCGTGCCGCCGCCGCCCGGGCCAAGCGCGGTGGAATGCACGGCGATGATGGCTTTAAGGCCGACCGCGGGGTCGGCGAAGAAGCTGACGACCTCGTGGTCGTCGAATGCAGGGTTTTCGAACACGCTCATGGGAATTCCTTCTCAGCGCAGACTGAGGGGTCATCGTCTTGCCGCGCCAAATGCGCCATGCCGGCCTGCGCCGCAAGGCGCCGCAGACCTAAAGTGAGGCGCGGAGTCTGGTCCTGCGCTGACAGCCCCATCCGTTCGAGCGGGGCGAGGTGTCGCACGCGACGATGCGAAATCGCCCGCTAGCCCGTGTCGAACGCGAGGACGGCGGCGCGGGCGTGATCGAGGGCATGTCCGTAGGCCCAGCGGCCGAGGGTCTCGTCTTCCGATCCGCGCTCGGGCTCAACGATCGCCGCGGCGCGTTTGGGCTCGCCTCTGAGCCGGCGCGCCAACCGCAGCGCATAGGGCGCGGGATCGTTGAGCACGCGACGGGCGGCCTCGATCCGCTCTGCGAGCGGCCAGGCGCTGCGAAGGCCGTCGCCGCCTCTCTGCTCCCCCGAGGAGGAGCAGAGCTTGTCTCGAGCGCTGCTGCGCGCCATCGGAACGCGAAAGCTGACGCGCCAATGGCTCGGATTTTCGGGGTCCTGCTCAATGCGCTTTTTCTCGCGTTCAACTGTTCGCGGGGTTGAAGGCGAAGCCGCGGGTTTGACGACTGCCGGCAAGGTCTTCACCAGCATGCTCGCCTCAACCACCAGCAGCCGCCTCGCAATGCGCTCCACCGCGGCGAGCCAACTCGAGATCTCGCGATGCTCCTTCGCCGTCAAAGGTCCCATGGCGACGATGTCGACCGGGCGCCCATAGGCGGCGAACAGCCAGCGCATGAGGTCCTTCGCCGCCTCCCAGAGGCCTGCGGGCGAGCTGTCTTCGATGTCGCGGTCTTCAGACATGCGCGCAGTGTACGGCGCAAAGGCGAGGGAGCGGATAAGTCCGATCTATCCCCGGGTGAGATGCTCGCCCATATCCCGCTCGCGCGCATGCTCGCGCTGCTCACTTAGATGCTCGGACCGGTCAGAGATGCTCGGACCGGTCCCACTACTCCGCCGAGACAACGTCGAGCGCGCTTGAGCCCGGGCAGCCCACACCCGCAGTCGCCCCGACGATCGGCGGGGCGTTCGAGGGGAGCGCGCCGTCCCCGTCGCGCAGGAACGCCGCAACGTCGCGCCAGACGGTCTCGGCCTGCAGGTCGCGGAACAGCATGTGCCAGCCGTTCTCGTAGTAGGCCGAGCGCGTGCAGGGGCCGAGGTTCTCCACCACCTCCTCGACGGCGCGCTGGGGGATCAGCTGATCGTTCGCGCCATAGAGCACCATCATGTTCGAGGTGTCCGCCGGGCGCGCCTTGTAGGCGGCGTCCATCAGCGAGACCAAGCCGTAGAGCGTGTCGAACCGCGTGTCCCTTAGAAACAGCGGATCGCGGCCGTTGCGGTAAAGCGCTTCATTGTTGTCGGTGGCGACGACGCCGATGCCGCGCGGCGGCCGGGCCGACACGCGCGGCGTCAGGTGCGCAGCGAACCACAAAGGCAGCTTGTAGCCGATCGGCAGCACGCTCCAGCCGCGCACGCCCGGCGCGGAGACGACCACCCGGTCGGCCAGCGGCGCGTCGCCGACGCTCGCCGCGTAGAGCACCGTGGCCGCGCCCATGCTTTGTCCGACCACGGCGACCGTCGCGCCGGGATGGGCGCGCCGCGCGGCCGTAACCGCGGCGCGTACGTCGGCGGCCATCAGGGTCTCGCCGGCCCACACCCCGCGGTTGGGCGAACGGCCGAACCCGCGCTGGTCGTAGGCGTAGACCGCGATCCCCTGCTCGGCCCACCAGGGTCCGGCGAGCCACCAGGCGTCGGAATATTCGCTCATGCCGTGCACGGCGACGATCACGGCCCAGGGCTCCTGGCTGCTTTCGGCCTCGGCTTCAGGCAGCCATGTCGTCAAGCCCAGCCGCGCGCCGTCGAACGAGACGAAGGCGTCGTCTTCGAAGCGCGGCGCATCGAGCGGCGCGAGCGACAGCTGGCGCTGTCGCTCCATCGTGCAGCCGAGCAGCGACGGCGTGAGAGCCGCGCCAACGGCCGCGAGCCCGATCAGCGCAAAGCGTCGGCGACGGCGGCGCGCAGGACGGGGAGCAGATCTGTCTCGAACCATCTGTGCTTCTTCAACCATGCAGAATTTCGCCATGAGGGATGAGGCAGAGGTATGACGCGCGGCGCAAACTCAGCAAAGCGGCGGACCGTCTCGGTCACGCCGCCGGCGGCGCGCTCGCCGAGGCCGATCTTGTGGCCGTAGCCGCCGACGAGCAAAGTCAGCACGATTCCGGGCAGCGCGTCGTGAACCCGGTGCTGCCACTGGGGCGCGCACTCGCGCCGCGGCGGCCGGTCGGCGCCGCCCGGCGTCAGCCCGGGAAAGCAGAAACCCGCCGGCGCGACCGCGACCCGCGCGGGATCGTAGAACACGCCCTCGTCGATCCCCATCCAGTCGCGCAGCCGCTCGCCCGAAGGGTCGACGAACGGCGCGCCGACCGCGTGCACGCGCACGCCCGGCGCCTGACCTATCACCAGAATTCTCGCCCCAGGATGAAGTCGCACGACGGGCCGCGGCTCGGGCTCCATCTTGCCCGCGCAGGTCCGACAGGCGCGGATGTCCGCGACGAGCGCGCGGACATCCTCCAGTTCGCGTTCAGCCTGCGCCGCGCGCGCCATCGCTCCACCCCGGGTCGACATTTCCGCCATCATGGTAGAAGCCGAAGCCGAAGTTTCCAGCGGACTTGTCAGCGCTCTCCCCAATGCGTCGAGATCACCGTCCCCGATGGATGCGCCGTCTGGCCTTCGCTTACGAGCGCTGGTGGACGGACCGCCGCCTTACCCCGCAGCTCGACGCGCTGGGACCCGGCGCGCTCGTTTCCGCGCCCTGGCATGTCGAGGTGTTCGGCGGCGGCGTCTCGGCGGGCAGGCATCTGCACATCCTCGCCGCGCGCGACCTCGTCGTGCGGCTGACCACCTGGCCCGCGCCCGGCGAAGAGGCGCGCATCGCCATCGGCGACTGCGTGCTGATCTGCGCGGGCGTTCACCTCACCGCCGCCGAAGAGATCGCGATCGGCGACGGCGCGATGCTCGCCCGCGGGGTGACGATCACCGACTGCGACTGGCACGGGCTTTATGATCGCGTCACCGCAGTGCAGGAGCCCCGGCCGGTGCGCATCGGCGCGAACGTCTGGATCGGGGACCACGCCTTCATCGGCAAGGGCGTAGCCATCGGGGACAACGCGGTGATCGGCGCGCGGTCGGTCGTCATGTCCGACGTGGAGGCGAACACCGTGGTTGCGGGCAACCCGGCGCGCATGGTCAAACAGCTCGACCAAGACGCGCCGCGGGTGACGCGGATGGATCTCTACAAGGACCCCGGCGCGCTCGCCGCTTACTTCGAGGCGGCCTGGGACGAGGCCAACCCTGGCAATACGACGATCGGCTGGGCGCGCGCCCTGCTCGCGCCGAGAAGAGGAGACTGACGCCTATGTCCGAACGCCGCGTCAGCGAAGTGAGCGAAGGCCCGTGGGCCGGCTGGATGATGCGCGGCAGAGCGCACAGATTCGAAGGCGTGATCGGCCCGTTCTATTTTCGCTGGCATGATGACCGGGTCGAGCTTGGTTGCGACGTCGACGAGCGCCACTTGAACGGCCTCGGTGCGGCGCACGGCGGCTTCCTCATGTCAGTCGCCGACGCCGCCCTCTTCTCCATCGCCTGGCGCGAGATCCGCGAGACCGGCGCGGTCACCGTCCATCTCGGCACGGACTTTCTCGCGCCCGCGCAAGCCGGCGACCGCTTGATCGCCACCGGCGAGATCGTCAAAGCGGGCGGGCGGCTGCTGTTCATCCGCGGCGAGATCAAGCGCGAGGAAACGATCGTGCTGACGTTCGACGGGGTGATTCAAAGGCTGAAAAAGCGCGACGGGTGAGCCCTACTCGTCCGCTCCCGAGCCGCCCTCGCCCTCCGCGGGCCCGTCGTAGGTCGAGGCGCGGCGGGCTCTGAACTCGTCGAGGAAGGCGTCGAAGGACTCCGCTTCGGCGATGCGCTGGGCGAGGTCTCGCAGCATCACGCCGTCGACGTCGCGCTCGGATGTCACCGTGCGCCAGGAAGCCGCATAGGCGCCCTCGGCCATCTTCTCCCCGAACTGCGCGGCCAGCCGGCGCACGCCGTCGCGGTTGTTCGCCAGGCTGTAGGCGACGGCGGCGCGCATCACCGCCGATTGCTGGGCGCGCGTCAGCGGGGCGTCGCCGCGCCAGGACTCCCCGGCGGTCTCTTCAAGCAGCTGCGCGGCGAGCGGCCAGCGGCGGGCGCGCCAGGCGATGTCGGCCTTCAGACCCAAAGCGGTCGCCGAACGGTCGACCTCCAACAGCTCA
>JASFUX010000276.1:0-4545 GCA_050050115.1 Maricaulaceae bacterium | reverse complement strand
CAGGTCTACTCGGTCGATGACGGACGCTTCCTGCCCGACCGCTACGTGGAGGGGATCTGCCCGCACTGCGACTACGACCGCGCGCGCGGCGACCAGTGCGAGAACTGCGGGCGGATGCTCGACCCGACGGACCTCAAAGAGCCGCGCTCGGCGATCTCGGGCTCCACCAAAATAGAAGTGCGCGAGACGCTCCACCTGTTCCTGCTCCAATCGAAGTTCCAGGACCGGGTGCGCGAGTGGGTGGACGCGGGCGTCGACTGGCCGCCGCTGGCGCGCTCGATCGCCTACAAGTGGCTCGACGAGGGGCTGAAGGACCGCGCCATCACGCGCGACCTCTCCTGGGGCGTGAAGGTCTTGAAGGACGGGAGCCCAAGGCCCGGGTTCGAGGACAAGGTGTTCTACGTCTGGTTCGACGCGCCCATTGAATATATCGCCATGGCGAAGGAGTGGGCGGACGCGAAGGGCGAGGATGACGCGGCGTGGGAGCGCTGGTGGCGCACCGACAAAGGCGCCGAGGACGTCACCTATGTCGAGTTCATGGGCAAGGACAACGTCGCCTTCCACACCGTCAGCTTTCCGATCACCATCCTGGGCTCGGGCGAGCCGTGGAAGACGGTCGACAAGCTCAAGGCCTTCAACTGGGTCACCTGGTACGGCGGCAAGTTCTCGACTTCGGAAAAGCGCGGCGTCTTCATGGATCAGGCGCTTGAACTTCTGCCTTCGGACTATTGGCGCTGGCATCTAATCGCCAACGCGCCCGAAGGCTCGGACGCGGCCTTCACCTGGGAGCACTTCCAGTCCTCGGTGAACGCCGATCTCGCCAATGTGCTCGGCAACTTCGTCAATCGGATCACGAAGTATTGCGTCTCGAAGTTCGATGGGAAGATTCCCGACGCGGGCGCGCCGGGCGAGAACGAAGCCTGGATCGCCGGCGAGCTCGACGGCCGGCTCGAAGCGCTCATTGCGCATCTCGAGGCGATGGAGTTCCGCAAGGCCGCGGCCGAGGCGCGCGGGATCTGGGCGGCGGGCAACGAGTATCTGACCCGCGCCGAGCCGTGGGTGAAGTATAAAACCGACGTCGAGGCGGCGGCGGTCGGCGTGCGCACGGGGCTCAACCTCGCGGCGCTGTTCGGGATCATCGCCCAGCCGTTCACGCCCGATGCGGCCAAGGCCATCCTCGACGCGATCGGCCTGCCCGAGCCGAACCGGACTTGGAGGTTCGGCAAAGGCGCTGATCTGCTCGACGCGCTGCCGCGCGGTCTTCCGATCGAGGCGCCGCCGGTGCTGTTCGCCAAGATCGAGGACGCGCAGATCGCCGAATGGTCCGAGCGGTTCGGCGGGGCCTGATCGGACCATGATGACGACGAACGCAGAAACCGCGCGCAAAGCGCAGGGGGAGGGCAGTCGCTCGAAGATGGCCAAGGATGCGATGAAGAAGACCGCTTCAGGCGGCGCGGCGAAGCCGGCGGAGAAGACGTCCGGGAAGAACGTCGAGCGCGCTTTTTCGACCGCGCCGTGGGAGGCGCAGATCGGTTACTGCCGGGCGCTCCGGATCGGCGCGCACGTCTGGGTGACCGGCTCGACCGCGGTGCGCGCGGATGGTCAGGTATTCGGCCGCGGCGATCCCGAGCTGCAAGCGGGGCGCTGCCTGGACGTGATCGAAGAGGCGCTGCGGCGGGTCGGCGCCTCGATGGGCCATGTCGTTCGCACCCGGATGTTCGTCACCGACATCCGCCATTGGGAAGCGGTCGGCCGGGCGCACCATGCGCGGTTTTCCGAGTTCCCGCCGGCGACCTCGATGGTCGAGGTCTCGGGGCTGATCCATCCGGACATGCTGGTCGAGGTCGAAGCCGAAGCCTACGTGCGCGAGGACGACGCGTAGCGACTCTTCGTTCCGCCCGCGTCGTTCCGTTCAATGAAAATGCGATGAAAAAAAGCGCGCGGACCTCGGCCAGCGCGCTTTTTAACGCCCGGGTGGGGGTCCCCTTGATAGAACGCCTGCGGGGAAAGAGCGCTTGTCCGGATCGGGGCCGGCTGCGCCCTGACGCAGGCTTGGGGGCGAGGGGACGGGCAGCGAGCTGAGCGATGCAACCTCAGCCGACGCGGCGTCGGACCGATCGTTTGCCCCCTTCGCCCAGCTCGCTTAGCCCGCAGGATACGACAAGTCGTCGCATACGGCGGCGACTTGTCCACACGCTTTTGAGGACCGCTAGCGGTGCCGCCGGCGCCTGAGGATCCCGAACAACGCCAGGAGCAGCGACACGCTGCCCGCGGCCACGCCGATCAGCGGATCGGCCCGGTTCGCCAGCGCCAGGATCAGCCCGAAGCGCGAGACGTGCACGGTGATCCGGTCGGTGTAGGCGGCGACCGGCTGCGCCGCGCCGGCGTCGCCCGGGTGGGAGTAGATCTGCAGGGTCAGCACCTGCTCGCCTTCCTGGGTCGGCGTGACCTGCCAGGTCCAGATGTTTTCGGTCTGATCCGACAGGCGCTGCTGAAGCGGGCTTTGGGCCTCGACGTCGAACCCCGGCCCGGTCAGCGTGGCCGATACGTTCGGCGTGAGCTCGGCCTGGCCTGAAATGATCTCGCCGACGAAGCCTTCGAGCAGCGCCGCGCCTTCGCCCTCGCCGGTCGCGTCGACGACGAGGGAGACCGTGGTCGGCCGTTCAAGGCCCATCTGGCTCGGCCGGTTGTAGTGGATCGGCAGCTCGCGAACGTCCTCGGGCGAGGGGGCGTCGGCGCTATCGGCGCTCAAGCTGCGCGCGGCCGGCGCCGCGGCGGCCTCGGCGGTCGCTGCGCCGGGCGGCGGCGCGTTGAAGGCGCTCGCGACGAACGAGGGCTCCGACAGTTCGTCGAAGGAGATGACGTCGGAGTAGCGCAGGCCCGCCCAGCCGAGCACGCCGAGCCCCGCTATCAGGAAGATAAGCGAGAGCAGCTTCCGGATGATAAAAAGGACGATGAGGGCGGCGACCACGGCGACGCCCATGCCGACCGGGGTCTGCACGAAATCCATGGCCTGATTGATAAGCTGGTCCATCCCCTCGGGCCTCCTGCCCCAATATCCTGCGCCCCAATCCTGCGCCTTGGTCCCTGCGAAGACTAGCGCTAACGGCGACCCCTGGCGAACCTTGGGCGTCTTAGAGGCGAATTTGGGCAAAAGAGTTCGCGAACCGCGCTTGGCCCTTCAAAGGGTTGCGGCGGCTGGAGATTTCGCGGCCAGCTGCTATGAAAGCAGGCGAAAGACCAGGGAGGCCCGCGATGAACAAGCCCGTGATCGGCGCAGTGAAATCTCAAGTCAGCGAAGAGGAATGGGAGCTGCGCAAGCAACTTGCCGCGGCCTACCGCTACTTTGCGCACGTGGGCTGGGACGATCTGATCTTCACCCACCTTTCGGTGCGCGTGCCCGGGCCCGAGCACCACTTCCTCTTAAACCCTTACGAACTCGCCTGGGATGAGATCACGGCCTCGAACCTGATCAAGGTCGGCACGGACGGCGAGCTGGTGATGGCGACGCCGTACACGGCCAATCCGGCGGGTTTCACCATCCATTCGGCGCTGCACATGGCGCGCGAGGACGCCCATTGCGTGATGCACCTGCACACCGTCCCCGGACAGGCGGTCTCGGCCCAGGAAGACGGCCTCCAGCCCTGGTGCCAAACGGCGATGGTGGGGATGGCGGGGGGCGTCGCCTACCATGATTACGAGGGCATCGCGACCGACCTTGACGAGCGCGAGCGGCTGGTCGCCGACATGGGGGAGAAGAACGTGATGATCCTCCGCAACCACGGCACGCTGACGGTGGGAGAGACCATCGCCGACGCCTTCATCCGCATGTACTTCCTCGAGCGCGGCTGTCAGGTGCAGGTCCAGGCGCTGGCCGGCGGGGTCAAGCTCAACACGCCGCCGCAGGGCACGCCGGAAAAGGTGTCCCAGCAGGGCGAGATGCTGCCCGTCGTCGCTCAGGGGCTGGCGTGGCCGGCGGTCTACCGCAAGATGGCTCGTCTCTACCCGGAGCTTGAGACTTAGTCCGCCGGACGAGCGCGTTCCGACCCGGAGGATAAGTCGGCGTCCCGAGCATGCTCGCGCTGCTCGTCGGAGAGCATGCTTGCCCCCGCCGCGGCGATGCTCGCGCTGCTCGATCGGATGCTCGACTTCTCAGAGATGCTCAGTCGTCTCGCACCAGCGGCACGAAGCGCACGCCGAGGAGTTGCGTCGTCGTCGCTTCGCCGTCCTCGTCCTTGGTGATCACGTTCAAGACCTGCCGGCCCCGGTGCGGGCCGATCGGGATCACCAGCCGGCCGCCGGGCGCGAGCTGCTCGACCAAAGGCTCGGGCACCTGCGGGGCGGCGGCGGTGACGATGATCGAGTCGAACGGCGCGGCGTCCGGCCAGCCGGCGTAGCCGTCCCCGATGCGGGTTTCGATGTTGTTGTAGCCGAGGCGCTCGAGCCGTTCGGCGGCCTCGCGGCCGAGCCGGGGAATGATCTCGATGGTGTGCACGTTCGCGCCGACCTCGGCGAGGATCGCGGCCTGATAGCCCGAGCCGGTGC
>JASFUX010000275.1:0-4551 GCA_050050115.1 Maricaulaceae bacterium | reverse complement strand
ACGGTCGACCAGGTTCGGGCCTGCACGCTCTTCAGATCGAGATTAACCGTGATCTCTACCTGCATGAGAGTCGGGTGGCCCGCTCGGAAGGCTTCGACCGCCTGCGCGGTCAAATGGAGACCCTGATCAAAGGTCTCGTCGAGGAAGACATTCCCGAGATCTTCCGTCAAAGGAAGACGGCTTAACCTTCGCACTGCGAATCTTGCACATCCCGAAACGCCTTCATCTACGCGAGTTCGGCATAGTTAATTCATCCGCTCACGGGCAAATTTCAGTCATTTCGCGAGTTCGGCACAGCCTTTGAACCTGTCTCGACGAGTTTTGCGGGGGTGTCCCGCAATCGTACGAGCGGAGTTCGGAAGATGGCGAACGACATCGACCTCTACGTTGGCAAGCGTCTTCGTCGGCGCCGGCGCCTTCTTGGTCTGACCCAGCAGCAGCTCGCCGAGTCTGTGGGCATCAGGTTCCAGCAGATTCAGAAGTACGAGTGCGGCGCGAACCGCATCAGCGCGTCCCGCCTCTATGAGCTGTCCGAAGCGCTGCACGTCTCGGTGCAGTACTTCTACGACGGCCTCGCCGAGCACGAGATGCCGCCCGAAGCCGCCGCGGACCTCAACCCCGACGTGCTCTCGCAGAAAGAGACGATCGATCTCATTCGCGCCTACTACCGCTTGGGCGAAGGTCCGCGCCGCCGGCTCCTCGACCTCGCGAAGTCCCTCAACGCAGATATCTAGCGTAGACGTCCAACGCGCGGCCCCTTCCCGCGCGACCTCCCCCGAACGCCCCGGAGCCGCCAAGCGCCGGGGCGTTTCGCCGTTTGGACGCCGCGATCCGCGTAATCTTACGCATGTCGCCGCAGGGCGTCGTCATGGTCTCATCGGCTCCGCCTTTCGCAGACGGCCGTCACAGACGGCCCTCGCAGACGGGGAGACTGCGATGATCATCTCGACGCGCGCGCGCCTGTTGCGCTGCGCTTTCGCCATACCGCTGGCGCTCGGCTTCGCCGCGTGCGACGCCGCACCGTCTGACAGCGGATCGACCGAAACCGCCCCGGCGCCGGCGGAGCCGGCTCAAGCCGCGTCAGCCCAAACCGAACCGGCCGGCCAGGTCGCGTCGATCGCCGCGCCGACGCCCCAGGACGAGATCGCCTATCAAGCCGCCTTGAACGGCCGCTGGGACGACGAGCTTGAAGGATGCGACGAAAGCACCTGGGTGTTTCGGCCGGGAACCTTGACCACGGCCGACGGCATGACCTGCTCCACGCACTTCACCCACATCAATCGCGGCGTGGCGTCGGTCGACCTCGACTGTGGCGGCGAGCCCGGCGTGCTGGAGCTGCGCTTCACTCATTGGCCGCGCACCGACCGCCTGTCGGTCAGCTCGACAAGCGGCACGATCGCGCGCACCGGTCTGCAAGTCTGCGAGTAACGGTCGGTCGAACCGCCGCGCACAGGCCTCACACGCGGCGGGCAAAAAGAAGGCTCATCCCCTCCCCACAACGGGGAGGGGATTCTTGTGAGGCCTAGGCCACCTCGAACAGGCCGGCCGCGCCCATGCCGCCGCCGACGCACATCGTGCAAACGACGTACTTCGCACCGCGGCGCTTGCCTTCGATCAGCGCGTGGCCAACCATCCGCGCGCCCGACATGCCGTAGGGGTGGCCGATCGAAATCGCGCCGCCGTTGACGTTCAAGAGCTCGTCCGGAATGCCCAGCGTGTCGCGGCAGTAGAGCACTTGGACGGCGAAGGCCTCGTTCAGCTCCCAAAGGCCGATGTCGTCCACTTTGAGGCCGTTCTTCTCGAGCAGCTTCGGCACGGCGAACACCGGACCGATGCCCATCTCGTCCGGGTTGGTGCCCGCCGCCGCGATGCCGCGGTAGTAGCCCAGGGGTTCGAGCCCGCGCTTTTCGGCTTCCTTGGCTTCCATCACCACAGCCGCCGAGGCGCCGTCCGACAGTTGGGAGGCGTTGCCCGCGGTGATGAACTTGCCTTCTTTGACCGCCCGGCCGCCCTGGAACACGGTCTTGAGACCATTGAGACCTTCAAGCGTGGTCTCGGGGCGGTTGCCTTCGTCCTTCTCAAGCGTGGTTTCGTGCTTGGAGATCGCGCCGGTCTCTTTGTCCTTGTACATCATGACCGACGGCAGCGGCACGATCTCGTCGTCGAACTTGCCGGCTTGCTGGGCGGCGTGGGTGCGCTGCTGGCTTTGCAAGGCGTATTCGTCCTGCGCCTCGCGCGAGATCCCGTAGCGCTCGCCCACCACCTCGGCAGTCTCGATCATGCTCATGTAGGTGGCCGGGAGATTTTCCAAGAGCCACGGATCCGGGATCGCGAACATCTTCTCGGTTTGGTTCATCGAGATCGACTCGACGCCGCCGCCGACCGTGACCGTCATGTTGTCGGCGATCACCTGCTTGGCCGCGATCGCGATCGCCATCATGCCCGAGGCGCACTGACGGTCGACGCTCTGACCCGCCACGGTGACCGGCAGGCCGGCGCGCAGCAGCGACTGGCGCGCAGGGTTCTGGAAGGCCGTGCCCATCTGGATGGCCGAACCCATGATCACATCCTCGATCTCGGCTGGATCGATCTTGGCGCGCTCGACCGCGTTCTTGATCGCGTGACCGCCGAGAGCCGGCGTCGTCGTATTGTTGAAAGCGCCGCGGTAAGCTTTGCCGATCGGCGTGCGGGCGGTTGAGACGATCACGGCTTCGCGCATGGGAGTCCTCTTGGTCTTCATCATCAATGGGTCGCAGACCGCCTAGACCACCCAGGCCCAAAGTCAAGTGGCGCAAAGTCGCGCGGCGCAATGAGCGAAAGGCGGGAGATGTCAGGCGCGGCGCTGGTCTTGGTCGTTCGCGACGACCGCCTCGACGGCCCCGAGCCGCGCATGAGCGACCGCGTCGCCGACGGCGATCAGCGCCGGGCCGGCGATTTCAGCGCAATCGACGGCGTCCGCCAACTGATCGATCCGCGTCAGCGACAGCTTGGCCGCGGGCGAACCTGCGTTCTCCACGATGGCGACCGGCGTCGTCGGATCTCTGCCCGCGGCGAGCAGCGCAACCTCGACCGCGGCGGCGACGTGCGACGCCATATAGAAGACCAGCGTCGCTTCAACGTCGGCGAGCGACGGAGAGGCCAGCACCTCGTCGGTTCCCGCCATGCCGCGCGCGGTGAGGTAGACGACCCGCCGCGCCTCTCCCCGATGCGTCAGCGGAAACGAGAACTGCGCCGCCGCCGCGCTGGCTGCCGTTACGCCGGGGACGGTTTCGAACGGCACGCCGCGCGCTTCGAGGTAGGCGCGCTCCTCCTCGACCCGGCCGAACACGGACGGGTCGCCACCTTTTAAACGCACCACGTGCAGTCCACGCCGCGCCAGACGAACCATCAGAGCGTTGGTCTTCTCCTGCGGCACCGCCAGCTTGTCGCCGCGCTTGCCGACGCAAATGCGCGTGCAGCGCGCCGGCGCCAAAGCAATGATCTCCTGGCTGACCAGCGCATCGAACAACAGCGCCTCGGCGGCCTCGATCGTTCGGAGCGCGCGCACCGTCAAAAGGTCCGGATCACCCGGGCCCGCACCGACAAGACTCACCCGCCCGGTCTGTTGGCTCGTGGTCTCAGGCGGCATCGGAGACCTCCGCGGCGACTTTCGAAGGTTCGCTCTTCGCCGCAGCGAGGAAGCGCGCGAGCTCCGGCCGGCACGAGCCGCAGCTGGTTCCGGCCGCGGTCGCTTCGCCGATCGCGTCGACACTGTCCGCGCCGTCCGTGATCGCCGCGTCGATGCGCTTTCGGCCGACGCCCATGCAGGCGCACACCAGGGCGCCCTCGTCCGGCGCGTCGACCGAGCGGCCAAGCAGCAGCGCCGCGCGATCCGCGGGTGAGAGCGCCGCGTCAGCAAAGCGGTCAGCGATCCAGGCGCACGGCGGCAGGCTGGCCGTCGCCGGGCCGATGAAGACCGCGGCGTCGAGCCGATCGCCCGCAACGACCGCGCGGCGCACCACAGCTCGCGCGTCGTCGTCCAGCGCCAGCGTTTCGCCCTCGACTGCGCCAAGCGCCGCCGCAATGACGGCGTTGCGCTGTCCTGCCCCGCCGCGACCGGCGATCTCGAACACCTGGGCGGCCGCGAACGGCGTCCGCCGCCAGACGACGCCCTTTGGCCAATCGATCTGCTCGGCCCGCACGACCGCGAAGCCCCGCCAGGTCTCGCCGAACGCGCGCAAACGCGCAGACGCGTGTTTGAACTCGGGCTGGCCGGACTCCGGGTCGCAATCCGAACCGGTCAGCGCATTGGCCCGGCCCGCTGGCGCGAAAGCGTCCGTCCAATGCATCGGAACAGAGGCGACGCCCGGCCGCACCGTCGCCGTGACTGACGCCGCGAAGATTCCAGTGCCCGACGGTGTCTTCACTTCGACCAGCGCGCCGTCGCTCACCTCGAGCGCCTCGGCGTCAGCCAGGTTCAGCTCCAACACCGGCTCGGGCGCGTGGCGGCAAAGTTCAGGCGCGCGGGCCGTGCGGGTCATGGTGTGCCATTGGTCGCGGACGCGCGAGGTC
>JASFUX010000274.1:0-4553 GCA_050050115.1 Maricaulaceae bacterium | reverse complement strand
GAGCACCGCGAAGGTCATGACGTTGGCGCCCGCCCACAGGTCTTCTTCGTCGTTCGCGGCGCCGATCGGAAGCACGTCCCAATGTCCCACGACATCGATGCCGAAGCGCGCGCCCTGTCCGTCACCGAGGAACGAGGGCTGCCTGATCGGCCCGATGACGCCGGTCACGGTCGCAGTTCGATCTCCTGCGATGATGAGCGATTGTCCCACGGCGGACGCGTCGCCGAACAGCCGCCGCGCGGCGTCCTGGGTCAGCACCACGCTGCCCGGCGCAGCGAGCGCGGTTCGCGCATCGCCCGCGACAAAATCGAAGTCGAACACGTCGACGAACGCCGGCTCGACGAACAGGCCAGTGGACAGGACGCGGTTTTCGCCAGCCACGACAGAGAGATCGGATTCCCAATAGATTCGCGCGATGGACTCCAATTCTGGAAAGTCCTCGGCCAGCGGACGCGCGATCGCCGCGCTGGTGGCGACGACCGGCGTGCCCAGGTCGGCGCTGTCAGGGTTGGAGACGGATTGGCCAATGACGAACGTGCGGTCGGCATTGCGATGGTGGGTATCCGCCGACGTCCAGTAGGTCGCGATCCCATAGGCCGCGATAAAGCACGCCAGCCCGAGCGCGAGGGTCAGCACGTTCGCCGCCGTCGTGAAAGGCGACTTGGTGAACTTGGCGAAGGCGGCGGTCAGATAGTGGCGGAGCATCGCGGCTCTCCTCTACGCGTGGCGGAGTACTTCGGCTGGGCGGACCGAGGCGGCTTTCAGCACCTCCCCGATCACCGCCGCCCAGGCGATCGCCAGCGTGATCGCCATCGAAATGAGGAATGGCGCTGGCGTCAGCTCGATCCGGTGGGCGAAAGCCGAGAGGTAGGTCTGGGCGGCGAAGTAGCCAAGCGGCCAAGCCAGAAGGTTTCCAATGAGAACCGGCTTTGAGAAATCGACTAGCAGCAGGCGCACCACTCGCGCGGCGGAGGAGCCGAGGGTCTTCCGCACGGCGATCTCGTGGCGCCGTCGGGTGGCGACGTGCACCGCGATGCCGAGAATTCCCACCGAGGAAATGATGAAAGCCGTCGTCGCCAGCAACGTGAACAGCTGACCAACCCGTCCGTAGACCCCGTAAGCGTTGTCGAACAATTCATCGAGGTAGGTAATGTTGAGCGCTGAGTTGGGCGACACCTGATTCCAAGCCCGCTCAACACTCTCCAGAGCGACCGGCAGGTCGCGTCGATCCAGTCGAACCAGTGGAAAGACGCCACTCTGAAACGGCGAACTCGGCGCAAAAGAATATATATAGCCCCTTGCGGAGTCGTCATTGACGCCGACGCGCATCACATCGGGTTCGGTGACGCCAAGAACGTGCAGCGGCTGAGCCGCCGCGCCTCCCACCATGCGCATGAGGCTTGCGGGAACGTAGATCACCTCGTCGACGGCCGAATCCGCCGTGTCGAAACCGAGAGCTCTGGCGAGCGCCAGATCGATGACCACCGGGACCGGCTGACTCGGATCGGCGCTGAGAAGCGTCGGCGGCGCTATTTCTCGATCACGCGAGAACCCTCGACCCGCGATCACGTCCAAGCTCAACGTCGTGAAGTAGTCATAGCCGACAGACTTCATCATGGCGCCGATTTCGTTGGCCGCTTCGTCGGGAGAGCGCGCCAGGATTCCGGTCGTCGAAAAGCTGGTCCAAGGCGGACGGTCCGTCATCGTCATGCTCACGACGCCGGGTTGGCCGGTGAGCGCAGCGTCGAGCTCCTCGTAGGTCAGACCCAGCCTTTGAACTTCTCCCAGCGCGATGACGGGATCGGCGTCGCTTGCAGGGAGGGCTTCCTCCAGCAACGCGCGCTGGGTCTGGGTGACGGTCAGCATGATCAAGAGGAAGCTCGCCGTCGCGAACTGGATGGCGACCAGCACGCGCGAGACAATCTTGGGACCTGCGCGGGATCGGCCGGTCTTGATGGCGCGCGCGGGCCGTACGCCGGAAAGCACGAGCGCCGGGTAGGCGCCCGCGATCAGGGAGACCAGCACGACTAGCGCCGCCAGACCGACAATCGGAACTAGGCTTTGTGAAAAGACGTAGAGAAGATCAACGTCCATCAAGTTGCGCACGAACGGTCTGGCGATCATCAGTCCCGCAAGAGCCGCCGCCACGCTGGCGACAGTCAGCGCGAGGGTTTCCAGCCACGCCTGCGCCATGACCGATGCGCGGCCGGCGCCGAGGACCTTCCGCATGCCGACCTCGCCGTGACGCGTGGTCGCCTGCGCGGTCGCGAGATTCGCGTAGTTGAGCACGCCGACCAGCAACGTCACCAAACCGAAGCCGATCAGCACCGCCACTGCGGAGACGTTCACGCCGCTGTTCGCCAGAAGCGTTCGATCGAGCATCCGGGTTCTGACCTCGCTCACCGGATAGGCGAGCAGGCGCATCGTGGTCAGATCGTTGGCAGTGTCTGACCGCCGCCGCGCCACGAAATCCGCCAACCCGTCGTTGAACGCTTGAACGGAGGTGTTTTCCTTCAGGGTCAGGAAGGTCATGCCTTCCGTGCCAGACCAGTTGTCGCGGCGGTCGAGCGCCTCCCCGCCCCCAATGAGGTTCCAGTGCCCGATCACGCTGAACCGCGTGATCGCCCCGTCGCCCTCGCCCATGAAAGACGGCCGGGAAGCCAGCTCGATCACGCCCGTAACGGTCGCGTCGGTCCGGTTCGCCACTAAGACTGATTGGCCGATCGCGGGTTCGTCGCCGAAGAGCCGCTCCGCAGCGCTCGTGGTAAGCACGACGCTACCCGGCTGACTGAGCGCGCTGGCGGCGTCGCCAGCGACAAACTCGAAATCGAAGATCTCGAAAAACTCCTGATCGACAAATACGGTGTTCAGCGAAGGTCTTTGATCTCCCGCGACGACGCCGACCGGCGCGCCGCCGGTCAGCCGCGCGATGTTGTCGATCTGGGGAAAGTCCTGGACCAAGTACCTCGCAAGCGTGGCGGTGCTGCCGCCGCTGATCGGGTTTTCCTGGGGTTGATCATTGGGCGTGATCGACTGTCCGACGACGTAGGTGCGATCCGCCTTGGCGAAATGCGTGTCCGCCGACATCCAATAGGTCGCGATCCCGTAGGCCGCGATGAAGCACGCTAGCCCGAGTGCGAGAGTCAGCACGTTGGCCGCCGTGGTGAAGGGCGATCTTGTGAATTTTCCGAGCGCAGCGGTCAGATAGTGGCGGAGCATGGCGGTGTTCCCCTCAGGCGTGGCGCAAGACTTCGGCAGGGCGGACAGAGGCGGCTTTGAGGACTTCGCCAATCACCGCCGCCCAGGCGATGGCGAGCGTGATCGCCATCGAGATGAGGAACGGCGCTGGCGTCAGTTCGATGCGGTGAGCGAAGGCCGAGAGATAGGTCTGGGCGGCGAAGTAGCCCAAAGGCCACGCCAGGAGGTTGGCGATCAGCGCGGGTTTGGAAAAATCGACCAGCAGCAGACGGACGACGCCGAGGCTGGTCGAGCCGAGAACCTTGCGCACCCCGATCTCGTGGCGACGGCGGGAGACGGCGTGCACGGCGATCCCGAGCTGCCCGATCGAGGCGATGATGAAGGCGGTCCCCGCGAGCAGGATGAAGAGCTGGGAAACGCGAGCGTAGCGTCTATAATTTTCTTCGAACAGCTGATCAAAGAAACGAACGTTCGCCGGAATGTTCGGCGCTAACTCGTCCCAAGCTGCAACGATTGCTTCGACGGTCGCGGGAACGTCACGTCCGCTGAGTCGCACAATTGGGTACGCGCCCCCGCCAGGCGCGTTCGGGCCGTAAGCATAAACGTGTCCGGCCACCCGGGAGGCTTCAAGCAGCGTCGTTTCGGTTTCAGTGACGCCGATGATCTCCGCGGGCTGCGCCGGACCACTCCCCGCAAAACCGCTCGGCATATAGACGATCTCGCCCACGGCGGCCTCGGGCGCAGCGAAACCGAGGCGTTCTGTATACGCCTGATCGACGATGATATCGTAAGTGCGCGATGAATCTCTCTGATAAAGCCATGCGGTGCGCGTGTCGCGATCGGCATCGAACGTGCGGCCCGCAAGAAGGCGAAGATTGAAGGTCGTGAAGTAACCGTAGCCGACACTCTTGTAGAACGCCGTAGGCGCATCGGCGTCGGCGCTCTGCGTCGTCGCGTATCGGATGCCGAACGTATCGCCCACGCCCCAGGGGGGGCTGTTGACCACCGAGACATCAAGCACGCCAGGCGTTTGACGCAATCGTGTTTCAAGCGCGCCGAACTCAACGTCAGAGATCCCCAACTCGTTGAGCACGACGATTGGTTCGCCCCTTTGTTCAACGAGCGCCCGGTCGAGTTCACCTCGCTGTAGCTGCGCCGTCGTAACTACGATGATGAGGAAGCTCGCGCTCAGGAACTGAACACCGACCAGCACCCGAGCGAGCAGGCCCGGACCGCTGCGCGAACGCCCCATCGCCAACGCGCGCGACGGTCGCGTAAGCGACACGACGAACGCCGGCAAGGCGCCGGCCGTGATGGCGGCGATGATCAGCACCGCAGCAAGAACAACGACGGCC
>JASFUX010000273.1:0-4588 GCA_050050115.1 Maricaulaceae bacterium | reverse complement strand
GGCATGGCGGAGTCCTGGCAGGTGTCAGACGACGGGCTGGTTTGGACCTTCCAGCTGCGCGACGCGAACTGGTCGGACGGCGAGCCGGTGACCGCGGACGACTTCGTCTTCGCGATGCGGCGCATCCTCAATCCCGAAACGCTTTCGCAGTACGCCTCGCTGCTCTTCCTGATCGAGAATGCCGAGGATGTGAACACCGGCGCGCTGCCGCCCGAGGAGCTTGGCGTTGTGGCGCTCTCGCCGCGCGAGCTTGAGATCACGCTCGAGCATCCCGCGCCCTATCTGCCGGGTCTGCTGACCCACTACACCTCTTATCCGGTGCCTGCGCACCTCGTGCAGGAGTATGGCGACGCCTGGATTCAGCCCGCTAACGTCGAGGTCAACGGCGCCTATAAGCTGGTCGATTGGCGCAGCAACGACTTCGTCCACATCACCAAGAACGACGCTTTCTACGACGCGCAGAACGTGTGCATCGAGGACATCTACTTCTATCCGACCGTCGACGTGAACGCGGCCGAGCGGCGCGTGCGCTCGGGCGAGCTCGACATCAACACGGCGTTTCCCGCTGCCCGCCTGGAAGCGCTGATGGAGGAAATTCCAGAATACGTCCGTGTGCACCCTTATCTGATGACCTCATACCTGTCGTTCAACATGACCGCCGAGCCGTTCGACGACGTGCGCGTGCGTCAAGCGCTGGCGATGGCGATCGACGTCGACTTCATCGTCAGCGAGGTTCTCGCCGACGGGCGCGTCGTGGCCAATTCGCTCATTCCGCCGGGCGTTGCGAATTACACCGAGGGCCCGACGGCGCCGTGGGCCGGCGAACCGATCGCGGAGCGCCGCGCGCAAGCGCGCCGGCTGCTCGAGGACGCGGGCTTTGGTCCGGACAATCCGCTGCGGTTCGAGTACACGCACCGGAACACGCGCGACAATCCGCGCGTCGCGCCGCGGCTTCAGTCGGACTGGAGCCAGATCGCGCCGTGGGTCCAGGCGGACATCGCCGGCGTCGAAGCGCAGATTCACTACGCGAACATGCGCGCCGGCGACTACGAGGTCGGCGACGGCGGATGGGTTGCGGACTACAACGACCCGCAGAACTTCCTGTTCCTGTTCGAGACCCGCTCGGGGCCGCTCAACTATCCGAAGTACTCCGATCCCGACTATGACCGCCTGGTGGCTGAATCTTCGATGATCCTCGACGTCGACGAGCGCGCGGCGGTGATGGCCGAGGCCGAGGCGATCCTGCTCGAGGACACGCCGATCGCGTTGACGTGGCACGAGGTGAACAAGAACCTCGTCAGTCCGCGGGTGACCGGCTGGGTCGACAACGTGGTCGACATCCACCGGGCCCGCTATCTCTGCATCGCCGACGCGGAGGAATAGGCCGCGCCGGTTGGTCGCAGGCGGTCGGCCCGCGCGAGGGCTCGCCGCGCTGACGCAACGATCAATTCACCGTGTTCGATGAAATACGGGATTCGACGAAATCGTGGGCCGGCGACATCCGGGTTCGGCAAAATCTGGAAGAATGCCGGGGACGGTCCCTTGGTCGGAGCAGCAAGATTCGAACTTGCGACCCCCGCCTCCCGAAGACGGTGCTCTACCAGGCTGAGCTATGCTCCGACGCGGCGCGGCTTATATCCGTCTCTGGGCGGTGGCGCAACGGCCCGTCCGGCCTCGTTCGAACGTAGTTAAGATTAACGTCCGCGCCCGCTTCCCGCGAGCATCGTTGCAATCCGCCGCCAGCGCCGTTAAGAGGCGGCTCCGCGATTTCGATCGGCGATGTTGGGGCGTCGCCAAGTGGTAAGGCAGCGGTTTTTGGTACCGCCATTCCCAGGTTCGAATCCTGGCGCCCCAGCCACGTTGCACAGTCCCGGCGGCCGGTCCGTCATGGGGCGCGACGGGCGCTGAACGAGAAAGCTGCGGCGTGTGAGCGAGGGGCGCCACGTCGTGTTGATCGCCGCTGATTTTCAGTGGTAGCGTCCCGACCAAGATGAGACGGCGGGTCCACCGCCGCGAGGTAGCGCGAAGGACGGTGTCGCCGGCTCGGCGGCTTGGTTCGATTTCACCGCGTCAACTTCATCATTCAGACTGTCAGCCTGGCGTGAACGCACGCAAGGGGGCTGGGGGAACAGGCGGGAAGACGCCGCGCAAAATTTGGCCGCAGGCGAGCGCGACGACCGATGCGTCGGCGGCCCGCCCGCGTTTACGTGAGGCAGGGACTATGAGCACGACATGGCGATTGGCTGTCGCGGGCGTTGCGGCGGTGGGGATGTTCGCCGCTGAGATGTCCGTATTGGGCGCGCCCGCGGCGGCGCAGCAGCTGGACCAGGCGGTTAGCGAAGCAGAGGACTCCACGGCGGCGGCCGCCGCGGCTCAGGAGCGGATCGACAGGCTCGCGGACGAGACCGGCGATCTGTTCCGCGAATACCGGGCCGTCCTTCAACGGATCGCCAACCAGCGGCTCTACGTGGAGCAGCAGCGGGTCTATCTCGACAGCCAGCAAAACGAGATCGCCGACCTCCAACGTCAGATCACCGAGGTCGAGGATGTTCTGCGCAATCTCCTGCCGATGCAGTTCGAGATGATCTCCACCCTCGACGCCTTCGTCCGCGCGGACATCCCGTTCCTGCGCGACGAGCGTCTTGACCGCGTCGACCGGCTGCGCGCGCTGATGGACAACCCGGCCGTCGCCCCGGCCGAGCGCTATCGCCAGATCGTCGACACCTATCAGGTCGAGGCGGACTACGGACGGTTCCTGCGGACTTGGTCGGCGCCGCTGAACGAAAATCCGCTCTCGGACGTTCCGCCCGACGAAACCGCGCCGAACGTCGACTACCTGCTCATCGGCCGCGTGGCTTTCGTCTACATGTCGCAGGACCAGAGCGATCTTGCGATCTGGAACACTGAAACCGGCGCCTGGGAGCAGCTCGACGGCTCGCACCGCGGCGGCGTTCGCGACGCCATCCGGATGGCGCGTGAAACCTTGGCGCCGAACGTGTTCGTCGGTCCCGTGCCGGGCGCTACGCCCGTGGACGCGGCCGAGTGAGGGGGATGATCATGAAGTTTCAAATCAAAACCATCGCCCTCGCCGCTGCGCTTGGGACCTTCGCCGTAGTGAACGCCGCGCCGGCGCTCGCTCAGCCGACCCCGGAGCCCGCCTCGACGCTTCAAGGCGTGATCGACAGGATCCTCAGCGACTCGCGTGAGATGAGCGCGGAGTCTCGAGAGCGCGAAGCCCGCTTCCGCCGCGAGCGCGACCAGCAGGCGCGCCTCCTGGTCGAAGCCGAGCAAGAGCTTGAAGACCTCATCGCCGAAGGCGAGCGTCTGACGCTCCTTTTTGAAGAGAACGAAGAACGCATTCGCGAGCTCAACGAAGAGCTGACGGCGAACCAAGGCGACTTCGGCGAGCTTTTCGGGGTCGCCCGTCAGGCCGCGCTCGACATCACCGGTCAGATGTCGTCCTCGAACATCGCCGCCCAGCCGGGCGTCTTCATGGCGGAGACGGAGCTTGGCGAAGACGCCTCCCTGCTCGAGCGTCTTGAAGATCTGTCCGAGACCGAGCGGCTGCCGACCCAGATCGAGATGGACGCAGTCTGGAAGACCCTGATCCAAGAGATGGTCTACCAGCGCCAAGTTGTCACCTTCACCGGGCGGGTCGCCAACATCGGCGGCGACGGCTCTTCGCAAGAAGTGCCCGTCACCCGGATTGGTCCGTTCACGTTGTTCGCCACGCCGCGCGGCTCAGGCGCACAATTCGTGACCGCCGATGAAGGCGCGATGACCGTTCTGGCGCGTCAGCCTGCGGCCCGCTACACGTCCGCCGCGCAGACCGTTGCGCGCGCCAACCCCGGCCAGATCGTCGCCGGACCGATCGATCCTTCGCGCGGCACGCTGATGGGCATCATCATCGACGCGCCCTCGCTTCAAGAACGCTTCGAATACGGCGGCATCGTCGGCAAGATCATCGCCGTGCTCGCGGTCATCGGGGTGATCTTCGGGCTCTTGCGCCTCTTCCAACTGTTCATGGTGGGCTCGGCCGTTCGCGGCCAGGCGCGCAAGTCGCGCGCGAGCAAGGGCAATCCGCTCGGCAAGATCATGCTGGCGGCCGAGGACGCGCGCTCGGCGGACATCGAGACGTTCGAGCTCAAGCTCGACGAAGCGATCGTTCGCGAAAGCGCGGGTCTCGACTTCGGCCTCAACCTGATCAAGCTGCTCGCGGCCATCACGCCGATGCTCGGCCTGCTCGGCACCGTGACGGGCATGATCATCACCTTCCAGCAGATCACGCTGTTCGGCGCGGGCGACCCGCAGATCATGGCCAGCGGTATCTCTCAGGCGCTGATCACCACCGTGCTCGGTCTCTACGCGGCGATCCCGCTGATGTTCATCCACTCCTTCTGCGCCTCGGCCAGCCGCGGCGTGCAGGAAGTGCTCGAGCAGCAGGCGGCGGGCATCGTGGCGCGGCACGCCGAAGCGCGGCGAGCCGGCTAGGGCTGAAGAAGGAGCGCCGTCATGGGCGAACTTTTCAGTCCCACAGCGCAACTCTCCGGTCTCCAGCAATTCCTGGAGACCGGCGGGCCGGTGCTGC
>JASFUX010000272.1:0-4599 GCA_050050115.1 Maricaulaceae bacterium | reverse complement strand
TTCTCCCAAACACCTTGCACCTTGTGCGGATCGAGGCTCAGGGGCTCGGCGGTGTTGCCGTAGTAGAGCGTATATTGGTCTTCCGCCCCGTCCCCGCCGCCGCAGGCGGCGAGCGAGACGAGCGCGGTCGAGGTCATCAGGGCGCGAAACGCGGATCGAAGCATGTGGGAGCCTCCTTGAAGGTTTGATCGACCGCGCGCCTGGAGCGTCAGCCCGGCGCGGCGCGTCAACATGGGCGCATTGACGCTGAGCCTACGACATTCCGCGGCAGCCTCAACACCGATCGTCCGCCGTCAGCGGTCCTTGGGGTCGATGGCGTCGCGCAGACCGTCGCCGATGAAGTTGAAGCACAAGAGCGTCGTCATCATCACGAACGCGGGCGCGATCAGCGTCCAGGGCATCAGCTCCATGTCGTCCGAGCCATTCTTGATCAGGCTGCCGAGCGAGGTGATCGGCTCCTGCACGCCGAGGCCGATGAACGACAAGAAGCTCTCGGCCAGGATCACGACCGGGATGGTCAAGGTCATGTAGACGACCACCGGGCCGAGCACGTTCGGCACGACGTGCCGGCGGATCACCTGCGCGCCGGTCGCCCCGCCGGCGATCGCCGCCTCGACGAACTCGCGCCGCCGGATCGAGAGGGTCTGTCCGCGCACGATCCGCGCCATGGTCAGCCATTGCACCCCGCCGATCGCGCCGAAGAGGATCAGGAGCTTCAAGAACGGCTGACCTTGAGTGAAATCCTGGGTCACGGCGAGCAGCAGGATCACCAGGAAGACGTATGGCAGCGAATAGATGACGTCGACGATCCGCATCATGATCTGATCGACCCGCCCGCCGACATAGCCCGCAACCGCCCCCCAGGCGACGCCGATGATCAGCGAGATCACCGTGGCGACGACGCCGACTGCGAGCGAGACGAGAAAGCCGATCAGCGTGCGCGCGAAAAGATCGCGGCCGAGATAGTCGGTGCCGAAGATGTGCAGATGCTCGAACGTCGGCGGAATGCCGACCCGATCGTCGTATTGCGTGCGGAAGTCGTGCGGCCAGATGAGCTGGCCGAGGATTGCAATCGCCAGATAGACGACGAGCACGATCATGCTGACGACGGCGGCGCGGTTGTTGAACAGCCGCCGGCGCGCATCGTCCCAGAGCGAGCGGCCCTTCGCGGCGGCCTTGACCGCAACCTCCTCGCGCGCGTTGTCGGTGACGGGCGTGAAGCTCATTGGTCGCGCACCTTCGGATCGAGCCAGGCGAGCGCCAGGTCGGCGACGAGATTCATCAGGATGATGAGCGTCGAGTAGAGGATCACCACCCCCATCACCAAGGTGTAGTCCCGCTGCAGCGCGCCGATGACGAACTGTCGGCCGATGCCGGGCAGCTGGAATATCTGCTCGATCACCAGCGAGCCGGTCACCAGCGCTGCGGCCGCTGGGCCCAGGTAGCTGACGAGCGGCGGCGCGGCGGCGCGCAGCGCATGGGCTAGGACCACCCGGGTCTCCGACAACCCCTTCGCCCTGGCGGTGCGGATGTAGTTCGATCGGATCACCTCGATCATGGACGCTCGCATTAGCCGCGAAAGAATTGCGATCTGCGGCAGCGCCAAGGTGATCACCGGCAGGATCATCCGATCGAACGTGATCCGTCCCCGGTCGAGTCCCGCTGTCGGCAGCCAGTCGAGATGTACGCCGAAAAGGAGTTGCAGAAGCGGTCCGACCACGAACGGCGGGATTGCGATGCCGACGAGCGCCACGCCCATCACTGCGAAATCCCCCGGCCGGTTCTGCCGCAGCGCGGCGATCACCCCGAGCGCGCCGCCCACGACGATGGAGAGCAGCAACGAGGAGAAGCCCACGACCGCGGACACCGGCGCGCCCTCCTGCAGGATCTGGCGCACGGTCTTGTCGCGGTACTTGAGCGACGGCCCCAGGTCGCCGCGCAGGAGATCGCCGAGGTAGGCGAGATACTGCTGATAGACCGGCTTATCGAGATCGTAGGCGGCCTGAACGCGCGCGTAGATCTCCGGCGGAAGCGGGCGCTCGAGATCGAACGGACTGCCCGGCGCCGCGCGCATCATGAAGAAAGCGACGGTGATGATGATGAAGATCGTAGGGACCGCGACGATCAGGCGCCGCAGAGCGTATCCGACCATTAGCCCCTGTCACGCGTCGGCCTTTGGAGAGGAGCGGGAACGTCACAGCGTCGTCATGCATTGTCAATCGGCCAACAGCGCAAAGCGCTGCAGGCTCAAATCAGGCGTGCAGCACATGCGTACGCCCGCGGCGCAAAGCGCCGCAGATTCAAAGTTGGGCGTGGAGCCTGGTTCCGCGCCCGCGGCGTCCTCTCCTTGCGGCGATCCATCCTCTCGCCGCATCGACGTTTCCGTGATCGCAGATTTATTTTGTGCCGCTCGGGGCGGCCTCTTAAATGAAGGGGACCGCATCATGAGGCGTTCATGTCCGGATCAGGCTGGAAATCGAGCTGGAACTCTAGCTGGACGGGGGACTTCGAGTTTCACCGCGACCACCTCCGGGTGAAGAAGACCGGCGCGCGCGTGCACTACAATCTGGCGGTGCTCAAAGAGACGCTCGACTGGCTGCTGTTCTACCTGGCGATGCAAACCGTCCGGCTCTCGTCGCTGCTGCGCGGCCGAACGGGCGCGCGCATATGCTGCGCGCCTGACGCGGCGCGCCCCTGGTATCTGCTCTGGCCCGCCGCGCACGCAGCCCGGGCGCGCTTCATCAACGACCCGCACGCGGCCGACGCCGTCGTCTTCTTCGAGGACTCCACCGTCTCCGCCCCGCCGCGCATCACGCTGCCGCCGCACATTCGGCGCATCAACTTCGACTGCCCCGACGTGTCGAAATCGCGCGTCGCCGAAGTGTTCGAAGCGGTGTTCGGCTATCCGCTGACGATCGACCCCTTGGCGCACGACGGCCCGGTTGTCGAGAAGTCCGAGAAGAACGGCGCGCACGATGGCCGCGTCGCCGCCGCGCCCTGCGCGCCGCGCGAGGGCTTCGTCTATCAGCGCTTGATCGACAACACCCGCGCGGACGGGCTCGTCGAGGACTTGCGCTGCCCGACCGTGTTCGGCCGGATCGGCCCGGTGTTCTTAAAGCGCCGGCCGGTGAGCGCGCGCTTTGCGAACGAGAACGCCGAGGTGGGCCTGACGACCGCCGAAGCCTGCTTCACCAACGAGGAGCGGGCCAAGCTCACCGCCTTCGCCCGCGCGATGAAGCTCGACTGGGGCGGGCTCGACGTGCTGCGCGACAAAGCCGACGGCCGTCTCTATATCGTCGACGTCAACAAGACCGACATGGGCCCGCCCACCGCGCTGCCGCTGGGCAAGAAGCTCGAGGCGACGCGCGCGCTCGGCGAGATGCTCGCGGCGGGCCTGGCGCGGCCGCGGGCGAAGGACGCGGCGGAGAACCCAAGCGTCGAAGCGAACCCCAAAGTCGAAATAAACGTTGAGGGCGCGCGATGACGGCCGGCATCCCATTCGTCCGAGAAATGGAGTTCGAGTACGGCCGGATGGCGCAGGTCAGCCCGCTCGTGCGCCGGCTCGTCGCCGAGAACCCCGGCCCGTTCACCTACATCGGCACCGGCGTTTACGTCATTGGCCGCGGCCAGGTCGCCGTGATCGATCCCGGTCCCGACCACGACGGTCACCGCGAGGCGCTCTGGGCCGCGCTCGGAGACGAAGAGGTCAGCCACGTCTTCGTCACGCATCATCACCTCGACCACTCCCCGCTCGCCAAGCCGCTCGCCGAGGCGCACGGCTGCCAGGTCTACGGCTACGGGCTGCAGCCCCGCCCGCCGGTCGGCGGCGAGGTCCGGATGGAGGCGGGCGACGACCTGCGCTTCAAACCCGACATCGAAATCCGCGACGGCGACCTCTTTGAAGGCGACGGCTGGACGATCGAGGCGGTCCACACGCCGGGGCACACCTCCAACCACATGTGCTTCGCGCTCAAGGAAGAAAATGCGCTGTTTTGCGGCGATCACGTCATGGGCTGGTCGACGAGCGTGATCAGCCCGCCGGACGGAGACATGGGCGACTATCTGCGCTCGCTCGAGAAGGTGCGCGACCGAAGCTACGACAAGCTCTGGCCGACGCACGGCCCGCCCATCGGCGATCCCTCGGGTTTCGTCGAGGCCTACATCCAGCACCGCCGGGCGCGGGAGCGGCAGATCCTCGATCAGATCGCCGCCGGCCGCCGCCACATCAAGGAGATGGTCCCGGCGATGTACGCCGACGTCGACAAGCGCCTGTTTCCGGCCGCAGCGCACTCGGTGCTCGCCCATCTCATCCACATGGTCGAGACCGGCGTCGCAGTTTGCGACGGGCAGGCGAGCCTCGATGCGGAATACCGGCTCGGCTGACGAACACGCCGGAACGCCCCTCCGGTGCGCCCGATCGCCGCGCTACGCCAAATAGTTGAGCGCCCTCGGCGAAACTTCTTGCTTTTGTCACATTTACCCTTATGCTCACCTTGAACATAAGTGGGCTGTCGCTTATCTGGCAGCCTGAACGTACGCCGCACTTATACTCAGATTGAGTATTACAAGCGGGGAAAGCGAGGCCGACATGGACCTGAG
>JASFUX010000271.1:0-4693 GCA_050050115.1 Maricaulaceae bacterium | reverse complement strand
GAGGACCTGATTGTCGAGGATGGCCGGGCCGCCGGCGTCATTGGCGAGGATGGTCAGACCTTTCGCGCGCCCTGCGTGGTGCTGACGACCGGCACGTTCCTCAAGGGCGTGATCCACGTGGGACGCGAGCGCATCCCCGCCGGCCGCGTCGGCGAGGCGCCGGCGATCGGGCTCTCGGACCGGCTCTACGGCCTGGGGTTCCTCATGGGACGCATGAAGACCGGCACGCCGGCGCGGCTCGACGCGAACTCAATCGACTGGGCCGGGCTCGACATGCAGCCGGCCGACGACGAGCCAGTCGCGTTCTCGTTTCTCACCGAGGCGATCACCGTCCCGCAGGTTTCATGTGGAATTACCCACACGACCGAAGCCACCCATCAGGTCATCGCCGATAACCTCGAACAGTCGGCGGTCTACGGCGGCGCGATCTCCGGGCGCGGCCCGCGCTACTGCCCGTCGATCGAAGACAAGGTGGTGAAGTTCGCCGACCGGTCGAGCCACCAGATCTTCCTCGAGCCCGAGGCGCTGCCCGGCAATCCCGGCGGCGACACGATCTATCCGAACGGGATCTCCACATCGCTTCCAGAGGATGTCCAGAGGTTGTTCCTCGCCACCATCCCCGGGCTCGAGCGTGTTCGCGTGAAACGCTTCGGCTATGCGATCGAGTACGACTACGTCGATCCGCGCGAGCTGACGCCGGACCTGCAGACCAAAAAGCTGCCCGGGCTTTATCTCGCGGGCCAGATCAACGGCACCACCGGTTACGAGGAAGCCGCCGCTCAAGGGTTGATCGCCGGGATGAACGCAGCGCGCGCGGCGGGTGGGTCCGAGCCGATCGTGTTCGACCGGTCGGAGGCCTACGTCGGCGTGTTGATCGACGACCTTGTTACACGCGGCGTCAGCGAGCCCTATCGGATGTTCACCTCGCGCGCCGAGTATCGGCTGACGCTGCGCGCCGACAACGCAGACCAGCGACTGACGCGCCGCGGCGTTGACGCGGGCGTGGTCGGCGCGACGCGGACCGAGGCGTTCGCGGCGAAGGCCGACGCGCTCGCGGCGGCGCGCGCCTTTGCACGTGAAACCACACTTACTCCACAAGAAGCGAAAGCCCGCGGGATCGCGGTCAACGCGGACGGCCGCAGGCGCAGCGTCGTCGATCTGCTCGCCCTGCCGCGTGTCACGTGGAACGATCTCGCAGCGATCTGGCCGCAGCTTGGCGACCTGTCGAAGCCGGTGCGCGAGCAGATCGAGATCGACGCCGTCTACCAGGGCTACATCGAACGCCAGGAGGCCGACATCGTCGCCTTCCGCCGCGACGAGGATTTGAAGATTCCGGCGGAGCTGGACTACGGGTCGGTGGGCGGGCTGTCGAACGAGGCGCGCGAGAAGCTCGCTCAGGTGCGGCCGGCGACCCTGGGTCAGGCCGGCCGGATCGAGGGCATGACTCCGAGCGCGCTGACCGCGCTCTTGGCTCACGTGAAGCGCGCGCGCCGGGCGAGCGGATGAGACGATCGCTGTGCGCACAGTTTCGTCCGAAGCCGGACGATCAGAGAGCGCATGAATGACGATCGCTCCGATGGACATCGACTCCTTCATCGAGGCGACCGGCGTTTCACGTGAAACGGCCTCAGGATTCGAGGTATGGCGCTCGCTACTCGAAAAATGGGGAGCACGGATCAATTTGGTCGGCGCGTCGACGCTCGATGATTTCTGGCGTCGTCATGCGTATGACAGCGCGCAAGTCTACGACCTCGTTTCGCTGTCTGTCCGACAGTCAGACGCGCCCCGCCGCTGGGCCGACATCGGCTCGGGCGCGGGCTTCCCCGGGCTCGCCGTCGCGCTTCGAATGAAGGACGCAGGCGAAGCGGGCGAGGTGCATCTGATAGAGCCGAGCGCCAAGCGGGCGGCGTTCTTGCGGGAGGCGGTCCGCGCCACGGGCGCGCCGGCCGTCGTACATGAGGTGAAAGTCGAGGACTTGCCGCCCCGCGTCACGGGGGAGGGGTTCGACGTCGTCACCGCACGTGCGTGCGCGCCGTTGACACGCCTGCTCGGATATGTCCAAAGCCTGTGGAAAGACAACACGGTGGGTGTGTTCCTCAAGGGCCGCGAGGCTGAGGCCGAATTGACCGCCGCCAGCAAATCATGGCGGTTTCAGTCCGAACTTCAGCCGAGCCGATCCGATCCAAACGGGCGGGTCGTGCTGATCAAGAGGCTCGAACATGTCGACACCCGCAGCGCCTAGCAGGCCAGTCAAGATCATCGCCGTCGCCAACCAGAAAGGCGGCGTCGGCAAGACCACCACCGCGATCAACCTCGGCACCGCACTCGCCGCCACCGGCGAGCCCTGCCTGGTGATCGACATCGATCCCCAGGGCAACGCCTCGACCGGCCTCGGCGTCGAGCGCGCGACGCGGAAGGTGACGACCTACGACGTGCTGATGAACGACGGGAACCTCATCGACGCGATCAACGAGACCATCGTGCCGCACCTCGACGTCGTGCCGTCAGTCGCCGAGCTGGCGGGCGCGGAAGCCGAACTTCTTGAAGAGGAGGGGCGGAACTTCCGGCTCAAGACGGCGATCGATCAGTTGAAGGCCGCGGTCAATTCCGGACAGGCGCGCGACTACAACTACATCTTCATCGACTGCCCGCCGTCCTTGAACCTGCTGACCGTCAACGCGCTCACCGCGTCCGACAGTGTCTTCGTGCCGCTGCAGGCCGAGTTCTTCGCGCTTGAAGGTCTCTCTCAGCTGGTGCGTACGATCGATCTGGTGCGCAACCAGCTCAATCCGAAGCTCGAGGTCGAGGGCGTGCTGCTGACGATGTTCGACAGCCGCACCAACTTGGCCAAGGAAGTCGCCGACAACGTGCGCGAGCACTTCGGCAATAAGCTCTATGAGGTGACGATACCGCGCAACGTCACCGTGTCGGAGGCGCCGTCGTTCGGCAAACCCGTCATCCTCTACGATCAAAAATGCGCGGGCAGCCAAGCTTACATGAAGCTCGCCGCGGAGTTCCTCCGCCGTGAGCGCGTGCCGGCGGAAGCGGCCTAAGGGGCGAGAACAAACAAGATGTCACAATCAAAACCAAGCAGACTTGGACGCGGACTCTCGGCCCTTCTGGGAGACGTCGATCCGTCACTTTCGCGCGCGACTGCGCCGAGCGAAACGCCTTCGAACGACGGGAAGGGGAGCGATGCTCCGTCTTCGGACGGTGCGTCGGTGACCCGTCTCGAACCGGCTAAGAGCGGCGCTCCAGCCGAGGGCGCGAAGATCGTTCCGCTTGAAAAGCTGCGGCGCAATCCGGATCAGCCGCGCAAGCGCTTTGACGACAAGGACCTTCAGGAGCTGACCGACTCCATCAAGGAGAAGGGGCTGATCCAGCCGATCCTGGTGCGTCCGATCAAAGGGCTCGACGCCTATCAGATCGTCGCCGGCGAGCGGCGCTGGCGCGCTGCTCAGCGCGCCGAGCTGCGCGACGTGCCGGTGGTCGTCCGCGAGCTTGACGATCAGGAAGTCCTCGAGATTTCGATCATCGAGAACGTCCAGCGGGCGGACCTCAACGCCATCGAAGAGGCGCGCGGCTATCGCGCGCTGATGGACGAGTTCGGTCACACCCAGGAAGACATCGCCAAGGTGATCGGCAAGTCGCGCAGCCACGTCGCCAACACGATGCGGCTTCTCGCTTTGCCGCCGCGCGTGCGCGACATGGTCTACGAGGGCAAGCTCTCGGCCGGCCACGCGCGCGCGATTGCGACCGCGCCGAACGCGGAGTCCCTCGCCGACAAGATCCTTGAAGCGGGTCTCACGGTCCGCGAAGCGGAGAATCTTGCGCGCCAGGCGCACGAAGAGGCGGGCGGCGACTCCGGTGGTCGCGGCGGTCGTCCGTCGAGCAAGGACTCGTCGACGGTGGCACTCGAAAGCTCGGTCGCCGAGGCGCTGGGCCTCGAGGTGGACATCCGCCACCGCGGCGACGCCGGCGGCGAGATCCGCATCCGTTATGCGACGCTCGAGCAGCTCGAGGACGTGTGCCGGCGACTGCAAGCTGGCGCGCCGCAGAACGCCGGACCGCGGTTTGGGTTCGGGCGGTAAGAAGGGCTACCGCCGCGCGCGGCGGGCCTGACCAGCAAGCGCGAGCGCGAGGCGGCTGATCAAAGTCGCCTCGGCCGCGCCCGCGGACTTCAGGCGCACTTCCGTCTTCAAAGTTTCCGCAATTGCGGCGTCGATCCGGCGCGGGCTCCAGATGGCGAGCTGCGCCTTGAACGCGTTGAGACGCGGTCCGAACAGCGGCGGTCGCAGCGACTTGGCCGCGGCGGTCGCGTCGCGGTTCTGGGCGTACGTCGGCGCGGCGGCGTGCAGCTGCAGGAGCCGCCGCTGGATCGCCCGAGAAATCCCGACACCCGTCGCCCCGCCGGCGAGCGCAAGGCCGAGGTCGTGATCGGCGGCTTCGAGGTCGCCCCCCAGCACGGCGTCGACGACATCGTCCAACGCCACCGGTTCGGCGCCTGATGATATCGCGTCGACATCGGCGACGCTGATCGGCTCGGACGCGTCAGAGCCTTTGTACAAGATCAGCTTGTCGATCTCGGCGCGGGCGAGCGCGCGGTCGCCTTCGAGCTGCGGGATGAGCCGGGCGCGGGCGTCGTCGTTGATCGAGAGCTTCGCGGTCTTCAGCGCGGTGTCGAGAAGCTCTG
>JASFUX010000270.1:0-4717 GCA_050050115.1 Maricaulaceae bacterium | reverse complement strand
ACCAGCGCGAGAAGGTCAATCCGCTCATGGGCTGCCTGCCGATGCTGGTGCAGATGCCGATCCTGTTCGCGCTCTATCAGACGCTGTTCGTCACGATCGAGATGCGGCACGCGCCGTTCTTCGGCTGGATCAACGACCTCTCGGCGAAGGACCCGACCAACATCTGGAACCTTTTCGGCCTGCTGCCCTACGACCCGGTCAGCGTGCCGGTGATCGGCGGGTTCATCGGCGCGAGCTTCCTCGCGCTTGGGATCTGGCCGCTGCTCTACGGGATCTCGATGTCGGCGACGATGACGCTCAATCCGCCGCCGCCCGATCCGATGCAGGCGCGGATCTTCGCCTTCATGCCGTGGGTGTTCATGTTCGTGCTGTCGCAGTGGGCTGCGGGTCTGCTGATCTACTGGACATGGAGCAACATCCTCACGTTCACCCAGCAGTACATCATCATCCGCCGGCAAGGGGTCGACACGCCGATCGGCACCTTCGTCTCCAAGCGCTTCGGCCAGCTCAAAGCGCGGCTCGCCTCAGGCGGCGCAGGATCGGGTGGAGCTGGGACGGGCGGCGGCTCGGGCGGAGCCGAATAGGACGCGAGCTTTCCAATTCCGTCTATGATGCGCCGATGAGCGAACTGCAGCCCAACCCGGCCGACCCCAACCCGGCTGACGACGATCTCGACCTCGAAGCGGGCCGGCTTCTGTTCGCCCGGCCGGTCACCTTCCTCAAAGGCGTGGTCAAGTTCGACGCCCTGCCCGAGGCCGACCGCGCCGAGGTCGCCTTCGCCGGCCGGTCCAACGTGGGCAAATCCTCGCTGATCAATGCGCTGGCCAACCAGAAGGGCCTGGCGCGCGCCTCGAACGCGCCGGGCCGCACGCGCGAGATCAACTTCTTCGAGACCGCCGCCCCGCTCTACGTCGTCGACCTGCCGGGCTACGGCTTCGCCCGCGCGCCCAAGACCGAAATCGCCCGCTGGACGGCGCTGATGCGCGACTATCTGCGCGGCCGGGCGAATTTGCGGCGCGTTTTCCTGCTGATCGACTCCCGTCACGGCCTCAAAGCGTCGGATGAAGAGGTGATGTCGGCCCTGGACGCGGCGGCCGTGTCGTATCAAATCGTCCTGACCAAGGCGGACAAGCTCAAGTCCGGCGCGCTCGAGGCCGTCCTCGGCGCGACGAAAGCCGCCGTCGCCAAGCGCCCCGCCGCCCATCCGACGGTGCGCGCAACCTCGGCGGAGACCGGCCGCGGAATCGCCGAATTGAGAGCCGAAATAGCCGGGCTCGCGTCCAGCTGAACTGATTGGGGAGGACCGCCCGTGCTCATGCGCCGCGCCGCGTTCGCCGTACTCGCGCCGCTCCTGGCCGCCGTCCTGCCCGCGCCCGCCTGGGCGCAGTGGAGCATCTGCAACGAGACGAGCTACGTCATCGAAGTCGCGACCTCCTCGCCCGAGGCCGAGCGGCAGGTCACCGAGGGCTGGACGCGGGTCCGCCCCGGCGACTGCGAGATCGCGCGCGACGAACTGACCTCGGGCTTGCACCACATCTATGCCCGCTCGTCGGCGGCGCACCGCGGGGGGCTTCGTGAATGGTCCGGCCAGACGCCGCTGTGCGTGGACACCCGCGACTTCTCCCTCGCCGGCGACGCGGCCTGCGAGGATCTCGGCTTTGAAACCCGCTACTTCCTCGAAGAGCCGATCGAAGGAACCGAGCACACCTCGACCATGGTCGAGCCGACGCTTGAGAAGCTGCACCCCGACTACGGCTCGCGCGTGCTCGGCGATCCCTTGATCCCCGGCGATCCCGAGCGGCTGCGCGTCGCGGGCATCCAGCGGCTGCTTTCGGACACAGGCTTCTACACCCGCGCCATCGACGGCTATCCGGGGCGGCGCACCGACCAGGCGATCTCGGCGTTCCTCTCCGCGGCGGGCCTCAGCAACACGCCGCCCGACCCCGAGCTGATCGACATGCTCGAAACCGCCGCGCTGCAGCGCTCGGACGAGGCCGGCCTCAAGCTGTGCAACCGCGCCGAGGCGACGGTGTGGACCGCCGTCGCCATGCGCGCCGAGGAAAGCTGGGAGTCGCGCGGCTGGTGGCCGCTCGGCCCCGACGAGTGCGCCAAGGTGCTCGATACGCCGCTGACCCAGGCCGCCTACTACGTTTACGCGGCGATCGAGGGCGAAGCGGGCGGCGAGGACCGCCCGCTCGCGGCCGCCCAGGAGGCCTTCTGTCTCGCGCCGACCCGGTTCGCGATCCTCGGCCGCGGCGACTGCGAGGTCCGCGGCTTCGAAGAGGGCCGCTTCCTGACCGTGCTGTCGCGAGAGCGGCCTGCGGCCACGTTGGAATTCTCCGAGTCCGACTTCGAAGACGCAGGCGCGGCGCTGCGCCGATGACCGAACCCGCCGCGCCGCGAGCGCCTCAAAATCCGCCCGCGGGATTCGAGCAGGTCGAGGCTTGGGCGTTCGACCTCGACAACACTCTCTACCCTTCCGAATGCGATCTCTTCGCCCAGGTCGACGTGCGCATGACCGAGTACGTCGCCCGCGCGCTGGGGCTCTCGCCAGGCGAAGCGCGGGCGGTGCAGAAACGCTACTACGCCGAGCACGGAACGACGCTCGCCGGCCTGATGAAGCTGCACGACGTGCCGCCGGACGACTTTCTCGACTACGTCCACGACATCGACCTCGCGCCGGTCGAACCGTGCGCGATCTTGCGCGCCAACATCGCCGCTTTACCGGGGCGCAAGTTCGTCTTCACCAACGGCTCGCGCGGGCACGCCGACCGGGTGCTGGACAAGCGCGGCCTCACCGGCCTTTTCGACGACGTCTTCGACATCACCGCCAGCGCTTATGCGCCCAAGCCGATGCGCGACGCCTACGAGCGCTTCGTTGCGCACTGCGGCGTCGATCCCCGGCGCGCGGCGATGTTCGAGGACATCCCTCGCAACCTCGCGCCGGCCGCCGAGATGGGTTTCGTCACCGTGCTCGTGCGCACCGGTAAGGACTGGAGCTACGAACCCGAGCACGCCCGTCCCGCCGGCCCAGGCGAGGCGCCCGATCATGTCGATCACGTCACGGACGACTTAACGGCGTTCTTGGGAACGTTGAGGGCGAAGGGCGTGTGAGCGCCCCCGCCTACATGCCCCCGTCTTCAACCAGAGCGTCGTAGACCAGCTCTGCGGACGCCTCGCGGAAGTTCATCGCATCGGGGCGCCGCCCGCCCATCGACTGAATCATGCCGATGAAGAACAGATCGTTCACCGGGTCGATCCAGAACCAGGTGCCGGCCGCGCCGCCCCAGTAGTAGGTCCCGTGGCCGTACGGCGCTTCGCTTTCCGCGGTGTCGATATGGACCGCGAAGTCGAGACCGAAGCCGACGCCTGGCAGTCCGGGATTCTCGAGCGTGCCGTCCGAATAAAGGCGCAGATCGCCGATATGGTTCTGCGCCATCAGATCCACCGTCTCGGGATTGAGCACCCGCGCGCCGCCCAGCGAGCCGCGGTTGAGCATCATCTGACAGAAGCGCGCATAATCGTGCGTCGTCGACACCAGGCCGCCGCCGCCCGACTCCAGCCGGTTCGGATCGGTGAAGCCCGGCCGATCCTCGCGCTCCGGATTGGCGATCAGCCGCTCTTCGTCAGCGTCCCAACGATAGACGTCGGCGAAGCGGTCGACGTCTTCGGCCGCGACGTAGAACGCGGTGTCGTTCATCTCCAGCGGCCCGAAGACGTGTTCCTGCATGTAGTCGCCGAACCGCTGGCCCGACAGCTTCTGAACCAGGTAGCCTTGAACGTCGACCGCGACGGAATAGTACCAGCGCTCGCCCGGCTCGAAGAGCAGCGGGATGCCGGAGACCTTCTCCATCAGCTCGTCGAGGTCCGCCGAGGCCAGCACGCCCTGGTCGCGGAACGCCGTGTTCACCGGATCGTCGCCCGAAAGGCCGTAGCCGAAGCCCGCCGTGTGCGACATCAGCTCGCGCATCGTCGGCGGCCGGGAGACCGGCTCGATGATCGGCGCGCCGTCCGCATCATCGCCGACATAGACCATCAAGTTCGCCAGCTCCGGCGCATGCAGCGTCACCGGATCATCGAGATCCCACAGGCCCTGCTCGTAAAGCTGCATCATCGCCACGCCGGTCAGCGGCTTGCTCATCGAGTAGATGCGGAAAATCGTGTCCTCGGTCATCGGCTCGCCGTCCGAGCGCTCGCCATAAGTGCGGAACTGCGCGACCTCGCCGTCCCGGGCCAGCAGCGTCACCATGCCCTTGACGTCCTGGTCGGCGACCGATTGCGCCATCCGCGCGTCGAGCGCCGTCAGACCGCCGGCGGAGAAGCCGAGCGCTGTCGGATCGGCGGCCTCCGCAGCCGGCCACGCCGGATCGTGCGCCGACGCGAACAACCCGCCGACGGACGCGCAACCCGCGAGCAAGGTCAGCGCGCCAGCCGAAAGCAGCCCGCGCCAGCGACGGGCCGGCGCGGGCCGCGCCGTCGAAACGATACTAGCCATGATGATTTCCTCCCCAGGACGGTCTGCGCGAACCGTACGCTCGAACGGCCGGCCTAGCCAAGAGCGGAGGAGAAACCGCCTCAGCGTCGCGTCATCCGCTAGAAACGGCGGTGCGCAAGCACTGCGTGTCGGACGCGGCGGACCGCTCGCCGCCCCTAGCGCATCTGCACGAAGTCCGTCGCCAGACGGTTGATCTTGAACACCACCTGGGTGTTGAGCACG